>CABUOF010000006.1 GCA_902493125.1 uncultured Collinsella sp. | reverse complement strand
ACGTGGCCGCTGATGTGCTGCTGAGGGAGCAGGCGCCGGCGGTCGGGCTGCTATGGGCCATTCCCGTTGCGGCGGCGGCATTCGTTGTGCTGGCTCAATTTTGTGCACCGCTTGCTCCTTGGAAGCGGTGGCTGCATGCCGCGTCCGTTGGTCTCGTGGCGGGAGCGGTCGTCTCGGCGTGGTGGGCTGTGGGCACGCTAGGCGCCTCGAAGGCGCTCGACGGTCGAGCGGCAAGCAGCCTCGAGTTTGTTGTGCACGGCGACCCGTCCATCAATGACGGTGCGTACTCCTATACCTGCGATGCGTATGCGGGCGAAAAGCGTTTGGGTCAGGTGCGGCTGTCGTGTGATCGCGAGCTCCGGCGTCGGTTCGCATGTACGTGCTATCGGTCGAATTCGCGCTTTGAGAACGACGCGTACGGGCGCTCGCGCGTGCTTCGAGGCGAGGTACGCAAGGTTAAAGCCGTTCGGATTGTGTCGGTCGATGAGGGCTCTCCGGGGCCGCTGCTTCGGCTGCGAAATGGTCTGCTTGCGTCCATCGCGCCTGCGACCGACCCGGCGCGTTCGCTCATTGCCGGTGTCGTCTGCGGTCGTTCGGCCGAGCTGCGCGCCCAGCCGGCGGGCGACTGGTTTTCGGTAACGGGCACCGCGCATCTCATCGCTGTCTCGGGCAGCCATCTTGCCATCGTGGGGTTTGTGATTGAGAGCGCCCTGCAAAAGACGCGCCTCTCTCGTGGGCTTCAGCGGGGGCTGTTGGTGCTGGCCCTTGCTGCCTATGCCGTCTTTACGGGCGCTTCGCCTTCGGCCGTGCGCGCGTGCTGTATGGTGGCGGCGACGCTTGTCGCCAACGGCGCCGGACGTCGTCGGCATGGCCTCTCGGCTCTGTTTGTGACCATGGCAATCTTTGTGTTGCTGCGTCCGACGGTATTGTTTGAGATGGGTTTTCAGCTTTCGTGCGCCAGCGTATTTGCCATCCTTTGTTTTTGCCCCTACGCCACCTACGCCTTGGTTGAGCTGGGCGTGCCCTCGGGGGTTGCCAGTATTTTGTCCGTCACACTGTGCTCGCAGCTGGCGACTCTTCCCGTTACCATTCCTACATTTGGGACGTTTTCGCTCATTGCCCCGCTCGCAAACGCCGTGATCGGTCCGGTGATAAGCGTGCTGCTCGCATCGTCGGTCGTGCTGGTGCCCTGCTCGCTTGTGCCGCTGTTGAGTCGCGTGGCTCTCGTGGTGCCCATGATTGTCGCTCGTTGCGCGCTGTTCTTTGAGCAGCTTTTTGCTGCTGTTCCGGGCGCATCCGTTACTGTGCCGCCCGATACGGTCTGGGTATACGTGGTGCCGTTCGCGCTGGCGGTCCTCTTGGTCTGGTGGCCACGTCCCCGCGCACGCCCCATGGCGGCGGGGCTTGCATGCCTGGTGCTCTTGGCTGCGATTCCGTACGTCTACTGGGATCGATTCGCGTCGCCTTCGGTGACGGTGCTCGATGTGGGGCAGGCCGATGCGATTCTTATCCGCCAGGGTGGCGCCGTGGCGCTCGTGGACTGTGGGCTCGATGAGCGCGTGGTGTCGGCGTTGGTTCGCAATAACGTGCACCATATCGACGCCGTCTTTGTGACGCATTGGGATGAGGATCACTGGGGTGGTCTGCCTGCCGTGCTCGAACAGTTTTCGGTCGGAACGATTGCCGTGGCGGCGGATGCGCTGGAGGATGCTCCTGCCGAGGTATTGAGCCGACCTGGCGTGGAGTATCGGCAGGTGCGCCGTGGGGATACGGTCGACATCGGCTCATTTTGCGCCCGCGTGATGTGGCCATTCGAGTCCGTGGATGGCGAGGGCAATGAAGACTCGCTTGTCTTGCTGCTCAGTTATGTCCAAGGAGGCCAGAGTCTCCGCATGCTACTCACCGGTGATGCCGAGCTCGATCAGGAACGCGAGTTTGTACAGAAGGTGGGGGATATCGATGTGCTCAAGCTGGGACATCACGGCTCAAAGGTTTCTGTCGACCTAGACCTGCTGGAAGCGCTTAAGCCCGAGCTCTCTATCGCGAGTGCGGGCGAGGGCAACCGCTACGGCCATCCCTCGGACGCCTGCATCGATGCCGTTAAGGAAGCGGGCGGCGCATTTGCTTGCACTATCGAACAAGGAGACATTACCGTCACGCCGACTGCGAAGGGCTTTGCGATGCGATGCCAGCGGCCGTGATGACATCGTTGGCGCGCGGTGGGCCCCTGGGCTAAAATGGCACGGTACGAATTCGAGAGTCTGCGAGAGGGGAGCGCAATGTCCGAAACCGGTCTGCTGCCGGCTTATCTGATCGTCGGTACCGATGGGGTCAAGCGCGACCACGCCGTCTCGCGTATGAAAGCTCGCTTGGAAAAGTCGGGTATGGTTGAGTTCAACCTCGATGAACGCGACATGACGAAAGATCCCGATATCGAGTCGATCATCGGCTCACTCAATACCTTTCCCATGGGTAGCGAGTTTCGCCTGGTGATCCTCGACGGCTGCTCCAAGCTTGCCAAGGCGGTCTCGGAACCCCTCGTCGAGTACCTCGCAAGTCCCAGCCCCACGACGGTCTGTCTCATTATCGCCGACTCACTTGCCAAGAATACGCGCCTGTATAAGGCAATCGCCAAGATTGACAAGAAGGCTGTCGTCGATTGCTCGGGTACCAAGCGCTGGGAACTGCCGCGTCGCGTTCAGCAGATGGTGACGCAGCACGGTAAGTCCATCTCGACGGCTGCTGCCGAGGAGCTCGTCTCGCGTTCGGGCGAAAACACGCGCATGCTCGATAACGACCTGGCAAAGCTCGCCCAGATGGTCGAGGCGCCCCAGATTGAGCTTGCCGACGTGGAGCGTTGGATCGTGCGCACGGCCGAGGTTCAACCCTGGGACTTCCTCAACGCCGTCTCGGCTCGCGATATGCGGCGTTCGCTCGAGCTCTTTAAACTTCTGCCCTCTAAGAGTTACGTGTGGACCTACACGCTGCTATGCGGTCGCATCCGTGAGCTGATTGTTGCTAAGGCGCTCGATGGGCGTGGGCAGGGGCGTGAGCTCGCCGCGACGCTCAAGCTCCAGGCCTGGCAGGTCAAGAATCACCTTACCTGGGCACGTCGTTTTTCGATGACCGAGCTCGTTGCCGCGCTCGAGGGTGCCGTCGATGTAGAGCTCGCGCTCAAGGGTTCGGCCGATTCGGAGACCGCGCTTTTGCTCTGGATTACGAACATCTTGAGAAAATCGTGATGATACCTGCCTATTTGACAAATTCGTTCTATCCCTTTGAGGGGGAGCGTGCTATAGTAGGCGCTTGCATGACCTCACCGTGTCTCAGAGGTGTCATACATTTTTTGCAAGGAACTCGAAAGGAACTCCAGAAGTGGCAAACATCAAGTCTCAGAAGAAGCGTATCCGCACCAATGAGGCAGCTCGCATGCGTAACAAGGCTGTCAAGTCCGAGCTCAAGACGCTGACCAAGCACGTCCAGTCCGCCGTCGCCGAGGGCGACGCCGAGAAGGCCCAGGCTGCCCTCAAGACCGTCACCAAGCGTCTCGACATGGCTGCCGCTAAGCATGTCATCCACAAGAACCAGGCTTCCAACCGCAAGTCCGGTCTTGCCAAGCTCGTGAACAGCATCAACGCTTAAGTTGTAAATTTCACACCACACAGATTACGCGCATAAATGGAGCCTGTTTTATGGAACAGGCTCCATTTTTTGTACCGCTCGGGTAAGATAGTCCGCATGAATACTTCAATTGACATTTCCCACATCCGTAACTTCTCGATCGTTGCGCATATCGACCATGGCAAGTCCACGATCAGTGACCGCATCCTCGAGCTCACCCATACCGTCGATGAGCGCGACATGGAGTCGCAGCTGCTCGACACCATGGACATCGAGCGCGAGCGCGGCATCACGATCAAGTCCAATGCCGTCCGCGTGTCCTATGACGCCGACGACGGCGAGACGTATCAGTTCAACCTGATCGATACGCCGGGCCACGTGGACTTCACCTACGAGGTCTCGCGTTCGCTTGCCGCTTGCGAGGGTGCGGTGCTCGTCGTGGACGCCACTCAGGGCGTCGAGGCACAGACCGTTTCCAACGCGACGCTCGCCATGAACGCCAACTTGGACATTGTTCCGGCCATCAACAAGATCGACCTTCCCTCGGCGCACCCCGACGAGGTTAAGACCGAGATCGAAGACGATCTAGCCATTCCCGCCGACGATGCCGTGTGCGTGTCGGGCAAGACCGGCGAGGGCATCCACGATCTGCTGGAGTCCATCGTCTTTTTGATCTCGCCTCCCAAGGGCGATGCAAATGGCCCTCTCAAGGCGCTTATTCTGGATTCGTACTTCGATGAGTACCGCGGCGTCGTCGCCACGGTGCGCGTCTTTGACGGTTCCATCAAAAAGGGCGATACCCTGCGTATGATGCAGGCCAAGGGCGACTTCCTGGTCGACGGCGTGGGCGTCAAGCGCCCTGCCGAGATGCCGGTCGATGCTCTGACCGTCGGCGAGGTTGGATATGTGGTCACGGGTTTGAAGGACCCCGAGGCCGTTCGCGTGGGCGATACCCTCACGTGGGCGTCGAATCCCTGCCCCGAGCCGCTTCCCGGTTACCGCGAGGCCAAGCCCATGGTCTATACGGGCCTGTTCCCGATCGATAACAAGGACTACGAGAACCTGCGTGACGCGCTCGATAAGCTGCACGTCAACGACCCGTCGTTGGTGTGGGAGCCCGAGACCTCGGTGGCGCTCGGCTTTGGCTTCCGCGTGGGCTTCCTGGGTCTGCTGCACATGGAAGTCGTCAAGGAACGCTTGGAGCGCGAGTTCAATCTGGACCTCATTGCCACGAGTCCTTCGGTCGACTATCACGTGTACAAGACCGATGGCGAGATGATCGATGTCCGCAGCCCGCAGGACCTGCCCGAGGCCACACGTATCGAGCGCATTGAGGAGCCGTACCTCAAGGCTAAGATCATCTGTCCGCCCGAGTATACGGGTGCCGTCATGCAGCTCGCCATCGAGCACCGCGGCGTGACGACCGATATGATCCACCTGACGAGCAAATCGGTTGAGATGCGCTTTGATATGCCGCTCGCCGAGCTCATCTTGGACTTCTTCGATCAGCTCAAGAGCCGCACCAAGGGTTACGCCTCGCTCGACTACGAGTTCAACGAATATCGCCCCTCCGAGCTCGTCAAGCTCGACATCCTGCTTTCGGGCGACGAGGTGGACGCGCTGTCGTTTATCGTGCACAAGGATAAGGCTTATGGCCTGGCCCGCGGCCTGTGCGACAAGCTCAAGGAGATCATCCCGCGACAGCTGTTCGAGGTGCCTATCCAGGGCGCCATCGGCAACAAGATCATCGCCCGCTCCACCGTTAAGGCACGTCGTAAGGACGTGCTGGCCAAGTGTTACGGCGGCGATATCTCGCGAAAGCGCAAGCTGCTCGAGAAGCAAAAAGAGGGCAAGAAGCGCATGAAGGCCATCGGCTCGGTCGAGGTTCCGCAGGAGGCCTTTATGGCGATTCTCAAGGTGGACGAGTAGGTCCATGGCGCTTTCTGAATTCAGCAAGCGGCTGCTGGGCGCCTATGCCGAGCAGCCGTTCCTTATGGCTCCCATGGCGGGCGTAACCGACCCCGCCTATCGCATCATGTGTCGCCGTCGCGGTGCCCATCTTGCCTATAGCGAGATGGTGAGCGTGGCGGGCCTTGCCTATGCCAGCAACAAGACGTGGCGCCTGGTGTTGCCGGCTGTCGAGGAGCAGCAGATTTGCGTGCAGCTCTTTGGTTCTAAGCCCGATCAGTTTGCGAGTGCCGTCGCTGCCGTCGAGGAACGCGTGGGCGATCGTCTGTCGCTCATCGATATCAATATGGCCTGTCCGGCTCGCAAGGTCGTAACCAAGGGCGAGGGCTCGGCGCTCATGCGCACGCCCGACCTGGCCGAGAAGATTGTTGAGGCAGCGGTGGGCGCGGCGCATGTTCCCGTGACCGTGAAGATCCGCAAGGGTTTTTATGCCGAGGACCGCAACGCCGCAACGTTTGCCCAGATGCTCGAAGGGGCGGGCGCCTCTGCAGTTGCCGTGCACGGTCGTTGTGCCACGCAACTTTATACGGGCCAGGCCGATTGGTCTGTCGTCGATGAGGTTGCCGACGCCGTCGAGATTCCCGTGATTGGCTCGGGCGATGTGTTCTCGGCCGAGGACGCTGCTGAGCATCTGCACGGCTCGGGTGCCAGCGCGGTGTTTATCGCGCGCGGAATCTACGGCAATCCGTGGGTGTTCGGCGATGCCCGAGCCCTTGCACTCGATGGCACGCCGGTTCCTTCTCGCTCCTCGGTCGAGCGCCTGGAGGCTTTGCGTGAGCACCTGACGTTGACGCACGAGCTTCTGCCGCTTATGTCGCGCGCCCGTACGTATGCAAGCTGGTACTTAAAGGGCATGCCTCATGCTGCCGCTTGGCGCGCTCGGGTGGTGCGCTGCTCCACGTACGAGGAGTTTATGGCGCTGGTCGATGATATCGAGTGCGACGTGGTGGCCTGCGAGGCCGCGCTTGCCGCCGGCGAATCGGTGCCTCCACATCCGTTGGAGGCTTAAGGGTGGCCGTTACCGCGCTGTATGCGCACGTGCCGTTTTGCGCCCAAAAGTGCCGGTACTGCGACTTTGACTCACGCAGTTTTGCTCCGTGCGACCTGAGCGCTGCGCTCGATTTCTATTTTGAGCAGTTGTTCGCGCGTCTCGATGCTTTTGGCAAGGCTGGGGCCCTTGACCATATCCGCACCGTCTATGTTGGCGGCGGTACGCCGTCGCTGGCGGGGGAGCGCCTGGTGGAGCTGGCGCGGCGTATTCGTGCGTGGTGCGCCCCCGTTGAGTTTACCTGCGAGGCCAATCCCGAGTCGCTGACCGCCGAGCTTGCCACTGCGCTTGCCAAGGTTGGTGTCACACGCGTCTCTCTGGGCGTGCAAACGCTCGATAACACCGAACTTACCGCCATCGGCCGTATTCACGATGCCGATCGGGCGCTCGCCGCCATCGCGACGGTCAAGAACGCTGGGCTTGACGTGTCGTGCGACCTTATGTGCGGACTTCCCGGGCAGACCGCAGCGAGTTGGAGGCGCACGCTCGATGGCGTGCTGGTGGCGGCTCCGCATCATGTGTCGGTCTACCCGCTCACGCTTGAGGAGGGGACTCCCCTTTATCGCATGGCGTGCCGCGACGAGTCGGTCGAGCCCGACGAGGATTTTCAGGCCGCCTGCATGGATGTGGCACGCGAGCTCCTGGGTGCGGCCGGCTATCACCCCTATGAGGTGGCAAGCTATGCGCTCGACGGCCATGAGTGTGCCCATAACATTGCCTACTGGACCGGACGGGGTTACCTGGGTCTGGGTCGCTCTGCCGCGGGCATGCTCGACGCCGAGGATTTCGACTGTCTTGCAGGTTTGTTCCCCGGCGTGTCTTCTCGAGGTGATGCGTACCGTGTGCGTCTGGTGCAACGTGACGATGACGCGACGGCGTTCGAGGCCGAATATCTGTCGCAGCGTGAGGCTGCGGCTGAAGACCTGATGCTCGCTTGTCGTATGACGCGCGGTGTCGCGTCCGACCTGTTGGTTCGCGCGGCTCGTGCCGTCCCGGCCGATGAGCTGGCAGCTGCCTGCGATCGCGCGCTCGAATTGGGTCTTGCCACTTGGGTGCCCGAGACGCTCGGAGTCCATGAGGGACCCTTCACTTCGGCAGATGTCATCGCGGGCCATGTTCGAGCTCGTTTAGCGCCGACACACCTGGGCTGGCTCGATGGAAATGTTCTGTTCGAGCTGTTTTGGGATCTAGCTTAGGTCGCTCGGGTAGAATTACCGAAATATATACGCTGCTGTGAGCAGGAGGTTGCCGCGCATGGCGACGATGAACGAAAAAGATTACTACGAGATTCTGGGTGTCTCCAAGGACGCCACCTCACGTGATATTCAAAAGGCCTTTCAGCAAAAGGCCCGCAAGCTCCATCCGGACGTCAACAAAGAGCCGGATGCCGAGGAAAAGTTTAAAGAGGTTTCCGAGGCCTACGCCGTGCTTTCGGACGAGCAGAAGCGTTCGCGCTACGACGCCATGCGTTCGGGCAACCCCTTCGCCGGCGCTCCTACGGCTTCGCCCTATGGCGGCGGCTACGCCGGCAGCGCGGGCTATGGCAATCCCTTTGAGGGCGGTTTTCCCTTTGGTGGCGCCTGGGGCCAGCCGCGTCGCGGGCAGGCTGCCTACAATCCCGAGAACGGCGCCAACGTGGTCGTCGATATCAAACTCGACGCCAAGGAGGCCAAGGGCGGTGCCCGCAAGACCGTCCGCTACACGCGCTTCGATACCTGTAACAACTGCGGCGGTTCGGGCTCCGTTTCGTCTGAGCATGCCCATACCTGCCCGAGCTGCGGTGGCCGCGGCCACATCGACGTCGACCTGTCCTTCCTGTTTGGTGCGGGCACGTTCCAGTCGGTCTGCCCCGAGTGCGGCGGTTCCGGTAAGGTCGTGGCCGACCCCTGCCCTGATTGCGGCGGCAGCGGTCGTACTCGTGTAACCTCCGAGCAGACGATTGAGTTTCCTGCCGGCACGCACGATGGCGACGAGGTCCGCATTGGCGGCATGGGTCATGCTGGCACCAACGGTGCCGCGGGCGGCGATCTGGTCGGCCGCGCCCATGTTGAGGCCGAGCGCTTGGAAGGCAAAGCTCGTACCGGTTTTTACCTGATGGGCATCGTGGCGCCGTTTTTGGTACTCTCGGCCATCTCGGGCGTGTTCTCGGCCTTTGCCGTGATGTGCTTTATTCCGTTTGCCATGGGCCTGTTCATGGTGCTTTCGGACGGCGTGCTTCATCGCAGCCTGCTGTGGTGGAAGCGCGGCGCGATGCAGTTTGCCAACGGTTTTGCCAACGGCTTCATGTTCGCGCTCGTGTCGGTTTGGTTCGCGAGCTGCTCGCAACGGGCCATGCTTTCGCCGTACCAAATGCAATAACATCAAACCCTCTGTTTGCGGTCGGCCCTGCTTGGGTATAGGACGCACTGTGACAATAATGAAAGTCGGAAGGATTCGGTTGTGTCGGAAAATAGGGATTACTACGAGGTGCTTGGCGTCGACAGGGATGCCGACGCGCGGACGATTAAGCGTGCGTTTCTAAAGAAGGCCCGTACCGTACATCCGGATGTTTCGGACGACCCCGAGGCCGAGGCCAAGTTCAAGGAGCTCAACGAGGCCTATTCCGTTCTTTCCGATGAGCAGAAGCGTGCTAACTACGACCGTTACGGCACTGCCGACGGCCCTGGTGGTTCGGGCTACGTCGATATCAACGATATCTTTGGTGGCATGGGCATGGACGACTTGTTCTCGTCGTTCTTTGGCGGCGGTGCCGGCGGTGGCGCCCGCAGCCGTCGTGAGCGTCGTCGCGGACGTGATATGGCCATCTCGCTTTCGGTGACGCTCGAGGAGGCGGCGCTCGGCTGCAAAAAGACGATCAGCTATGACCGCCTTGCTCCTTGCGAGGACTGCAACGGCACCGGTAGGGCAGAGGGCGCACAGGAAAAGCAGTGCGGCCGCTGCCACGGCACGGGCTATGTCACGACGGTTCAGCGTTCGTTCCTGGGCCAGGTTCAGTCCTCTTCGCCTTGCCCCGACTGCCATGGCGAGGGCACGGTCATCGACCATCCCTGCGAGACCTGCGACGGTCAGGGCCGCACGCCTTCGCATGAAAAGATCGACATCGATATTCCCGCCGGCGTTTCGACCGGTCGCCAGCTGCGTGTGAGCGGCTTTGGCGAGGCCGGCCTTCGCGGCGAGCCTTCGGGCGACCTGATTGTCAACGTGCGCGTCGCCGACCACGAGCGTTTTAAGCGCAACGGTGACGACCTGTACCTCGTGAGCGATATTTCGATTGCGCAGGCAGCGCTCGGCTGCGAGATCGAGGTCGAGGGCATTATGCCCGATGAGGTCGTCAAGGTGACGGTCCCTGCTGGTACACAGTACGGCGACACCGTGAGCGTCAATAATTACGGCATGCCGCGCATTGGCGGTGGCGGTTCGCGTGGTCGCCTGATCG
Source organism: uncultured Collinsella sp. (assembly GCA_902493125.1). Taxonomy (GTDB): domain Bacteria; phylum Actinomycetota; class Coriobacteriia; order Coriobacteriales; family Coriobacteriaceae; genus Collinsella. The sequence continues at coordinate 34,522 of CABUOF010000006.1, read as the reverse complement.
TGCAACTGCGCGTGGTCGTTCCCACCAATCTTTCCAATAAGCAACACGAGCTGCTCCGTGCTTTTGCCGATGAGATGGGCGATGACGTCGCTTCCGGTAAGAAGTCGGTGACCGACCGTATCAAGAGTGCCCTCGACGATATCCTCGATTAAGGAGCCCGCGTGCTCGCACCCCATATTTCCGTCGTCAACCTCGGCTGCCGCGTCAACCGGGTTGAGTCTGACCGTATCACTGCCGATCTTATGCGCCTGGGCTTTGCTATTGTGGAGCCTCAGGATGCCGATCTGATCGTCATTAACACTTGTGCCGTTACGGGCGAGGCCGAGGCCAAGACCCGTAAGGCCGTCCGTCATGCGCTGGCCCATCCAAACGAGCCCTATGTGGTCGTGACCGGATGCGTGGTCAATTTGCATCCCGAGGAGCTGTTGGAGCTTTCGGATCGCGTGATCGCCGAGCCGTCCAAGATCGATGTCGCCGAACGTGTCTGCGAGGTGCTGGGTGTTGAGTCCGATAGCGTTCCCGCCTGCAGCGATGGCGACGTGGTCGATGCGCTCGGTCGTTCGCGGCTGGGCGTGAAGATCCAGGACGGCTGCAACCATCGCTGCACCTATTGCATTGTGTGGAAGGCACGCGGCCCCGAGCGCTCCGTGCCCGTCGAGTCCGTGCTCGAGCAAGTTCGCGAGGCCCAGGAGGCCGGCGTGCCCGAGGTGGTGCTGACCGGTGTGAACCTGGGTGCCTACGATGGCAAGAGCGCGACCGACGAGCATGTCGAAATCGATGAGCTGCTCGAGGCCATCATGGAGCGCACGTCTATTCCGCATGTGCGCATTTCCTCGGTCGAGCCCATGGATATCTCTGAGCGCCTGCTTAAGGTTATGGCGCGCTATCCGCAGCGTATCGCCCCGTTTTTGCACCTGCCCGTGCAGTCCGGCTGCACGGCGACTCTGCATCGCATGGGCCGTCCCTATAGCGCCGAGACCTTTGAGGACACGGTGCGTATGATTCGCGCCAACTTGCCCCAGGCGTCTCTTTCGTGCGATGTCATCGTCGGTTTTCCTGGTGAGACGGACGAGGAGTTCGAGGAGTCGCTGGCGCTGTGCCGTCGTGTGGGTTTCTCGCGTATGCACGTGTTCCGCTATAGCAAGCGTCCCGGTACCCTTGCTGCCGATATGCCCGACCAGGTGCCGCCCGAGGTTATGGCCGAGCGCAGCCGTCGTATGCGAGCCGCGGCGCAGGAACTCACCATTGCCGACGCTCGTCGTCGCGTGGGCACCGTCGAGCGTGCCGTCCTCGAGTACGGCGACAACCTGACGCTCGGTTCGTTCCATCATGCCCGTCTTGACGATACCTGTGGACTTACAGCCCCGTGCCTGCTCGATGTTGCTATCATCGGAGTCGATGATTCCGGCTTGGTCCATGCGCGCAGGGAGGTTCATGGAAGCCTCGAAGATTAGACTTACCGTTCCCGAGGGAATTGATCCCTCGTGCGTTTTGGGCGCCGGCGACGGCGTCCTTCGTGCGCTTGAGAGCTTGGTTCGCGCCCGTGTGGTCGCCCGTGGCGATAGCATCGCCGTGAGCGGTGACCCGGATGAGGTCGAACTCGTGGCGCGTTTTTTCGAACATGCTTTTCGCGAGGCGGCCGCCGGGCGCACGCTGTCTGCCGACGATGTCTCTCGCTGCCTGGCCGTCTTGCGCGACGGTGAGCACGAGGCTACGTCGCTTCGCGATGACGTGCTGCTTTCGTATCGCGGCCGCGTCATTCGTCCCAAGACGCTCGGGCAAAAGCGCTACGTGGATGCCATTCGCTCGCATACCATCACCTTTGGCTTGGGTCCAGCCGGTACCGGTAAGACCTATCTGGCCATGGCGCTCGCCGTTGCCGCGCTCAAGCGTCACGAGGTGGGCCGTTTGATCTTGACGCGTCCGGTTGTCGAGGCGGGGGAGAATCTGGGCTTTTTGCCCGGTACCCTTGAGGAAAAGATCGACCCCTACATGCGTCCGCTCTACGACGCCCTTTTTGACATGATGGATCGCGAGCGCACCGATGAGCTTATGGAGCGTGGCGTGATCGAGATCGCCCCGCTTGCCTACATGCGCGGCCGCACGCTGAGTGATGCCTTCGTGGTGCTCGACGAGGCGCAAAATACCACGCCCGAGCAGATGAAGATGTTCCTGACACGCCTTGGGTTCAACTCCAAGTTCGTGATTACCGGCGACCTGAGCCAGCGCGACCTGGTGGGTCGTCGTGGCGGTCTTGCTGACGTTGAGCAGATTTTGGGGCGTGTCGACGATGTCGCATTTTCTCACCTCGAGCGTGCCGACGTGGTGCGCCATGCCCTGGTGGGTCGTATCGTCGAGGCATATGAAGCTTATGATGACGTGCGCGAGCAGCGCCCGCGCGACCGAAAGGAGTCCCGTTGAGTGTATTGATCAGCAACGATGCCGAGCTCGATACGCTGCTCGACGCGCAGGAGGTGGAGCACATCTGCGAGGTTGTGCTTGCCGCCGAGGGCGTTGAACGTGGAGTCGAGATTTCCCTTTCGTATGTCGACGAGGACGAGATGCACGAGCTCAACCACGAGTGGCGCGGTATCGACCGCACCACCGATGTGCTCTCGTTTGAGTGCGATTCGGCCTTTGACGATGACATTCCCGCCGATGAGACGCTCGAGCTCGGCGATATTATCTTGGCCCCGCAGGTTATTGCCCGTCAGGCCCCCGGTTTTGGCAATAGCCCCGCTGACGAGTGCCGTCTGATGCTCGTACACGGAATGCTGCACCTGCTGGGCTATGACCACATCGAGGACGACGAGGCCGAGGTCATGGAGGCCCGCGAGGACGCCATCCTGCGCGATCTGGCGCTCGAGCGCGGCGAGGACCCTAAGCTAGTCCACGTCGGCCCCATCACCAACCACGCCCACGACTAGGAGCCGTCTATGATTCCCGGATCGAACAAGGACCATCCGTCCTTTTTAAAGTCGTTTTCCTACGCCATGGAGGGCTTCGTCACCGCCGTCAAGACCGAGCGCAACATTAAGGTCATGCTCGTTGCGGGCGTGTGCACCGTCATTGCCGGCTGCGTCGTGGGGCTCGACATTGCCGAGTGGGCCACGATTATCATCTGTTGCGGCCTGGTGATTCACGGCGAGCTGTGCAACACCGCTATGGAGGCCATCGTCGACCTGGCGACCCAGGAGCTCCATCCGCTGGCCAAGCGTGCGAAGGACATCGCCGCCGCTTCCGTATACATACTTTCCATCACCGCCGCGATTGTGGGCGTGCTGGTATTTGCCCACGCGCTCGGCTTTATTTAGAAGGGGATTCCCATGTCCGACAATATGCAGCCTACCGATGAAGTTTTGGATGACGAGGTCCTTGAGGCGGTGGATACCGAGGGGCTCGAGGATGTCGAGGAGTTCGACCCGTTTGAGGGCATGAGCGACGAGGAACTCGACTCCCTGTGCGACGAGGACGACGGTCCTATGGGCTTTGGTGACGTGGAACCCGGTTTCCGCAGCGGCTTCGTGGCCCTGGTCGGTCGTCCCAACGCCGGCAAGTCCACGCTGCTTAATGCCTGCTATGGCAAAAAGGTCGCCATCACCTCGCCGGTGGCACAGACGACCCGCCGCCGCATGCGCGCCGTCGTCAACCGTCCCGGCTACCAGCTGGTCTTTGTCGATACTCCGGGTATTCATAAGCCCAAGGACGGCCTGGGGTCCGAGCTCAACAAGAGCGCACTGTTCGAGTTGAACGATGTCGACGTCGTCGCGTTTTTGATTGATGCCACCAAGCCGATCGGCAGGGGAGACGCCTGGGTTGCCGAGCGCGTCAGATGCGCTCGTTGCAAGAAGGTCCTGGTGCTCACCAAGGCCGATGAGGCCGACCCCGCACAGGTCATGGAGCAGCTTAAGGCTGCCCACGAGCTTATGGAATATGACGACGAGATTGTGACGTCGTCGGTTAAGAACTTCAACGTCGATGCCTTTATCGAGACCGTTGCGCACTTTTTGCCCGAGGGTCCGCGTTGGTTCCCCGAGGACATGGGTACCGACGCTTCCGATGAGACGCTCGTTGCCGAGTTTGTGCGCGAGAAGGTCTTGCGCCGCACCCGTGATGAGATCCCGCACTCCGTTGGCGTGATCTGCGATGCGCTCGAGCAGACCAAGAAGGTGCTGCGCGTGCACGCCACCATTTACGTCGAGCGCGAGGGCCAAAAGGGCATCATCATCGGCAAGGGCGGCGAGATGATCAAGCATATCGGTATCGACGCCCGTCGCGATCTTGAGCGCATTTTTGGCACGCAGGTCTTTTTGGAGCTGGACGTGAAGGTCAAGGCCGGCTGGCGTGACGACGAGGCCCAGATTCGCCGCTTTGGCTATAACGCCGAGGACTAAGGACGCGCGGCGCGCATGGCAGGCTCCCGGACATATCGCACGAAAGTGCTCGTGCTCGATAAGACTAAGCTCAAAGAGACCGACCTGATCTTGACGATGCTTGACGAGCGGGGGCGGCAGGTTCGTGCCGTGGCAAAGGGCGCCCGCAAACCCGGCGGACGCCTGGCTGCGCGCTGCGAGCTGTTCTGTACGGTAGATATGCTGCTCGCACATGGACGGTCACTCGACGTGGTTTCCCAGGCCGAGCTTATGGAGGCGCCGCTCGGCGTTGCGCCCGATTACGAGACGACCTGCGCCGCAAGCGCGATCGCCGAGGTCGCGCGCGTGTGCTCGTTCGAGGACGCCGAGGACCCGTTTACCTTTGCCATCACGCAGCGAGCGCTTGCCCTGGTGGGCAGCGGGCTCGACACGGCGCATATGGATCTACTTGTGGCGGCATATGTCTTTAAGCTGCTGTCGCACGTTGGCTATCGAGCCGATTTTTCGGCCTGCGTGCTGTGCGGAGACCCCATGCTGTCGTATTTTTCGCCCCAGGCGGGCGGCCTCATGTGCGGGTCGTGCGCGTCGAGCGTTCCAGGTGCCGAACTGGTGTCGACCGGTGAGGCCGCATGGCTGCGCGCCCTCATGTCCATGACCTTCGATGCGCTTTTGGCCGAGCGAATCGACCCGCATACCGCAGCCTTTTTGCTGGGGCTTTCGCATGTTTGGGCTGCGACGCACTCCGATCAGCGCCTCCGTGCGATGGAATTCATGTTGGGTCGGTGATGATGCGCAGGCGCGGGCTGCTTGTGGTAACATACCGACCTGTTGGTACCTCGACCTTGGTTGCTCGCTCCACCGGCGGCTTCCCAGTCCGAGGCGAATCGAGTCGCCCGATGGCGACGCAAAAAGAAAGGTGAAACAATGACTGTTTCCAAAGAGCGCAAGGCGGAGCTGACTGCCCAGTTCGGTAACACCCCGGTCGACACCGGCAACCCCAAGGTTCAGGTCGCCATCCTGTCCGAGCGCATCAAGGAGCTGACCGAGCACATGAAGTCCCACCAGAAGGACTTCCACACCCGTCGTGGCCTGCTCATGCTCGTCGGCCGTCGTCGTCGTCTTCTCTCCTACATCAAGAAGAACGACATCGTCGAGTACCGTGAGCTCATCAAGGCTCTGGGCATCCGCGACAACATCCAGTAGGATTTGTACATGCTAAGAGCGTCCTGCGCAGCGGGGCGCTCTTTTTGTGTAAGGGCGCGAACAATCACGCTCTGAAGCGTGGCGGGGGCAGGGGGCCCGCGTCACATGAGAAGCCCGCAGGCAAGGGGTCTGCGGGGTAAAGGAGAACAATGACACTCGTATCCAAGACCTTTGAGCTGTACGGCAAGACCTACACCTTTGAGTCGGGCGAGCTTGCCAAGCAGGCCACCGGCGCCTGCCTGGTCAAGCAGGGTGACACCACGATGCTCGACACCGTGGTCGTCTCCAAGGAGCGTAAGAACTACGACTTCTTCCCGCTGACCGTCGACTTCAACGAGAAGATGTACGCCGCCGGCCGCATCCCGGGTGGCTACCTCAAGCGTGAGGGCCGTCCCAGTGAGAAGGCTACGCTCACCGCGCGCATGATCGACCGTCCGATTCGCCCGAGCTTCCCGGATGGCTTCCGCAACGAGGTGCACATCGTCGCCACCTCGCTCGTCGCCGACCAGGTCAACCCCTTCGACGTCATCAACGTCATGGGTGCTTCTCTGGCCATGACGCTCGGCGGCGTGCCCTTCGAGGGTCCGCTTGCCTGCGTGCGCATCGGCCGTAACGTGGAGACCGGCGAGTTTATCGTCAACCCCACCTACGAGGAGCGCGAGAACTCCGATCTGGACCTGGAGCTGGGCGGCTCTGCCGACTTCATCTCGATGGTCGAGGCCGGCGCCGAGGAGATCTCCGAGGACGACATGCTCGCCGCCATGAAGTTTGGCCAGGAGGCCCTTGCTGCTTTCTGCCAGGCTCAGGACGAGTTCGTTGCCGAGTGGGAGCAGGTCAACGGCCCCATCGTCAAGAAGGAGTACCCGCTCGACCAGCCCGTCGAGGAGGTCCAGGAGCGCATCTTCGCCCACTACGACGAGATGGCAGCCGCCCTTCGCGACGCCGACAAGCTCTCCCGTATCGGCAAGGTCGAGGCTCTGAAGGAGTCCATCCGTGCCGAGTTTACCGAGGAGGAGCAGGCCGCTTGGGAGCGCGAGATCCCCGTGGCGCTCAAGAAGCTCGAGAAGAAGGCCATGCGCACCATGGTCGTCGAGACCGGTGAGCGCGTCGACGGCCGTGCCGCCGACGAGATCCGTCCCATCATGGTGAAGGACAACTACCTGCCGCTCGTTCACGGCTCCGGCCTGTTCCAGCGTGGCCAGACCCAGGTGCTCTCCGTCCTGTCGCTCGGCATGCTCAACGAGGGCCAGCGTCTGGATACCATCGAGCCCACCGAGGGCAAGCGCTACATGCACCACTACAACTTCCCGCCTTTCTGCACCGGCGAGACCGGCCGCATGGGCAGCCCCAAGCGCCGCGAGATCGGCCATGGCAATCTGGCCGAGCGCGCTCTGCTTCCGGTGCTTCCCGACGAGAACGAGTTCCCCTACGCCATCCGCGTCGTCTCCGAGGTCATGGAGTCCAACGGCTCCTCTTCGATGGCTTCGACCTGCGGCTCCACGCTCGCCCTTATGGACGGCGGCGTGCCCATTAAGCGCCCGGTCTCCGGTATCGCCATGGGCCTGATCCAGGAGGAGGGCAAGACCGTGGTCCTGTCCGACATCCAGGGTCTCGAGGACTTCCTGGGCGACATGGACTTTAAGGTCACCGGCACCACCGAGGGCATCACCGCCCTGCAGATGGACAACAAGGCCACCGGCCTCACCTTCGACATCCTGGCCCGCGCTCTGCAGCAGGCCAAGGAGGGTCGCGCCTTCATCCTGCAGAAGATGCTCGATGTGATCCCCGAGCCGCGCCACACCACGCGCAGCACCGCTCCGCGTATCGTCTCCATCCAGGTTCCGACCGACAAGATCCGCGACGTCATCGGTTCCGGCGGTAAGGTCATCCGCGGTATCCAGGATGAGACCGGCGCTTCGGTCGACATCCAGGAGGACGGCACCGTCTTTGTCGGCGGCACCGGCGAGTCCGTGGACCAGGCTGTCGAGCGCATCAAGCTCATCATCAAGGTTCCCGAGCCGGGCGAGGAGTACACCGGTCGCGTGGTCTCCATCCAGCCCTTCGGCGCCTTCGTCAACCTGCTGCCCGGTAAGGACGGCCTGCTGCACATCTCCCGCGTCGCCAAGGGTCGCGTGGAGAAGGTCGAGGACGTCCTCAACGTGGGCGACGAGGTCAAGGTCGTCGTCATCGAGGTCGACGATCGCGGCAAGATCTCGCTCGATCGTCTTGATAAGCCCGAGGCCCCGGCTCGTGCCGAGGGTGCCTCCGAGGGCGACGGCGAGCACTTCCAGCGCCGTGAGCGTCCGCGCCGCGAGCGCTCCGAGCGCGGCGACCGTCCGCGTCGTCCCGGCGACAACGGAGGCCGCAAGCCCCGCCGTCACCACGACGCCGAGTAACAGCTAAACATAAACAGCTCAACAAGGGCGATTCCGTACAGGGGTCGCCCTTTTGCTTGCGCCCGGGAGGGACGCATATGAAGTTTCCTGCTCTACAGTCCTGCGCAAGACGGAAAGCACATTAAGTGCTTTCCTTTGCGTGCGGAACTCGCGATAAACTTCATATGCGTCCCTCCCGGGCGCAAGCAAAAGGGCTGGTTAGTGCCGCTCGCTATTTAGTTAGACAGTCTATTCAGTAGTCAGATTTCAGATCAGTAGATAGACACAGCAGTATTTCCCCTGATAAAACCTACCAAAATAAACCTATCTCATATTGGCAGGTCAGGGCTCAGCGGCCCCGGCACGGGCTAAGTTTATCGCGAGTTCCGCACGAACAGGAGGCCACTTAATGTGGCCTCCGTCGTGAGCAGGACTGTAGAGCAGGAAACTTAGCCCGTGCCGGGGCCGCTGAGCCCTGACCGGCGGGATACACAGGTTCAGATGGGGCTTTGATGCATGGGTGGTCTGTTGTTGTGCAAATGGGTATCATACTGTGGTTATTGCATCGACTCTGTGATGCATGTTTGTACGTTCCCGGCGGTCGGTTTGCCAGAAGCGCCCCGTCGGTTGTTCCAGACCCGTTTCGAAGAAAGGAAACAACACTAACCTATGGCAGCTAAAAAATCATCTCCCTTGAAGATCATCCCGCTCGGCGGCCTTGACGGCATCGGCAAGAACATGACGGTCTTCGAGTGCGGCGACGACATGGTGCTCGTCGACGCCGGCCTCATGTTCCCGGATGACTCCCAGCCCGGTATCGACCTGGTGCTTCCCGACTACACCTATGTTTTGGAGAACGAGGAAAAGCTCCGCGGTATCGTCGTCACCCACGGCCACGAGGACCACACCGGTTCGCTTCCGTATCTGCTGCAGGACCTCAACAATAAGGTGCCCATCTTCTCGAGCAAGCTGACGCTTGGCTTTATCGAGGGCAAGCTTTCTGAGTTCCGCATCCGCGCGCCCAAGTTCCGCGAGGTTAAGGGCGGCAGCCATGTCAACCTCGGCGGCATCTCGCTCGACTTCTTCTCGATGACGCACTCCATCCCCGGCGCTCTGGGCGTGTTCATCCGCACCAATCAGGGCACCGTTATGCACACCGGCGACTTTAAGCTCGACCAGACGCCCATCGACGGCGTCACGCCCGACTACGCCGCTATCAGCCGCTTTGCCAAGCAGGGCATCGACCTGCTGCTTTCCGACTCCACCAATGCCACGGTTCCCGGCTTTACCAAGTCCGAGGCCGAGGTTGGCCCCAATCTGCTGCACGCCATCAAGAACGCCCCGGGTCGCGTGTTCGTCGCGTCGTTCTCGAGCCATATCCATCGCCTGCAGCAGATCTGCGATGCCGCCCGCAAGTGCGGCCGTAAGGTCGTTGTGACCGGTCGCTCCATGCTCACCAACACCCGCGTCGCGCGCGAGCTGGGCTACCTCAACATCGACGATGCCGATATCATCGATGCCTTCGATATCGATAACCTGCCCGACGACAAGATCGTCGTCATGTGCACCGGTTCGCAGGGCGAGCCGCTGTCGGCCCTGTCCCGCATGGCCAACGGAGAGCACAAGACGCTCTCCATCCACGAGGGTGATACCGTTATCCTCTCGGCAACTCCCGTCCCCGGTAACGAGAAAGCCGTCCAGCAGGTCGTCAACAGCCTGGCCAAGCTCGGTTGCGACGTGTGGGATAAGAACCGAGCTCTTGTCCACGTCTCGGGCCACGGTAGCCAGGAGGAGCTGAAGCTCCTGATGGCCATGGCCAAGCCCACGTACTTTATGCCGGTTCACGGTGAAGCCGTGCATCTGCGCGCCCATGCCCAGCTGGCTCGCAAGATGGGCATCAAGGACGATCATATCTTTATCCTCGATAACGGCGACACGCTCGAGATGCGCGGCGGTATCGTTAAACGCGGTACGCCCGTCGAGTCCGGCGTCGTCTACGTCGACGGCCTGCGTATCGGCGATACCGACCCCATCGTCCTGCGCGATCGTCAGAAGCTCGCCAACGACGGTATGGTTACCGCTGTTGCCATCGTCTCGCTCAAGCACAAGAAGATCGAGGCCATCGAGTTCTCGGGCCGCGGCGTCTCGTTTGCCATCGATGACCAGTTCTCCGAGGATGCCTCCGCGTCCATCATGAAGACGATCGAGAAGGGTAAGTTTAGCTTTACGAGCAGCGGTTCCGATGCCATTCGCAAGGCCGTGCGTGATTCGCTCTCTAACTTTATCTGGAGCCGTACGCGCACCCGTCCGATGATCATCCCGGTCGTCATGGAGGTTTAGTTTGGCGCGCGGATCTGCACAAAACGCCAAAGGTAATAAGGCCAATAACCAACCGGCATCTGCTAAGGGTGCCGGTTCCCATCTTCGTGCCAATAAGGGCCACGAGGCCGACTTCGACGATTTTGAGCCGCTGGTCGAGCCCTCGGCCAACCGCGATATCGCCGGCGTGGTCATCGCCGTTTTGGCGATTGCGTCCTTCATTGCCGTGATTTCGCCGGCAACAGCGCCCGTTACGGCTGCGGTTGCCGGCTTCTACCACTTGGGCTTTGGTCTGGGCGCCTACGTGCTGCCGATCGTCATTTTGCTGTTTGCCGCCACGCTCTTTTTAGGCGAGGACTCGCCGCTCAACGCGCGCTCTGTTGCGGGCGGCGCCGTGGTCTTTATCGCCGTCGTCTCGATTCTGTCGCTGATGGTGCCGGGTACGAGCGACTCGTGCGACCTTATGTTCACGCCGCAAAACCTGTCCGCCGCAGGTGGCTACATTGGTGCGTTTATTGCGAGTGCGCTGCAGAATGCCCTGGGTAAGCCTATCGCGATGGTGGTCCTGTTGGGCCTTGTCGTCGTGGGCCTGGTCATCATCGGCTTTTCGGTGGGCGGCGTTTTGCGCTCTGCTCGCGACCGTGCGGCTGATTTTGCCGAGCGCCGTCGTGCCGATGTTAACGCGAGTCCGTGGGGTGACGATGAGGCCCTGTCGGTGCCCGGCGTTGCCCGTCCTCACCTGAGCATTCTTCGTCAAAAGGGCTCCGATGCTGCCGTGACCACGGTCATGGGCAACGATGTGGACCCGGTTTTGGACGATGACGACGAGGACGAGGATCCGTTTGTCGACGTGTCCGATGCCGTGGAGGCTGAGCGCGCTAAGACGACGCTGCTGCCGCGCCGTCATGCCAAGAAGGGCAAGACGGCTCCCAAGCTCAATACGAGTGAGCCCGACCCGTCTTGGTCCGAGAGCGAGATTGAGCTTACCGAAGGTGATGACGAGGACGACGAGGCTCCGCTCGAGACCGCCAAGACGACCTTGCTGCCGCGCCGCCATGCCAAGCGCGGCCAGGTGACCGGCCAGCTTTCGATGGAAGACGATCAGGCCAAGATCGATGAGTCCGAGCCGCCGTTTGCTGTGAACCCCGTTTCGGCCGCCCCTCAAATTCCTGATTTCCTTAAGCACCCCAAGGTTGCCGATACGGCTGTCGCGGGCGCTGCCGAGGCGTCTACTTCTAGCGATGGGGGAGCGGTCAATGCCCCCGCGGATAACGAGGGCGAAGAAGAGGAAGGCCTTAAGCTTCCGCCGCTCGAAATCCTGCATGCAAACCCTCAGTCCGCTTCTGCCGCGTCTTCGGACAAGGAGCTGGAACAGACTGCCGAGTCGCTTCAGTCCACCTTGCTGGAGTTTGGTCGTAGTGCCCGCGTGGTCGGCTGGATCGCCGGCCCCACGGTGACGACCTTTAAGCTGCAACCTGGCGAGGGCGAGCGCGTGAGCAAGATTTCGAGCCTCGAGGACGATATCGCGCTATCGCTTGCTGCCCAGTCCGTGCGTATCTTTGCCCCGATCCCCGGCACCTCGCTTGTGGGTATCGAGATCCCCAATCGCAAGCGCCAGAACGTCAACCTGGGCGACGTGCTTCCCTATGTGAAGGGCGGTCCGCTCGAGCTCGCCATCGGTCGAGATGCCGAGGGTACGCCGGTCGTCGCCGACCTTGCCAAGATGCCCCACCTGCTGATCGCCGGTACCACGGGTTCCGGTAAGTCGGTCATGATCAACTCCATCATCACGACCTTGCTCATGCGCGCCCTTCCCGAGGACGTTCGCCTGATCATGGTCGACCCCAAGCGCGTCGAGCTTGCGGGCTATAACGGTCTGCCGCATCTTTACGTGCCTGTAGTGACCGAGCCCAAGCAGGCCGCGAGCGCTCTGCAATGGGCCGTGTCCGAGATGGAGCGTCGCCTGAAGGTCTTCGAGCGTCTCAACGTGCGTAAGATCTCGACCTACAACGAAAAGCAGGCCGCCGGCGAGTTTGAACATTACGATAACCCGCCGCAAAAGATGCCCTATCTGGTCATTATCATCGACGAGCTCTCGGACCTGATGATGGTCGCCGGTAAGGATGTCGAGGCCTCGATCGTGCGTATTGCTCAGCTGGGCCGTGCCGCCGGTATCCACCTTATCGTGGCCACGCAGCGCCCGAGCTCCAACGTGGTGACGGGCCTCATTAAGGCCAACATCACCAACCGCATCGCCTTTAACGTCGCCACGGGCATCGACTCGCGCGTCATCATCGACCAGATGGGTGCCGAAAAGCTCACCGGTTTGGGCGACATGCTGTTCTCCAAGGTCGACTGGGGCAAGCCTCGCCGTATTCAGGGCTGCTTTGTCTCGGACGATGAAATCAACGAGATTGTCGAGTTCGTCAAGTCGCAAAGCGAGCCCGACTACCATGAGGAGATCCTGTCGGCTGTGGCGCCCGCTTCCATGTCCATGGCGGGTGGCGGCATTGTCCGCACCGGAGTTGCCGAGCCGCAAGACGATGATCCGCTCATTTGGGAAGCCGCCCATATTGTGGTGGAATCGCAGCTGGGCTCCACATCTGGCCTGCAACGCCGCCTTAAGGTTGGCTATGCGCGCGCCGGGCGTATTATGGACATGCTGGAAGAAAAGGGTGTCGTCGGCCCGCCCGACGGTTCCAAGCCGCGCGAGGTCCTGTTGGACGAGGAGGGGCTTGCCGCGCTGGAGTCTGTCGACGCCGAGATGGCACGTGAAGATCGTGAGTTTGGAGGATTCTGATGGCTGCACGCTTTGGTGACATGCTGCTCGAGCAGCGTCGCCGAATGGGCCTTTCCATTCAGCAGGTCGCCAACACCATCAAAATCAGGCCGCAGATCATCGAGTTTTTCGAGACCGGTAACTTTGCTTCGATGCCGCCGCGCGGCTATGCGCAGGGCATGATTTCGAGCTATGCTCGCTTTTTGGGCCTCAATCCGCGCGAGGTCGTCAATGCCTACTTTGACGACCTGATGGCATACGAACGCGAGACGTCTCAGCAGGGCGGTCGTTTTCAGGACGCCGCTGGCTACGTCAATTCGCGCTCCTCGGTCGATAACGGGCGCTTCCTGATGGTTCAGGGCGGTCGTTCGACCCGCTATGGACAGCGTCCTCAGCAGGCCGGTTATATTACCGAGACGGGTTCGGGCGAGGAGATTCGCTCACAGCGTGACCGGTTCCGCAGTACGCCGATGCCTGAGGACCGTGCGCTTCCCGCTGCCCGCGGCGTGGCGCGTGACCCTCGTGCCGGCTACGGCGACGGCGGCTATTCCGATCGCGGTTACCGTGGTGCCTCTACGGGACGCTCTCGCGGTGGCTATGCGGATGCCGATACCACGCAGGTGACGCCGCGTCTTCGCTCTCAATCACAGCCGTATGGCCAGCGCTCTTCGGCTCCGCGTTCGGGCCAGCGTGGCTATCAAGGCCGCGGCGAACTTGCGCCCCGCTCGGGTCAGCGCAGCCTTCAGGGCCAGGGTGGCTATCGCGGCCGTTCCGATAGCAATCGTGGTCGTATGCCTCAGGGAGGCGGCCGCAGCAGTTCCAATCGTGGACGCGGCGGATCACGTACTCCTCAAAACAACGAGCTCGATCCGCGTATCGTCTACGCCGGCATCGGTGCCGTTGCGCTGCTGTTGATTGTGCTCATCGTGGTGCTTCTGCGCGGCTGCGCATCTTCGGCGCCCGAGACCACGCCCGAGACGCCCACTGCTACCAAGACGACGACCAAGAAGTCTTCTAAGAAGACCGAAACGGTCGACGAGGACGAAGACACCGATGAGGCGACGGATGAGTCGACTGACTCGGACGCTACCAAGACGACGGCCAAGAAGGAAGAGAACGAGGTCACGAAGGTCAAAGTCTCCGTTGCCAAGGGAAAGACCGCGTGGATTGAGGTCAAGGTCGACGGCAAGTCGGTCTATGGCGCCCAGGCGACTGGCCCCTTTGAGCAGGAGTACACGCCCGAGTCCTCGATCGAGATCACCACGTCCAAGCCTTCAGATGTCACCGTTACCAAGAACGGTGAAAAGGTCCGTTACGATACTAAGACCTCGGGCGTGGCGCGCGTGACGATCACCGTTCCCAAGAAGGAGACGACTGATTCCGAGAATGGCGAAAGTTCTGATGGTACCGACACCACCGATGGTACCGATACCACCGACGGTACCGATGCCCAGTCCACGGATGGCGCCGATACCGCAACTGACGGTCAGACGCCCAGCGATTCTACCGACTATTCGTACGATAGCTACTAAGCCGCTCGTACGCGAAAGGAAACATCATGGCTAAAGATTCCAGCTTCGACGTCGTGTCCGAGGTCAACATGCAAGAGGTCGACAACGCCTTCCAGCAGACCACGCGCGAGATTTCCCAGCGCTATGACCTGAAGGACTCTGGCGCCACCATCGAGCTTTCGAAGGGCGACAAGCTCTTTACGATCAACGCCCCGGCCGATTTTGTCTCCAAGCAGATTATCGACGTCCTGAGCTCCAAGCTCATCAAGCGCGGCATCGATCTTAAAGCCGTGTCCTGGGATGCGCCTCAGGCTGCATCGGGCGGTACCGTGCGCGTGCTCGGTCACATCGTCGAGGGTATCGACCAGACGACTGCCAAGAAGATCAATAAGGACATCAAGGATCAGAAGCTCAAGGTCAAGGTGACGATTGAGGCCGACAAACTGCGTGTTTCCTCTGCTTCCAAGGATGCGCTGCAGACCGTGATCCAGTTCCTGCGCGACCAGGACTACGGCCAGCCGCTGCAGTTCACCAACTACCGTTAATTCATTCGAAAGGACCGCTCTCCAACATGGATACTCCGTTGGGCTCCGTACTCTATATCACCCTCGGGTGCGCCAAGAACGAGGTCGATACCGACCGTATGCGTTCGCTGCTGTCCGCCGCAGGCTACGAGGAGGCATTCGATCCACAGGATGCCGATATCGCCATCGTCAATACGTGCTCGTTCCTTGCCTCTGCAACGTCCGAGAGCATCGAGACCACGCTCGAGCTTGCCAACGAGGTGCAGGACGGCGTTCGTTCCTGCCCGATCGTCATGTGCGGCTGCGTGCCGTCACGCTACGGCGATGACCTGCCCGACGAGCTGCCCGAGGTCGCGGCCTTTGTGAAGGCCGACGAGGAAGACGGCATCGTGGCGGTCATCGATGACGTGCTGGGTGTTGAGCGCGAGATTGCCGCCTATATTCCGCAGGTCAAGCGCACCGTCGAGGGCGCTGTCGCCTACGTCAAGATCTCCGATGGCTGCAACCGCTTCTGTAGCTTCTGCATGATCCCGTATATCCGCGGTCGTTATCACTCGCGCAATGCCGAGAGCATTATCTCCGAGGTGCGCGACCTGGTCGCCGGTGGCGTGCGCGAGATCGTTTTGATCGGTCAGGACACGGGCATCTGGGGTACCGACTTTGCCGACGAGGACCTCGCCGAGGGCTCGCCGCGCAATCTGGCGCAGCTGTTGCAGGCCGTTGCTGAGGCGGTGCGTCCTCATAACGTGTGGGTCCGCGTACTCTACCTGCAGCCCGAGGGCATGACCGACGAGCTTATCGAAACCGTTCGCGATACGCCCGAGGTGCTGCCCTATATCGATATCCCCGTGCAGCACTGCGACGCGCGCATCCTCAAGGCCATGCGCCGCTCCGGTTCGCGCCAGGAGCTCGAGGACCTGTTCCGCGACCTGCGCGAGCGCATCCCCGGTATCGTGATCCGCTCCACGGCCATGGTAGGGTTCCCGACCGAGACCGACGACGAGTTCCGCGATCTCATTGACTTTATGGACACCGTCGGCTTTGACTACACGAGCGTCTTTGCCTACTCGCAGGAGGAGGGCAGCCTGGCCGCCAAGATGGAAGGTCAGGTTGACGAAGAGGTTAAGCTCGAGCGCGCCCAGGAGGCCATGGACCTGGCCGAGTCGCTCGGTTTTGCTGCAACTGCCGCACATGTGGGCGAACGCGCCCAGGTGATCGTCGACGGTATCGAGGAGACCGAAGACGGTGCCGAGCTCATCGGACATGCCTGGTTCCAGGCGCCCGATTCCGATGGCGCGGTGCATCTGGATGCCAGCGAGGCATCTGTGGGCGATATTCTGACGGTCGAGTTTACCGATAGCTTCTGCTACGAGCTTATCGGTCATGTTGTGGAGTAGGAGAGCGTCGTGGCTAACGAGAGCAATAAGGAACTGACGAGCGTTTGGACGCCCGCCAACATCGTGACGTGCGTGCGCATCGTCTTCATTCCGGTGTTCATGATCGTGTCGGCGCTGTCTCACACAAGCGTTGCCGGTACGGATTGGAGCACCTTCGACGGCCCGCTCGCCGCTGCCGCCTTTGTTCTGTACGTCATCCTGTCGTGCACCGATAAGGTTGATGGCTACCTGGCTCGTTCGCGCAACGAGATCACCGACTTCGGTAAGTTCCTGGATCCCATCGCTGATAAGTTGCTCGTGTTCTCGGCTCTGCTTCTGTTCTTGGATTTTGGTACCGTAACCGTGTGGTCGGTGTTCATTATCTTGTTCCGCGAGCTGCTGGTGAGCGCCCTGCGCATGGTCGCGAGTGCGGCCGGTGTGGTCGTTGCCGCCGATAAGCTCGGCAAGTACAAGACGGCGACTACGATGGTTTCCATCTGCGGCTATCTGTGCGTCTTTGCGATGTCTGGCCTTAACCTGGCCCCGGTGGCGCTGACGCTCGGTATCTACTCGGTGTCACGCTTCCTGTACGCCGTGGCCGTTATCCTGACCGTTATCTCGGGCGCTCAGTACTTCTGGAACTGCCGCAAGATCGTCTTTTCGGTCTAGGTCCTGGTGGGTATGACGGACTCTTTTGAGCAGATTTCCGCACATAACGAGGAGCTGGCGCGTGATATTGTCGAGCGCGCGAGCGCTCGGGGCGTGACGGTTTCGACGGCTGAGTCGCTGACGGCGGGTATGATCGCCTCGACGATTGCGGATATCCCGGGCGCCTCGGCGGTGCTGCGTGGCGGTGCGGTGACCTATTGCGATGAGATTAAGCATCGTGTTCTTGGTGTTGAGCAGGAGACGCTCGACCGCTATACCGCGGTGTCGCATCAGACCGCGCGCGAGATGGCGGTGGGTTCGCTGGAGCTGTACCAGAGCGATATTGCAGTGAGCGCAACGGGTTATGCCGGCCCCGGCGGTGGCGCTGAGGACGATCCGGCGGGCACTTTCTATATTGGCTGGGCGCATCGTTCCGCCGATGGGGGCGTGCCGGTCGTGGACTCTGTGCGCTGCCACTATGAGGGCGACCGTTCGTGTGTTCGTGCCCATGCGGTCGCGGAGGCATTGGGGCGCATTGCCCTTGTGCTCAACTCTATGGAATAGACATGTTTTAAGGGGCCTTAGGGCCCCTTAATTGTGGAGATAGGGACCTCTGACAAATTTAGCGTTTGTGCTGGTTGTAGATGTATTTTTGCCTGCCTTGTTCATATTTGGTCCTTTGTGGTCAAGTATTTGGTCAGTGTTTGGTCGGCGTTTGGTTGGGTTTTGGAAAGACCGCCTGCATATGATTGGCCTGAACGGTTGACCACGAACAGCCGTTCGTTTATTATTGATGCAGGTTGTTAAAAGGAGGGCTATTCATGGCCAAGAATTCAGGTCCCGTACGTACCGTTCATGCTCGCACGACGGGTAAAGAGCGCGATGAGATGATCGCCACCACCAAGGCCGAGATCGAGAAGAAATTCGGCCAGGGTTCCATCATGAGGTACGGCGACGGTGGCCCCGAGCTCGAGGTCGAGGCCATTCCCACGGGCGCCCTGGCCCTCGATGCAGCGCTGGGTATCGGCGGCGTGCCGCGCGGCCGTATCGTCGAGATTTACGGTCCTGAGTCCTCCGGTAAGACGACGCTTTCGCTCGAGATCCTGGCCGAGGCCCAGGCAATGGGTGGCGTTGTGGCATTTATCGATGCCGAGCACGCGCTTGATCCCACGTATGCCGCGCGCATCGGCGTGGATATCGACGAGGTACTGATTTCCCAGCCCGATACGGGTGAGCAGGCGCTCGAGATTGTTGACATGCTCGTGCGTTCCGGCGCCATCGATGCTATCGTCGTCGACTCCGTCGCCGCGCTGACCCCGCGTGCCGAGATCGAGGGAGAAATCGGCGACACTACGGTCGGTCTTCAGGCTCGCCTGATGAGCCAGGCGCTCCGCAAGCTCGCCGGCTCGCTGTCCAAGTCCAACACGACGTGCATCTTCATTAACCAGCTGCGTGAGAAGATCGGCGTCATGTTCGGCAATCCCGAGACCACGACGGGCGGCCGCGCCCTTAAGTTCTTCTCTTCGGTGCGTATCGACATTCGCCGCATCGACAGCATTAAGCTTAAGGACGAGGTTATCGGTAACCGCGTGCGCGCCAAGGTCGTTAAGAACAAGGTGGCAGCTCCGTTCCGTTCTGCTGAGTTCGACATCATGTATGGTACGGGCATCTCTAAGGAGGGCTCGATCTTGGACATGGCTGTCGAGTGCGGCATCTGCAAGAAGATGGGCTCCTGGTTTGCCTATGGCGAGGACAAGCTCGGCAACGGTCGCGAGGCCGCCAAGGCGTTCCTGCGCGAACACCCCGATTGCGCTGACGAGATTGAGCATAAGGTCCGCCTTGCCTGCGGGCTTGAGTTTGATGACGATGCTCCGTCCGAGGTCGAGCTGACCGATCAGCCTGCGCCTGAGGAGTTTGACGAGCTTTACGCCATCGATGGTTCCGCCATGCTCGATGATGACGACGAGTAGCGGTTACGCTCATGTCGTATACGGTGACCGAGGCTACGGTCGTCTTTCCCGATAAGAAGGCGGCCTCCTCGTTCTCGAGCGGGTATGCGTCTAAAAAGCCCTGCGCGCATATCGATTGTGAGCTTGAGGGCGGTTTTGAACGGTCCATTTGGATTCCCGTGCGGGTTGCGCGGCTGTATCTCAAAAACCGCCCCGATTTTCCCTGTGATTGGGATAACTTTCGTGAGGCTGTGCAGCTCATCGAGCGTAAATGTGCACTTACCATGGTGACCGAGATGTTATCACGCCGTGACCATGCGACGGGTGAGGTCCGTGACAAGCTGGCTTGCTACGGCTTCCGCCAGCCCGCGATCGATTTCGCCGTCGAGCGCGCCACCGAGTATCACTTTTTAGACGAGAACCGCTTTTGCTCGTACTTTATCGAGGAACGCAAGCGGCGCGGTTGGGGTCAGCGCAAAATCGAGACCGAACTTAAGCGCCGTCATGTCGTGCTCGATGACATTCCCGGTTATCCCGAGGATTATTTTGCCGTCGAAGACGATTTGGCGCGTGCGTCAGCCCTGCTCGCCAAGCGGCGTGTTCCAGAGACGTGCGGATTCGAAAAACTGGTTCGGTTTTTGATGGGCAAGGGCTTCTCGTATCACATCGCCGCCGATGCCGTTAAGGCACGTCTCGATGCCGAATGCGAGGGATGTGCGCTTTAGGCGTATGCGTTTTGTGGCCCCGCCGTTCACCGCGTTTTAGCCGCCGTACTGGGGCCATTTATTTGACAGTTGTTGTGGTTCAACGTACGATAAACACTGTCATTTGCTTTGTGATATGTGCTCATCTGTGATGAGTTTGTTTATATGTTTATCTGTATCCGACCCGCATAAGCTGCGCCCATATTACTCAAATGTCGCGAGCCGTTCATAAGGACGGTTCGCTTTGTTGTGTAACGAATCCATAAAAAGGAGTGAGCATGCCTATCATTGCAGCGCTCGTTGGCATCGTTTTGGGTGCCATCGCCGCCATTGCCTACATGCGCACCGCCAAGCAGGGTAGTCTTCACGAGGCCGACGAAAAGATCCAGTCGGCACACGCACAGGCTGAGTCCCTGATCGGTGATGCAAAGCGTCAGGCCGAGACCCTCAAAAAAGAGGCTCTGCTCGAGGCTAAAGAGGAGATCATCAAGAACAAGCAGGCCGCCGAGGCCGAGGACAAGCAGCGTAAGAGCGAGATTCGTACGCTCGAGAACCGCGTGATGCAGCGCGAGGAATCCCTCGATCGCCGCAACGACGCTCTCGACAAGCGCGAGCATCAGCTGTCCAGTCAGGCCGGTCAGGTCGAGAAGCGCTCCCGCGAGCTTGAGGAGCTCTGCGCCAAGCAGACCTCCGAGCTCGAGCGTATCGCCGACCTGACCCGTGAGGACGCCCACAAGGAGCTCCTCGATAGGGTTCGCGGCGAGGTCACCCACGAGGCTGCCACGATCATTCGCGAGTCCGAGCAGCAGGTTCGCGCCGAGTGCCACAAGACCGCCCAGGAGATTCTGTCCCTGGCGATTCAGCGCTGCGCTGCCGACCACACAGCCGAGGTCACCGTTACCTCCGTGCACATTCCCTCTGATGACCTCAAGGGCCGTATCATCGGTCGCGAGGGTCGCAACATCCGGACCTTCGAGCAGGTTTCCGGCGTCAACCTCGTGATCGACGACACGCCTGAGACCGTCGTTCTTTCGAGCTTCGACCCGGTCCGTCGTGAGACCGCCCGTGTTGCCCTCGAGAACCTCATCGCCGACGGCCGCATTCACCCCGCCCGCATTGAGGAGATGTATCACAAGGCTGCCGACCTGGTTCAGCAGCGCGTGCGCGAGGCTGGCGAGCAGGCTGCCTTTGATACCGGTATCCACGACCTGCACCCCGAGATCGTCAAGACCCTTGGTGCCCTGCGCTACCGTACCTCGTTTGGTCAGAATGTGCTTCAGCACTCCCTCGAGGTTTCCGATCTGTGCGGCGTGATGGCTTCCGAGCTTGGCCTGGACGTTGTGACCGCTAAGCGCGCCGGCCTGCTGCACGACCTGGGCAAGGCAATCGACCACGACGTCGAGGGCCCGCATGCCGTCATCGGCGCCGAGCTTGCCCGCCGTTATGGCGAGAAGCCCGTTATCGTTCACGCTATCGAGGCTCACCATGCCGATGTCGACCCCAACACGGTGCTCGATGTCCTGGTACAGGCCGCCGATGCCGTCTCCGCCTCTCGCCCCGGTGCCCGTCGCGAGTCTGCCGAGAACTACATCAAGCGTCTTGAGAAGCTCGAGGAGATTGCCAACTCCCATGAAGGCGTCGAGCGTACCTATGCCATGCAGGCTGGTCGCGAGGTCCACGTCATGGTTCAGCCGGACAAGATCTCCGATGCCCAGTCCACGGTCCTGGCTCACGATATCGCCCATCAGATCGAGGAAGAGATGGAGTATCCCGGTCAGGTGCGCGTCGTCGTGATTCGCGAGAGCCGCGCTGTCGATATCGCTAAATAACATGAGCGACGCGAACGAGCTCATCTCATTTATCGCGTCGATGTCGGGGGAGGGCAACCTTCGCGTCGAGGAGAACCTTGGCGAGGGGTATGTCCGCCTCCGCGTTTCGGAGGCCGAGCGGCGCCAGGCAAAGCACGACATTCAGCATGTCGAGGATATCGTCATCGAAATGCTCCGTAATGCTCGCGATGCCGGCGCCGACAAGGTCTATCTCGCTACGACCAAGGAAGATGGCGTCCGCACGCTTGTCTTTCTGGATAACGGCTCGGGTGTTCCGCAGGATATGCAAGAGCGAATCTTCGATGCCCGCGTTACCTCAAAGCTCGAGAGCATGAAGATGGACCGTTGGGGCGTTCACGGTCGTGGCATGGCATTGTTTTCGATCAAGCAGAACACCGACGAGGCCCGTGTGGTCACGTCCGGCGTCGATCTTGGTTCAGCCTTTAAGGTGAGCGTTGCGGCGGACCGCCTTAGTGAGCGTGCCGATCAGTCCAGCTGGCCCCAGGCCGTCAAGGATGAGGACGGACGTTATGTCTGTGCTCGCGGTCCGCATAATATTATTCGCTCTGCTTGTGAGTTTGCGCTCGAGGAGTTGCGTGGTTGCGATGTCTATCTTGGTTCTCCGTCTGAGATTGCCGCGACCCTTTATGCTCAGGCGTCAAGTCGGCTTGATACGTCGCGTCTCCTGTTCATTGATGACGAGAGCGAGCTTCCGGTTGTCGACCGTTTAGGCCTTGCCTCTGATGCCGAGGACTTTATCCGTATCTGTTCGGGTTTGGGTCTAGAGATGTCCGAGCGCACGGCCCATCGCATTTTGGCAGGGCAGATTAAGCCCGTTCGCGGTGTGACCGCGCGTCTGCTGCGCGAGCGTGATTCGTCCTCGCATGCGCCGGCTCCTGTCGATCTTGCGAAGGATCGTCGCGGGCTACGTATTGCCAAGGATGACATGGCACAGTTTTCGCGTGCTGTGGAGCGCGACTTTAATGACCTTGCCGCACGATACTATCTCAACCTTTGCGGCGACCCAAAGATTCGTGTTTCGCGTGATCGAATTACTGTGACCTTCGATCTTGCCAAAGAGGAATAGTGCCTTTACCGAGTCCACTCGGTACGATACAGTTATTGCAGTTAAAACGTACTTTTAAACGCAGGAGTTTCTTCATGGATTGCCTGAAGGTATCAAGCAAATCATCGCCCGCGTCCGTTGCCGGCGCCATCGCCGGCATGGTCAAGGATGGTGTACCCGTCAACATCCAGTGTGTCGGCGCTGGTGCTGTCAACCAGGCCATTAAGGCCGTGGCTATCGCGCGCGGTTTTTTGATTCCAACCGGTTTTGATATTTCCTGCGCGCCCGTGTTCTCCGACATCCTCATTAACGGGGAGTCGCGCACGGCCATCCGCCTTTCTATCTACGTTCACCAGATCAATCGAGCTGCTATGGATAACGTCGTCATGGATGATGTTAAGCCTGTGGCATAGCTTCTGCTTGCCTTGTTTCGCTCCCCATCGTTAGGACTTATGCACATGGACCAGCGTTCCGTACGCGATATTCTTGCCGGTAAAACCTACTTTATCCGCACCTTTGGCTGCCAGATGAATCAGCACGATTCCGAGCGCGTGAGCGGTCTGCTCGATTCGTATGGTTGCCTCATGGCGCTCGATCCCGAGCATGCCGATATCGTTGTCTTCATGACATGCTGTGTGCGTGAGGCCGCCGATACTCGCCTGTACGGTCAGTGCAATTCCTGCAAAAGCCTGCCGCCTTCGCCTTCGGGCAAGCGTGTGGTTGCCGTGGGCGGCTGCATTGCGCAGCGTGATGGCGAGGGCCTGCTCACCAACGTCGATAACGTCAATGTCATCTTTGGCACGCATTCTATTGCACATGTGGCCGAGCTCATTGCCGAGGCGTTCCTTGACGGCAAGCGTCATATCCGCACCAATGAGCATGAGGATACGGATGCCATGAGCATGCCGTGGCATCGCGAGACCCAGTATCACGCCTGGGTGCCCATCATGACGGGCTGCAATAATTTCTGCACCTATTGCATCGTGCCGTACGTGCGCGGTCGCGAAAAGAGCCGTCCCTTCGAGGAGATTGTCGACGAGGTGACCGGTTTGGTGCGCCAGGGTGTGCGTGAGATTACGCTGCTAGGCCAAAACGTTAACTCATATGGTCGCGATCTGTTTGGCAAGCCGCGTTTTGCTGATCTGCTGCGTGCCGTGGGCGATACGGGCGTGGAGCGCATCTTCTTTACGTCTTCGCATCCTAAGGACCTGTTGCCCGAGACCATCGACGCCATGGCCGAGACGCCTGCCGTTATGCCGCAGCTGCACTTGGCCGTCCAGTCAGGTTCGACGCGGATCCTCAAAGAGATGAATCGCCGTTATACACGCGAGGATTATTTGGGCCTGGTCGATCGCATTCGCAACCGTATGCCCGATATCGCGCTCTCGACCGACATTATCGTTGGCTTCCCGGGCGAGACTGAAGAAGACTTTGAGCAGACGCTCTCACTTGCCGAGACGGTCCGCTATGCCCAGGCCTATACCTTCATCTATTCCAAGCGCGCCGGTACCCCGGCCGCCGAGATTGACGATCCTACGCCGCATGAGGTTATTCTCGAGCGTTTCAACCGCCTGGTTAAGGTTATCGAGACCACGGCACACGAGTATAACCAGGGTGAGCTTCATACTGTGGTGCCGGCGCTCATTGAGGGAACGAGTAAAAAGAACGACGCGGTCCTGCTGGGCAAGAGCCCCAAGAATCAGACCGTGCATGCGCCTATCCCCGAGGGTTACAGCATCGACCAGCTTGTTGGCAAGATCGTTGATGTTGACGTTGACGTTGCCAAGACCTGGTATTTGTCTGGCTCCGTTGTGGGCGAGCCGCGCTAATGGTTGCTCCTGGGGCAGGTCTTTCCGCCGTTGCGATCGTCGGTCCGACGGCGGTTGGTAAGAGCGATGTTGCCGATCGTTTGGCAGCTCGTCTTTCGTCCGAAGTGCTGTCGTGCGATGCGATGCAAATCTATCGCGGCATGGATATCGGTACCGCAAAGATGGCGCCCGATGGGTGTACGGCGCCGCTGCGTCTCGTCGACATTGTAGAGCCGGGTGTGGCATATTCTGCTGCGCTTTATCAGGCTGACGCTCGCGCGCATGTTGAGCGCTTGCTTGGCGAGGGCCGCCTGCCGGTGTTTTGCGGGGGTACGGGGCTGTATCTCAAGGCCGCCCTCGATGAGATGGACTTTCCCTCGGGTGAACTTGAGGACGATCGCCGTGCGGGCTATCAGGAGCTTGCCGAGCGTATTGGCGAGGAGGGACTGCATGCCCTGCTTGCCGAGCGCGACCCCGAGTCCGCTGCGGTCATCCACCCCCATAATGTTCGCCGCGTGATTCGCGCTCTCGAAATGCACGATGATGGAGTGTCCTACGCGCAGCAAAAGTCGCAGTTTAGTGTTCCGCGCGAGCATTATCATGCTCTATGGTTTGGTCTGACGCGTAATCGCGAGGTGCTCTACGAGCGCATTAACCTGCGCGTCGATCTGATGTTTGAACAGGGTCTTGTTGATGAGGTTCGCGGTCTTATGGACCAGGGGCTGGGAGATGCCCTGACGTCGATGCAGGCAATTGGCTATAAAGAGATCATTGATGCTTTCAATGGCGTGATTTCTATGGATGAGGCTCGCGAACTCATCAAGATGCGTTCGCGTCGCTATGCCAAACGTCAGCTTTCGTGGTTTAAGCGCGATGACCGTATCGTGTGGTTTGATATGGACGAGTTTACGATCGATGAGGTCATTGAGGACATCCTGCATCGTATTGAGGCTGCCTAATGGCTCGTTTCCCCCTTGTTCCCACGGCACCCGAGCCCGAGCGTGCCATTTTGGTTGGTGTTGAGTGGCGCGACAATGCATGGCCACTCGATCGATCGCTCGATGAGCTGGAGCGCCTTGCCCACACGGCTGGTGCACAGTGCGTGGCTCGCTTGTCTCAGCGTTTGGTAAAGCCGTATCCTAAATCGTTTATCGGTTCCGGTAAGGTTGAAGAGCTGTGCGGCCTGGTGCATCGCATGGATGCCGATGTCGTTATTTTTGACGACGACCTGACACCCTCGCAGCAATCCTATTTGGAGAAAGCCGTGGGCGAGCCGGTAAAGATTATCGATCGTACGGCACTGATCTTGGATATCTTTGGCCTTCATGCTCAGACGCGTGAGGGACGCCTACAGGTACAGCTGGCACAGCTTCAATATTTGTTGCCTCGTCTGCGTGGCATGTGGAGTCATCTCGCCAAGGAACAGACGCGCGGCGGCATCGGCTCGCGCTTTGGTCAGGGCGAAAGTCAGCTCGAGGTCGACCGTCGCCTTATTCGTAATAAGATCGCTGCGCTTCGTCGTGAGCTCAAGCAGGTTGAACAGCGTCGCGATGTTCAATCCAAGAGCCGCATTGAGTCACCGGCGTTTCGCGTCGCGTTAGCCGGTTATACCAATGCCGGTAAATCGACGTTGCTCAATCGTCTTACCGGCTCTACGGTACTTTCGCAGGACAAGCTGTTTGCTACGCTCGACCCGACGACGCGTTCGTATCGCCTGCCCGGCGGTCGCGGAATGACGATTACCGATACCGTCGGCTTTATTCAAAAGCTGCCGCATGGTCTTATCGATGCCTTTAAATCGACGCTGTCCGAGGTTTTGGGTGCCGATTTAATTCTCAAAGTCGTAGATGCGTCTGACGAGGACTATGAACGGCAGCTGGAGGCTGTTGACCGCGTGCTTGATGAGATCGGCGCTGGAGAGCGTTTAACGCTTACCGTATTCAATAAAATCGATCTTCTCGATAGCGTTGATCGATTAAGTTTCCTTCGTCGCTATTCTGAGGCTGTGCTGTTCTCGGCCCAAACGGGCGAGGGACTTGACGATCTCGTCGATCGCATTGCTCGCGAGGCAGCTGCCACCGATGTACTGCTTTCAGCTGACATTCCATATCGTGAAGGTGCGCTCATCACGCTCGTGCATGAGCAGGGGACCCTTTTGCACGAGGAATATCTTGAGGATGGCGTTCGTATTGTGGCGAAACTGCCGGCTCGTATTGCACCTCGGCTTGAGCGTTATCGCACCGAGTAGGCGAGCTCCAAAATGCCCAGTATGATGGGCTGATGCAGCAGATAAAAGGGGAGTGCATGACGTCCAAGGCTGGCGAGCGCCGGTAGGGGGTTGGCGCAGGCCCAGCTAGGGACGGTCTTATCGATTCCCTGCGCTATATGTGCGGCGAAGTATCCTGCAAGATACATAAAGATAAACGGGATGATGGGGTAGTAATCACCTGAAACAAACCCAGGGCTCGGAAATCCCAGCCACGCCAGGTATGGGACAGGGTAGGTCGTTTTGGGGATGCTCCAGGTGAGGGCGAACAACACAAGGCATAGGGACACGCCCCATCTCGCCGAAATCTTCTTAAGGACGGGATTGGTCAACGCTACGATGCCGGTACATGCGGCCATACAGTAGATGATGCCAAAATTAACCGAATCGTCGACTGAGACAAGTGTTGTTGCCAACCAGACGACGAGTGCTGCTAAGGCGTATTTGGCGGCACGTTTGATATTGTTGCGCGAAAGAGTGCACATCCAACCCGCGATAAACAAGAATACCCAGCTGATGCTGGCGCGCCAGATGTCTTGAAAGACGGTCTGGGTAAACCAGGGCATATCCCAACCGTACAGGTAGGCGAGATCGTAGCAAGCGTGAAAACCTGCCATTGAAATCATCGTAAACCCGCGGACGGTATCAAAGATAGTGATGCGTTTTTGCATTACGAGAACCGGCGCATCAAGCCGACGACTTTGCCCAAGATAGCGGGATTCGTTGCATAGATAGGCTCCATGGTGTCATTCTCGGGCTGCAGGCGTACGCGTCCCTGCTCCTTGTAGAACGTCTTGACGGTCGCTGAACCATCAATCATGGCCACGACAATTTCGCCGTTCATGGCACTCTTTTGTTCACGGACGATGATGTAATCGCCATTGAAGATGCCGACATTGATCATTGAGCTCCCATGCACCTCAAGGATAAAGGAACCCTGATCAGTGGCGATTTCGGTCGGGATAGTAAAAGTGTCTTCGATATTCTGCTCGGCCAGAATGGGAATCCCAGCCGCGACGCGACCAACGAGCGGTAGCGAGACCGTTCCGCGAGGTGCGGTGGGCTCGTCAGATTTAGAAATTGAGACAGAGGAACCGTCCTCGTTAAAGAGTTCCAGGGCGCGCGGTTTGGTGGCATCGCGCTTGAGTAGCCCGCGCGCCTCCAGAGCAGATAGATGGGCGTGCACGGTGCTGGGGGAGGAAAGGCCCACGGCAGAAGCCATCTCGCGCACGCTGGGCGGATAACCCTTCTCCTGCTGATATTCCTTGATGAAGTCGTAAATTTGCTGCTGACGCTTGGTAATTTTGCGAGCCATCAGGGCATCCTCTCTACCCGTGTCAAACAAATGTTCGAATTTTGCTTGACAGGAACAACTGTTCGAAGATAATAATAACCGAACATTCGTTCTCGCGCCAGATATTTTTGTCCGCGCGGCTTGATAAAACTGTTCTCAGCAAAACACGCGAGAGGAGAACATGATGAACGCAACGAATATGGTCCAGGGAAACCTCGCCCTTAAGCTCGAGACGCCTGCAGAACCCACTTTTACGGTTGTTCAGGGTGGCCGCTTCAGCTTTCAGCCTTTGACCGTAAAGCCTGCTCGCAATCAGCAGGCTGCAGTCGCGCCGGCCCGCGTTGCCCTGAAGGTTCCGACGATTGTCGCCGTTGCCGTTGCGCTTACGCTCTTCTTTGTCCTCGCTACGTCTGTCTTTAGCGCTCGTCACGCCGCGTATGCCGAGTCCGTTTCCAACGTTACCTACGAGACCATTCGCGTTCAGCCTGGTGATTCTCTTTGGTCGCTTGCCGAGGAATATCCAATCGAAGGCCTTTCCACGCAAGAGACTTCCGACATGATCCGTAACGTCAATCATCTGGAGCATGGTTCGCTCGCCGCCGGTGCGCATCTTAAGGTTCCTACTCGTTCGTAATCATTATCACGCTGCGCATGGTACCCTTGTTATCGTTTAAGAGGAGGTACCATGCGCTGTCCCAAATGCGGCAAGGCACATACCCGCGTCGTTGATTCCCGTATGCAGGAGTCAAATAACACCATTAAGCGCCGTCGCGAATGTTGCTCGTGTAATTACCGCTTTACAACGTTCGAGCGATGCGAAGACCCAATCGAGGTCATTAAGTCGGACGGAACTAAGCAGCGGTTCGATCGCAATAAGCTGCTCGTCGGCTTGATGCGCGCCACCATCAAGCGTGATATCGACACTAAGAAGCTCAATGAGATTATCGACGATATCGAGGTCGAGCTGCGTTCTCGTACGCTGACGGCCGTCACGTCCCATGAGTTGGGTGACATGGTGCTCAAGCGCTTGGCCAAGATCGACAAGGTGGCGTACATCCGCTTTGCCTCGGTCTACCGCGATTTCAAAGACGTCGATGAGTTTCTGCAAGAGCTCGACAAGCTAAGGTGATTCCATGTCCAACATTACCGTCAACATAAAGCGTCTCGACCCCACCGTCGAGCTTCCCAAATACGCCCATCCCACCGATGCCGGCTTGGATCTGCGTTCCAACGAGGACTGCGTCCTGAAGCCCTTCGAACGCCGTCTGGTCTCTACCGGGCTGGCCTTCGCCCTGCCCGATGGCTACGCCGGCTTCGTCCAGCCCCGTAGCGGTCTCGCCATCAAGCAGGGCCTGTCTATAGTCAACACGCCGGGCCTCATCGACGCCCACTACCGAGGAGAACTCAAGGTTATCCTCATCAACCTGGATCCCTCCAACAACATCCAAATCAACAAAGGCGACCGCATAGCCCAACTCGTCATCCAAGAAGTCCCCACGGTCAACCTCGTAGAAGTAGAAGAACTAGACGAAACCGACCGAGGCAACGGAGGCTTCGGCTCCTCCGGCGTCGCCTAGTTGCTTCCGTCCGCTCACCCGTGGGAGGACCCTATATATCATCCCATGCTCAAACATTCTCGCTGCGCTGCGAAACTGCGCGTGGGACGATATATAGGGCCCTCCCACGGGTGAGCTACGTTTGCATGCTTGTAACTACCGTGCCTCTTCGCTGGAAGCTGATAGCATTAATCGATTTGTAAGCCGGTGCGACAAGGGAGTTTCTCCTTTGTCGCACCGGCTTTCTAGTCGGATTGCAATTTGTTTTCAAGCAGGAAGCCTCTCGTCCGGGACTCACCCATATCGTTCCACGCGCAGTTTCGCAGCGAGCGCAGCGAAGCGAGAATGTTTGAGCATGGAATGATATATGGGCGGCTCCCGCTGAGCAGCGGACTTTCGTCTACCTGATATGAGCAGGTTTTCCGCCCCAGTAGAAGCGGCAGAAGGCTCGTTTGCGCTTTTGGGGTTTGCCTACGAGCTCCATGGTTGCGATGGCGATGTCCTCCGCTGCGCGTGGGCGGCGCAGCACTTCGCCATTGATGAGCAGTGCCTTGAGCGACTCGGGATGATCGTGGAGATGGCGTAACGTCACGATGAGTTCTCGTGCGGTGGTGACATGCATGCTGGCTCCCATGCCGGTGAGCATCGTGGTGTTGGCCTTTTCCTGACCGTATGATTTGCCCAGCAGGATCATCGGCAGATGCGCGCACAGGCATTCGGTGACGGTGAGTCCGCCCGATTTGAGGATTGCCAGGTCGCAGCCGTGCATGAGGGCCGCCATGTCGTCCACGTAGTCCAGAACCGTGACGTTGTCGAGCTTCATGGCGTCGAAGAGCGTCTTGAGTCGGGCGGCGTATTCCTTATCCTTGCCCGGTAAAAAGACAAAGTGCATGTCTTCAAAGCTGCGTAAGAAGGGGAGCGTGTGGTCCATCGCGGCACGGAAACGCACGTATGGTTGGGGCAAACTGGCGCCGGCCATCACCAATACGACGGTTTTGTCTATGGGGAGATTGAACTTGCTCAGCTCATCCTCGCGTTTGTAATCGGTATCGAAACCGGCTCGGATGGGGATGCCCGTTATGCGGATCTTTGACTCGGGAACTTTGCGCGGGCGCAGCGTTTCGGCCATAAACTCGTTGGCGACGCAGAACAGGTCGGTGTCCTTGTGGGGCCAAAAGCCTTCTACTTCATAGTCTGTTGGTACGCAGATGACCGGATAATCGATACCCGTGATGACGCGGGCGCCCACGGCAACATTGGCTGCTGTGATGTGCGTTGCGACCACGGCTATAGGCCTGCGGCGACGAATATATTCGTTGAAGGCGGGGAACATAATTCGCGACCATGCCGTGCCGCCACCCCAGAGAAGATGTCCCGTAAGCGTATATCGCCAGGTCAGGTCGTAAATGGGGCGTGTGGCTCCCGTAAAAGAAGCCGCGGTCTTATTGCCGTCGAATTTAATACGTCCAAAATCAAGGATATCGAGCACTTCAATTTCAATATCCTCAGGGATTCCCTTGGTGCCGCGGATAAGGTCAAATGCTTGCGCAATCGCGTTGGCGGCGGCTTTGTGGCCCGATCCAACCGATGCGTGCACAATGGTTACCAGGGGTTTTTGTGCAGGTGAAACGGTCATTTGCTCCGGTTGGGGAGTGGCTTGCATGGGCAGGGGAGCGCTATTGCTCGTCTGCGTTTGATCCATCGATAACTCCCCTTCAGCTTTGTTACGCGATTTATCATTGTAGTGCATGAGTGTCATGTTCACGTAAATTTGGGTATGAGCGCAAAGAACGACAACGTTTCGACGAGAGGATTCTTCATGACTACCGATCAGCCGATTGATGTTGCGATTATCGGTGGAGGCCCCGCGGGCTATGCTGCCGCCATTTACGCTGCGCGTGCCAACCTGACGACGACCGTGATTGAGCAGGGCATGTCGGGTGGACAGATCGCCACGACCAATGAAGTCGAGAACTATCCGGGCATTCCGCTCTTGAGTGGCGCCGAACTCGGCGAGCGTTTTCAGCAACATGCAGAGGGCCTGGGAGCACAGGTCGCATGGAGCATGGTTTCGGGTATCGATTACGATGCCGATGCAGCGCTGTTTACGGTGCATCACGATATGGGCGATACGCTGTCCAAGAGCGTCATTGCGTGCATGGGTGCCACGCCGCGATCTGCTGGTTTTGTTGGCGAGGATACGTATCGCGGTCGCGGCGTTTCGTATTGCGCGACGTGCGACGGCATGTTCTTTCGCGGCAAGCAGGTCTTTGTCATCGGCGGCGGCAATGCTGCCTGCGAGGAAGCTCTGTTCTTGTCAGAAATCGCCAGCAGTGTGACCATCGTTTTGCGCCGCGATCAGTTCCGTGCCCCCGATGGTGTGGTTCAAAAAGTTCTTGCAAAAGATAATATTTCAGTTAGGTACCAAACTAGTATTGTTGAACTTTCTGGTGAAGCGATGCCAACGACGATCGCCTTTAAGGACAATGCATCCGGGGAAATTCATTCCGAGTCATTTGAGCCTGGCTCGTTTGGCATTTTTGTCTTTGCCGGCACGCAACCCCATACCGAGCTTGTTGAGCATCTCGTCGATTTGGCGCCTGATGGCGGCATTCTGACTGATGAATCCATGGCGACCCGCACGCCAGGTCTATTTGCCGCTGGCGACATCCGTTCCAAGCGCTTACGTCAGGTTGTGACCGCCGTTTCTGACGGAGCCATAGCAGCAACTAGCGCATATGCGTTTCTCCGTGGATAAGTACGATAATATATCTTATGTAAGGTTGCTATCAATTAACTAAATGGCGGGACGATGCATCAGTGCACTGTCCTGCCATTTTCTTGCCGGCTATGTGGTATGCAAAACTAGATAACCTAGAATACAATATAGAAAATGAACGGAGGACCTTTATGAACCACGTTAAACACGTTATTCCGATGTCTGATTCGTCGGTCAGCATTAAGCCTGAGGATATTCAGCCCACTGTGCTGCCCGATGCATTTATTCAGTCCGATATCGTGCGCAAACTCAATACGTTGAGTCTGCCGCGCTATGACCAGTTGCCCAATGTGACGCTCTACCGCGACCAGGTCATTGAGTATGTTGCGCTGTGGATGGAGCCGCTATCCATTTGCGTTGAGCAGCCTGTCATTACGCCATCGATGATCAATAACTATGTGAAGGTCGGCCTGGTGCCCGCTCCGGTCAAAAAGCAATATGGCCGCGAGCAGATTGCCCGCCTGATCGCTATCTGCATCTTTAAGCAGGTGCTACCTATTGCTGCGGTGCAGGCTCTCTTTAACATTCAGCGTTTGAGCTACGATGCCCCGACGGCCTTTGATTATGTGGTCGATCAGCTCGAGGCATCGATTCGTTCGGCGTTTTCCGTCGAGCAGACGCCGGTTCCCGATACGGCGCATCAGGTAACGCGTGAGTCGCTGCTTGTGCGCAGTGCGGTTTCATCCTTTGTTTCGAAGGCTTACTTGATGAGCTATCTCAAGTTCAACGGGTTTAATAGCTAGCCGACGTATAAAACGGGCGGGACAAAGAGCCATCTGTCGCTTTGTCCCGCCCGTATTTTGCTTGGTTGGACTTTATTTGCCTGAAGCTACGCCCATGCCGTAGCCGATGATGAGGCCGTGCATCTCGGCGTAATAGGAATCCAGGCCGTTGCAGGGCATGATGATGGTCTTGGAGCCGGGCCAATGTTCGACTATGCGATCAGTAAGCGCCTGGGCTCCAGCTTCGTTCTCAACGTGATCGATGATGACCTCACCGCCCGTAAAGCCCTCGGCTTCCATGGTATCGATAATCTTGTTGAGCATCTTCTTTTCGCCTCGCGTGTGCCCGACGAGTTCGATTTTACCGGCCTCGCTCGCCGTGCCCAAAATGCGGATATTGAGCTTGTTGGCAATAACGCCGGCTGCCTTAGGGATACGTCCGGCTTTGGCGAGGTTTTCGTAATTGCACAAACTGAAGAGGATTTTGCTGTTCTGTTCAAGACTATCGAAGTATGCGCAAGCATCCTCGAATGAGACATCCGGGTTGCTTGCAAGATAGCGGTCGAACAGCAGGAAAATGAGGTCCATTTTGCCGCCAGCTGCGCGTGAATTGACTAGATGAATCTGTCGGTCCGGTTCCTCGGCAAGAACCATATCGCGAGCCGTGGCTGCCGCGTTGTAGCTGCCCGACACGCCCTCAGAGATCGGCATGCAGATGGTCTTGTCTGCCAATTTGAAGAGCTCGGCCCACTCCCCTACGCTGGGACAAGCGCTCGAAGAAGCGTTCGTCTCCGCCTGAACAGCGCAGTTGAGCTCATGAACATCGAGCGAAAGGTCATCGACGAATTCACGCTCCCCCACTCGAATTTTGAGGGGCGCAAATGCAAAGATGGTATGGGGCGCGGTCGGTTGCCAATCGCGAAGATTGCAGCTTGAATCGGAGATAAGTGCCCAGCTCATAGAGGGTCCTTTCTAATCGTTCCCATTCAATTATAGCCATCTTGCAGACCGATTGGGCCGCTATCTAGTATTCAAAACTAGATAGCGGACTGCACGAAAGGCAAAAGAATGGACCCCATGACTCAAAGCCACGAGGTCCATATCCGTTTGCTTTATCTGAATACTTAGTAGCGCACGAAAATGTAGTTGTTGTTCATGCCGGCGGCAACAGAGCTGATGATAACACCCGTGTTGTAGTCGGACGCATGAATCATCTGACCACCACCGATGTAAATGCCGGTGTGGTACGAGTTGACTACAACGTCACCGGGCTGCGGATCGGACACACGCGTCCAGCCCATAAAGGTGCCCGTGGTGCCCAGGCGGCAATAGCGACCAGTAAGGCAATAGCTTACAAAACCAGAGCAGTCGAAGCTGTTCGGGCCAATTCCGCCCCAGGAATAGGCGCAACCAAGCTTGCTGTATGCACGCGAGACAACAG
>CABUOF010000005.1 GCA_902493125.1 uncultured Collinsella sp. | reverse complement strand
TCTATAAGTCCAGCAAAGGCGACGAGAAGGACTGGGGCGAAGGCGAGCGCGCGATTTCTGGGGACGCCGCATCCCAGGTGACATCGTGCATGCAGACGGTCGTGTCCGAGGGAACGGGCGTTGGCGGCGCGGTTGACGGCTATGACGTGGCGGGTAAGACCGGTACGGCCGAACGAGCCGACGAGAACGGCGGCTACCTCAAGGAGAACTACATGTCGTCCTTTATGGGCTTTGCACCGGCACAATCGCCCAAGGTGCTGTGCTATATCACGCTCGACGGAACGCCGAGCGGCTCAGATGCCGCTGCGGTGCCGTTCCAGTCCATTATGGCCAACGCGCTCGACGTGCTGGGTATCCCGCACACGAAGTAGGGGGTTACAATCTTTGGGGCGTGGTTTGTTGTCCCATATGAGGGGTGTTCACATGCCCTGCACCACGCATGCGCGGCGCTGGGATACAATACGCCGATAGCATTATTAGGTTTACAGGGGAGCTGCAATGATAGAGATCGCCGTCAACAACCTCGCGGCCGCAACAGGGGCCCGAACCGTGACGGGAGAAGCCGATCAGGTATGCCGCGGGTGCGTTATCGACTCGCGCCAGGTCGAGGAAGGGACGATTTTCGTCGCCTTTCCCGGTGAAAACGTCGACGGCAATGATTTTGCTTCCCGTGCCGTCCAGTCGGGTGCCGGCGCCGTCGTGATGACGCGTGAGCCCGAGGCCGAGCTGGTCTCGCTGGCGCAGGACAAGGGCTGTGCCATCTTGCTGACCGATGATCCCGAGGAGTTTCTGCTGCGTTTGGCGCACACGTACCGCCTGGAGCTTGGCTGCCTGGTCGTTGGTATTACCGGTTCCATCGGCAAGACGACGACCAAGGACGTGCTCGCCGCCGTGCTCGCCAAGCGCTATCGTGTCTGGGCCACCAAGGGCAATTTCAATAACCTGATCGGCATGCCACTCACGGTGCTTTCCGCTCCGGCCGATACCGAGGTCCTGGTGCTCGAGATGGGCATGAACCATTTCCACGAGATCGAGCGCCTGTCCCAGTCCGCCAATCCCAACCTTGCCATCGTGAGCAAGATCGGCACCTCTCATATCGGCATTTTGGGTAGCCGCGAGAACATCGCCCGCGCTAAGGCCGAGATTGTCCAGGGTATGTGCGCCGCCGGCGACTTCTTGCCGCTGCTGGTTTTGGGCGGCGAGGACGACTTTACGCCGTTCATTCGCGATACGTTCGCCCAGCCTGCTGGTATCGACGTGATGCTGGCCGGCGTCTCGGACGATGATGAGGTCCGTGCCCGCGACGTTCGAGTTGATGACGAGGGCCGTCCGGTCTTTACGCTCGATTTTGGTCAGGGCGAGACAATCGATACCATGCTTGCCATCCCCGGCGTGCAGTCCGTCCCAAATGCCGTTAAGGCCGCCGCGGTTGCCTATCGCCTGGGCGTGACGCCCGAGCAGATCGATGCTGCCTTTAGGGGCCTCACGATCACCGGTCACCGCCAGGAGATCAAGCGCGCCAAGAGCGGTGCCCGCGTCATCGACGATTCCTATAACGCCAGCGCCGAATCCATGGCTGCTGGCCTCGATCTGCTGTGCTCGCTTTCGTGCACGGGGTCTCGCAT
Source organism: uncultured Collinsella sp. (assembly GCA_902493125.1). Classification (GTDB taxonomy): domain Bacteria; phylum Actinomycetota; class Coriobacteriia; order Coriobacteriales; family Coriobacteriaceae; genus Collinsella. Next base: position 43,885 of record CABUOF010000005.1, on the reverse strand, counting down.
GGCGATCCTGGGCGAGATGGGCGAGATGGGCGATGAGGCTCCTCGCATGCATGAGCTCGTGGGCGCCTATGCCGCCGCCAAGAAGCTCGACATGTTGGCGTGCGTGGGTGGTGAGCTGGCCCAGCTTATGGCCGATGCCGCGCGCATGATGGGTATGGACGAGGACCGCATCCAGGTGTTCTCCGATTATCAGCAGGTGCTCGACCGCATGGGCGGCGCGCTTGAAAAACATGATGTTGTACTGGTCAAGGGTTCCCGCTTTGTTGAGCTCGACCGCTTTGTGGAAGGTGTGTGCTAGCCCATGTTCGGCAATCCCTCGTATCCAACGTATCAGGCTTTTTTGGGGCTTGGCATCGCCGCTGCCATTGCGCTGCTGCTCATGCCGTGGTGGATCAAGCTGCTTAAGGTCGAGGGTATCGGCCAGCAGGTTCGTGCCGACGGCCCCAAGCGTCATTTGGTTAAGCAGGGAACGCCCACCATGGGTGGCGTTGTCATCCTCGTCGCGATCTCGCTGACCTGCCTGCTGATGGGCAAGCTCACCACCGAGCTCGTGCTCGTGCTGCTCGCCACGCTGGCGACCGGCGTGCTGGGCCTGATTGACGACCTGACCTCCGTTACGCATGGGCGCTCGCTCGGTCTGACGCCCCATGCCAAGATGATCGGCCTAACCATTATCTGTGTCACCTTTACGGTACTTGCCGTTAACTGGTGCGGCGTCGCCCCCGAGATTCGTTTTCCCGGCGGCCTGACGATTGACCTCGGTGTTCTTTCGACCACTATCTGCGGCCTTTCGTTCCCGTGGCTCTACATTGTCTTTTGCTGGCTGATGATCGCCGGTCTTTCTAATGCCGTGAACCTGACCGATGGCCTTGACGGTCTTGCTGGCGGCACCTCCATGATCGCCATGCTCGCCATGGCTGCGATGGCGTTTTTGCACGGAGACGTGAACCTGTCCATCTTCTGCACCGCGTGTGCCGGTGCCTGCTTGGGCTTTCTGTGGTTCAACTGCTATCCGGCGAGCATCTTTATGGGCGATACCGGCTCGCTTGCCCTGGGCGCCGCGTTTGCCTGCACGTCCATCATGACCAACACCGAGGTCGTCTCCCTCATCATCGGCGGCCTGTTTATCGTTGAGACCCTGTCGGTCATGATTCAGGTTGTCTACTTCCACTTTACGCACAAGCGCGTCTTCCTTATGGCGCCCATCCATCATCATTTCGAAAAGAAGGGCTGGGCCGAGACCAAGGTCGTCATCCGTTTTTGGATTATCGCTGCGGCCTTTGGTGCCGTTGGCCTTGCTTTGTTCTTCCAGTTGGGATAGTGGTCTTTCATGCCTCTTGCTGATGTCTTTAGCCTGCTCGTTTTGGGTCAGGGCAAATCCGGTCTCGATGTCGCCCGCTGGGCGCTGGCACATCCCGAGCGCGTAAGCGCCGTTACCGTGTATGGCGGCGGCACCTCTGAGCCCAATGACGCCACGCGTGCGCTCGAGGCTGCTGGTGCGTCGTTTGTCTATGGGACCGAACAGGTCGAGGGCGCCTATGACGTATGCGTGACGTGCCCGGGCATCTCGGAGTTCTCGGGCTTCTTTAAGGCCGGGCGCGAGCATGCCGCCCAGATTATGGGTGAGCCCGAGTTTGCCTATCGCCTGTCGCCCGATAACTGGATTGCCATTACGGGTACCAACGGCAAGACGACTACCACGTCGCTGACTGATTATCTGCTCAAGGCTGCTGGTGAGGCCAGCGTAGCTGTCGGCAACATCGGCGAGCCGCCGGTCAACGAGATTGACGGCCGAGCCCACAACGAGTGGTTTGTGGCTGAGCTCTCGAGCTATCAGATTGCTACGACAACCGAGCTCCACCCCCGCGTGGCGGTGCTGCTCAACATCACTCCCGACCACTTGGGCTGGCATAAGAGCCATAAGAACTACGCGCTTGCCAAGATCAAACTGTTTGACAATATGGTCGATGACGATCTGGCGGTTGTCGACGTCGAAGACGCCGGCATTCACGAGTTCGATGAGTACATCTACACGCCGGGTCGTCGCATCTGCAAGGTTGCCTTTGACGAGCCTGAGGGCGAGGATGCCGCCTTTGTGCGCGACGGCAAGATGGTCGTGCGCCTGAAGGGCGTCGAGACCCCGCTCATCGCTACATCCGAGCTCAAGATCTCGGGCCATCACAATGTTATCAATGCCCTGTGCGCCGCCACGGCTGCCTTGGCGGTCGGTGCCGATGTCGATGGTGTCTGCCGCGGTCTTGCCTCGTTCCAGCCGCTCGAGCACCGCGTGGAGCCGTGTGGCGAGATTGACGGCGTGCGCTACGTCAACGATTCCAAGGCGACCAACACCGATGCGGTCGAGAAGGCACTGACGGCATTTCCCGATGACGACGTGATCTTGCTGCTCGGCGGCCACGATAAGGGCACGCCGCTCACGGACTTCGCGCGCGTCGTTATGGACAACGTGCGCTCGGTCGTCTGCTTTGGCGATGCGCGCGAGCGCTTCACCGCCGCTATGGACGAGGCCGATGTCGATGGCGATGTGGATATCGCCCAGGCGGATGACCTACGCGACGCCGTGGACGTCGCCCGTTCGCTGTCGAGCCGTGGTGACGTGATCTTACTTTCTCCTGCCTGCTCTTCGTTCGACGAGTTCTCGGGCTACGAGGAGCGCGGCCGCGTGTTTAAGGACTACGTGGCCCAGCTTGCCGCGGCAGCGAAATCGCAAACGGAATAGGGGTTGCCGGTGAGAGAGGAGAGCCCCCGAAGTGATATGAGGAGGCCCGACTCGGACCGTGCTTCCTCGCTGCGTAGCACGCCGCGTTCCGGACGCGGCGGGCAGACGTTCGGTGAGCGCTATATTGCCGGCGTCCCCGCCCGCATCATGCGCCCCCGTTTGATATTTATGGCTTGCCTGTTTAGCTTGGTTTGCTTCGGCTTGCTGATGGTGTACTCGGCATCTTCGGTCGAGGCGCTGCACGAGAATGGTACGGCGACGTTTTTCCTGTTTCGACAGGCCGCGTTTGCCGGAGTTGGCGTGCTGGCCATGGTTGCCATCGTGCGCGTCTTGCCGGACAGTTGGTTTGGGGAAGACGTGCTCAGGATCTTTCTCATGGGCATGATAGGGCTACTGGTTCTGGTGTTCTTTATGGGTAGCGGCAGTCGTGGCGCCACGCGTTGGCTCAACATCGCCGGTATTCAGTTCCAGCCTTCCGAGTTTTTAAAGCCATTTGCCATTGCGTATTCGGCTATCATGCTTGATCGCTTTTTTTCGCCCGGTGGCAACATCAACGAATTCCTTCGCAAGATGGGCATTTACCTGGGCATTTCGCTCTTTCTGATCTTTATCCAGCCCGATTTCGGTACTGTCCTGATCATCCTGTTGACCCTCATGTGCATGGCGTTGTTTGCGGGTCTCGACCCCAGATTTATCATCGGCGTGCTAATCTTCGGCATTCTCGTGATCGTGATTGCGCTTGTCGCAGAGCCGTACCGTATGGTGCGTATTCAGGTTGCCTTGAACCCTTGGGCCGACGAGTATGGTGACGGCTATCAGGCCACGCTTGCCATCATGGCCTTTGCCTCGGGCGGTCTGTTCGGCCGTGGCATCGGCAACTCAACCATGAAGTACTCGTATCTGCCCGAGGCGCACAATGACTACATCCTGGCTATCATTGGCGAGGAAGTCGGCTTTGTTGGAACCGTGCTGTTCTTCTTGGTGTTTGCGATGCTGATCTACTCGGCGTTTCGCATTGCCGAGCAGGCGACCGATCGTCGGGGCGCGCTCATGGCGTCTGGCTCCGCGGTCATTCTCGCGGTGCAGTTTTTGATTAACGCGCTGGGCATCCTCAACGTGTTTCCCATGACGGGCAAACCGTTGCCGTTTATTAGCTACGGCGGTTCGTCGATTATTGTGTCGCTCATGCTTGCCGGGTTGATCCTGCGCGTTTCGTACGAGAGCGCCCGCCGCGATGAGTATGACCGCCGACGTGAGAGCTTTGCCGTTATGGATGAGAGTACCGCCGGCGTGCCCCACGTGCGCGGCGAGCGTTCTTCGCGTAACGGTTTTACCGTCCTGGATGGCTCTGCGACCGAGCCGGCAGCCCGCCCGCGTCAGCGAACGGCGCCGCAAGGTCGTCCTCAGCGCCCCAGCCCTCGCAACGCGGGCGGCGGATATAATCGAATCGATTTGAACTCGGACCCGTCGGCGCGCTTGCGCACCGACGACCAGGGACCGCGTGTACGAAGGGACTACCATGACCGATAAGATGACCGTTGCTATTGCAGCCGGCGGTACGGCAGGACACATCAACCCCGCGCTCGCCTTGGCCGAAGAGCTGCGTGACCGTGGCCACCACGTTGTGTTCGTGGGCCAGTCGCGCAAGCTCGAGGGTCGTCTGGTCCCCGAGGCTGGGTTTGATTTTGTGCCCATTACGGTCACGGGCTTCGACCGCTCCCGTCCTTGGACGGCGCTGACCTCGCTGTGGCGTGTCAATAAGGCCAAGCGTGCGCTCGCCAATCATTTCTCAAAGGTCGGCAAGCCCGATGCCGCCATTGGTTTTGGTGCCTATGTCGAGGTTCCGCTGCTGGGGTGGTGCAAGGGCGCAGGCGTTCCGTATCTGCTGCATGAGCAGAACTCTGTTCCGGGGCTGGCCAACAAGATGATGAATTCCCACGCCGCTCGCGTGTGCATCTCGGTGCCGGCAGCGCGTTCGGTCTTTGAGCGCGAAGGTGACCCTGACCACGTGCTCATGACCGGCAACCCCGTACGTCGCTCGGTGATCGAGGGCGATCGCGCTCGCGGCCGCAAGGCACTTGGCGTTCCCGAGGACGCTACGCTGCTGCTCGTCTTTGGCGGTTCACTTGGCGCCCAGCACCTCAACGAGCGCGTGGCTTCGCTCAAAAACGAGCTGCTTTCGCGCAAGAACCTCTATGTGTTGCATTCGACGGGTGCCGACGGCTTTGAGGAGACCGAGCGCGCTTTGGCGCTGACGCCCGAGGAGGCGAAGCGTTACCGCGTCCAGCCTTACATCGACAACATGGGCGATATGCTGGCTGCTGCCGATTTGGTGCTCTCGCGTTCGGGCGCATCGAGCGTGGCCGAGATCGCTGCGCTCGCCGTGCCTTCGGTGCTCGTGCCGTACCCGCATGCGACTGCCGACCACCAAACCACCAATGCCCGTTATCTGGTCGACGCCGGGGCCGGCGTGCTCTGCGCCGATGCCGATATCGACGGTTCTGCCTTTGCCGATGAGCTGCTGCACCTGGTCGATGACGCGGCGGCACGCGACGCCATGCGTCAGGCGGCGCGTGGTCTGGCCCAGGATAGGGCCGCCGCTCTTCTGGCGGATGCGGTAGAGGGTTTGCGTTAGTTAGACGGGATATCGTCGGTCGCCCTCGCGCTGATGCGGTAGGTGCGGTACAGTTAACGGGTTACAGGCAGTGTTTACGCAAGGAGTACACGAGCACATGGCTGATTCCCAGACTGCAACCTCCGCGCCCGAGTTTAAGAGCGCCCACTTTATCGGTATCGGCGGCGCCGGCATGAGCGGCATCGCCCTCGTTCTGCACGAGCGCGGTTATGCCGTTACCGGCTCCGACCTTAAGACGTCACGTTATATCCGCCAGCTTACCCGCGCTGGTGTGAAGGTGCATGTGGGCCATGAGGCCGCCACGATCGACGAGGTCAAGCCCGACGTGGTTGTTGTCTCCACCGCTATTCCGGAGTCCAACCCTGAGCTCGTGCGCGCTCGCGAGCTGGGCATTCCCGTGTGGCCTCGTGCCAAGATGCTCTCTGCTTTGGGTCACGGCTACACCACCGTCGCTGTTGCCGGCACGCATGGCAAGACCACCACGTCTTCGATGTGCGCCACCATGCTCGACCGCATGGGTCTGGATCCGAGCTTCTTGATCGGCGGCATTGTCGAGGGCTATGACACGAACGGCAAGAACGGCTCGGGCGACTACTTTGTCGCCGAGGCCGACGAGTCCGACAGCTCCTTCCTGTTCCTGAACCCCAACGTAGTCATTGTGACCAACGTCGAGGCCGACCACCTCGATCACTACTCGGGTATCGAGGAGATCGAGGCAACTTTCGCCAAATTCATGAGCCTGGTGGGCGAGGACGGCACCGTCATCGTCTGCGGTGAGGACCCGCATCTGGTCGAGCTCGCCAAGTCGACGGGCCGTCACGTGCTTTCCTACGGCTTTGCCGAGAGCAACGACATCGTCTGCATGCACCCGGATGTCAAGGGCATCCAGAGTGACTTTATCGTTCGCTTTGAGGATGGCACTGAACATGCCGTGGAGATCAAGAGCAATCCCGGTCGCCACAACATGCTCAACGCCACGGCGGTGCTCACCGTCGCCCATGTCCTGGGCCTTGACATCGACGCCGCCGCCAAGGCGCTCTCGAGCTTTGAGGGCGTTCGCCGCCGCTTTACCCACGTGGGCGATATCGATGGCATCACCGTGATCGATGATTACGGCCATCACCCCACCGAGATCAAGGCGACGCTTGCTGCCGCTTCGTCGCTGGGCTACAAGCACGTCGACGTCGTGTTCCAGCCGCACCGCTATTCGCGCCTGCAGGCCCTGTGCGACGACTTTGCCGATGCATTTGCCAATGCCGATAAACTGCTGCTGATTGATGTGTTCTCGGCTGGCGAGATGCCCATTCCGGGTGTTACCTCTAAGATGCTCGCCGATACCGTGCGCGCCAAGCATCCTGGCAAGGAGGTCGTGTACTGCTCCAGCCGTCTTGAGCTCAATCAGGAGCTCGAGCAGATGGTGGGCGAGGGCGACCTGCTGCTCACCATGGGTGCCGGTGACGTTACGACCGTCGGTCCCGAGTTTATCGAGTATCTGACTGCCAAGAAAGACGCTTAAGTCTAATGGGTCTGTTTAACGCCGTCATGGCGCTCTCGGGCATGATCGACACGGATGTGATCGAGGACGAGCGCCTTGCGCGTCATACGAGTTATCGTATCGGCGGCAAGGCCGACCTCTTTGTGACGTGCCATAGCTATCATGCCCTTCGCCGCGCCGTGGCGGTGCTCGATCGCGAGCAGGTGCCGTGGGTCATCATCGGCAAGGGCTCCAATCTGCTGGTTGCCGATGGCGGTTATCGCGGCGCCGTCATTTCGCTCGGACGTGAGTTTCAGCGCACGGTTGTTGCCGATGACGGTTGTACGCTGACGGTCGGTGCGGGCGTGATGTTTGCGCGCCTGGTCAACGATGCCCTGTCGCGTAGCCTCTCGGGCCTTGAGTTTGCCGTTGGCATCCCTGGCTCGGTCGGCGGTGCGATATCTATGAATGCCGGCACACGGACCGAGTGGATTGGCTCGCTGGTTGAGGATGTCGTAACGTTTGACCCGGTATCCGGTATCAAACATTATGCGGGGTCCGAGATCACTTGGGGCTACCGCGAATGTAGCCTTCCCCGCAATGAGATCATCCTCGAGTGCGTGCTCAAGCTTAAACCGGCGCCCAAGGCCGACATTCGCGAGCGCATGGAGCGGTACCTGACGAGGCGCAAGCGTACGCAGCCCATGGGTCGCGCATCCTGCGGGTCGGTCTTTCGCAACCCGCCCGATGCGAGTGTGGGCAAGCTTATCGAGGATTGTGGATTAAAGGGTTTTTCGATTGGCGGCGCGGAAGTTTCGCCCGTTCACGCTAATTTTATCGTTAATAACGGAACTGCCTCGGCCGATGACGTTGCCGCGGTTATCAGACATGTGCACGGAAAGGTGAGGGAGGCGTATGGCATCGAGCTCAGACCGGAAGTTAAATTCCTCGGCTTCTAGAGCATCGAAACCCACCTTCCGCCGCGCCGGAGGGCGTTCCGGCGCGCCTGCCAAACCTCAACGCAATACCGTCGCGCATTCTAAGTCTGTCGGGCATGCTCGACAGACCAGTCGTCCGGTCGTCGGCTCGCAGCTCGGTAATCGTCCGGCCGCAAAAAAGTCCTCGCGTCCCTCGGTGACGTCAAAGCCTGTTATGGGCGCCAAACCTGCCCGTCCCATGGCAACTCCTAAGCCCTCGACGGGAACTAAAGCGCCGCGTCCAGGTCGCACGCTGGGCGCATCGAAACCGCGCTCGCTGACATCGGTGCCGGCTACCGCCAAGAAGCCTTCGGGTAAAAAAAGCGTCAACCCGTTGTCTTCACTTGGGGCGATGGTAAATAAAACATCAGACGCCGCTTCTGTCGTTACAGGCAAAGGCAAAATCGTTGGCGGCGTTCTGGCCGTCTTGGCCGTGCTCGTCGTCGTTGCCATCGTGGTGATTAACTCTGGATTGTTTACCGCCACTGATATTCAGATTCAAGGCAGCGAGCATGTGACGAAGCACGATGCTATCCAGCTGATCGATTTGCCCGAGGGAACGTCGCTTTTTAACGTCGATCCCGACCAGATTACCGAGGACCTCAAGCAGAACCCGTGGGTCTCGGGCGTAGATGTCCAGCGTCAGTTCCCGCATACGCTCATCATTACGCCGATGGAGCGCAAGGTCATCGCAATTGCCTATATCAGCTCCGATGACCTTGCCTGGGCCATCGGGGATGATGACACCTGGATCGCCCCGCTGTCGACGTCGGTCGAAGTGGATGACCAGGGCAACGTCATCACGACGGGGCAGGGCTCAAATACCCTGACCGGCATTGATGCCGCGCTGGCGCTCGCTAAGCACTATGGCGCGGTGTTGTTGACTGATGTCTCGGCGGATGTCGCTCCGGTTTCCGGCCAGGCGGTGAGCTCCAAGGCCGTTAAGGCTGGCTTGGATTATGTGCGTGGTTTTTCGAGCGAGTTCTTGGGACAAGTCAAGGATATTTCCACGCCTTCGGTCGAAGCCATCTCGGCAAACCTCAATAACGGCATTGAGGTGTCGCTGGGCGATTCGGACGATATCGTCAAGAAGGAACGCGTAGTCACCAAGTTGCTTTCGCAGGTAGAGGGCGTAACGTATATCAATGTGCGCTCTCCGGGTAACTATACATTTAGGAACGCTCCGACCTCGTAGCGCTGGTTGATGCTTTGTTGAGGGGCCATACCACGCCGTTTATCTGGTTTGTTTGGTTTTCACGGTCAATTATTTGACTGATACGTTCATAATGTGCAAACATAATACGGTTTACCTTTGCATTTACTTTCAACCTGAAGGTTAATGTGCGCAGGGGTCGACCCATGCTATGGCTATAACCTTTGTTCGGAGGACCGACATGCACGAGACAGAGATCAACAACTACCTTGCCGTCATTAAGGTGGTCGGCGTCGGCGGCGGCGGTACCAACGCGGTCAATCGAATGATCGAAGAGGGCATCCGCGGCGTCGAGTTTGTTGCCATCAACACCGATGCTCAGGCACTCGCGATCTCTGATGCCGATATCAAGGTGCACATCGGCACCGACCTTACCCGCGGCCTGGGCGCCGGCGCCAACCCCGAGGTTGGCCGCAAGGCTGCCGATGAGTCCCGCGACGACATTGCCGAGGCGCTCGCTGGCGCCGACATGGTGTTCATCACCTGCGGCGAGGGCGGTGGCACCGGTACCGGCGCTGCTCCCATCGTTGCCGATATCGCGATGAACGAGGTCGGTGCGCTGACCGTCGCCGTCGTGACCAAGCCCTTCACCTTCGAGGGCCGCAAGCGCAAGAAGAGCGCCGAGGAGGGCATTAAGACCCTCTCCGATTGCGTCGACACCATGATCGTCATCCCTAACGATAAGCTGCTCGACATCGCCGAGAAGAAGACCACCATGCTCGAGGCCTTCGCGATTGCCGATGGCGTCCTTTCCCAGGGCACCCAGGGCATCACCGACCTCATCACCGTCCCCGGTATCATCAACCTGGACTTCGCCGATGTTAAGACCATCATGAAGCAGGCCGGTACCGCCATGATGGGTATCGGTACCTCTTCTGGGGACACCCGTGCCGTCGACGCTGCCCAGCAGGCCATCTCCAGCCCGCTGCTCGAGAGCTCCATCGATGGTGCCACGCGCGTGCTGCTCTCCATCGCCGGTTCCAAGGACCTGGGCATCCAGGAGATCAGCGACGCCGCCGACGTTGTCGCCAACGCCGTCGACCCCGAGGCCAATATCATCTTCGGTACCGTTGTCGACGAGTCCCTGGGCGATCAGGTGCGTATCACCGTCATCGCTACGGGCTTCTCCGACTCCAACGTCAACCTTCAGGACGAGCTCTTTGCTGCTCAGCAGTCTCAGAGCAAGGCCGCTGCCTCCGCTGAGCCGCAGCGCACCGCTCCTGCCACGAGCCCGGCTCAGGCCGCTCCGACCCGCAACGTCGGTGGCACCGAGCTTCCTAACTTCGGCAACGATCAGTTCGAGCTTCCCGACTTCCTGAAGCGCGGTAGCTTCTAAGTCGTTCTTTGCATTGTTGTGCACAGGGGCGTGTCCGTATGGACGCGCCCTTTTTATTTCGACTTTGTAAACTAGAACCTCCAATCTCTTTACGTTCCCTTTACGATTGCCTCCAGCGCAGCAGGTATCCTTTTAGAGAAGTATGACAGCCGTATAAACGCGGGCTGTAGCGGCGATGCCGCGGTACTTGTGTTATTAGGAGGCTTTAGTATGGCAGCACGTGCGGACAAAGTTTCGCGTGTCGACCATGATGGAGTTACGTTGGTGGAGGGCGCGACATCCGATGTTCGCTTTGCCTTCACCGAGCGTGCCGGTGGCGTTTCCGAAGATGCGTACTCCTCACTCAACTTGGGCTCGCATGTTGGCGATGACCCCTTTGCTGTTCAAGAAAATCGTCGTCGTGCGCTCGAGGCTATGGGTGCCGCCGAGTGTGAGCACAACCTGCTCGTTCCCAATCAGGTCCATGGTGATCATATCGTTGCGGTGACCTCGAACGGCGCCGATGACCTTGAGGACGTTCGCGAGCAGATTGCCGAGGGCTGTGATGCCATCGTCTGCACGGCGCATAACGTGCCCGTGCTGCTCTGCTTTGCCGACTGCGTTCCCGTGGTGCTGGTGGCCCCCGGCGGATTTGCCGTGGTGCACTCCGGTTGGAAGGGCACGATTGCACGTATTTCCGCCAAGGCGTGCCAGGCGCTTTGCGATGCTGCCGGTTGCGATGCGAGCGACGTTTCCGCCTATATCGGCCCCCATATCTTGGGTGACGAATATGAGGTATCCCAGGAACTCATGGATCGCTTTGCCGCCGAGTTCTCTTGCATCGATGCGAATACCTCTCGCATGCTCGTTCTTTCCGCTGCCATTCGCGAGGCGCTGGTAGATGTCGGTGTCGACGCGGATAATATCGTGGATACCCAGCTTTCGACCGTGCGTCAGAACGACCGCTTTTATTCCTACCGTAACGAGGACGGCATCTGTGGGCGCCATGCTGCGATCGGCGTGATGCTATGAGAAAGATCGTATCGGTCCTGAGCGCCGCTGTGCTTACGCTTACGCTGTGCGCCTGTTCTTCGGGATCTTCTAGCTCTTCCATTACCGTGGCCGGCTCCACGACCTGCCTTCCTATCGCCGAGATTGCGGCCGAGGGCTTTAAGGAGGAGACCGGCATCGACGTGCTCGTTTCCGGTTTGGGTTCTTCCGCTGGGATCGAGGCCGTCAGCGCCGGCACGGCCGATATCGCCAGCTCCTCCCGTGGACTCAATGCCGACGAACAGGATCTGGGCCTGACTCCCATCGTCATTGCCCACGACGGTATTGCGGTCATCGTGAACGACGACAACCCCGTCGATAACCTCTCGACCGAGCAGCTCCGCGATATCTACGCCGGCAAGATTACCAATTGGAAAGAGGTCGGTGGCGAGGACCTGAGGATTCAGGTCATCAACCGAGACGAGGCGTCCGGTACGCGCGAGGCCTTCCGTACCATCGTGATGGATGGCACGCCGTTCGATCGCCGCTCGGCTGTTCTTTCGGGTACGGGCCAGGTGCGCGACGTGGTATCTCGTTCGCGTGGGGCCATCGGCTACATTTCGCTGGGCTTCGTCGATAGCCTCAACGCCAAGACCTCGGTCAAGGCCGTCTCGGTCAATCATGTTGAGGCGTCCGAGAAGACGGTCGCGAGTGGCGGCTATCCCATCTCGCGCGACCTTTACTTCTTTGTGAAGGGTGTGCCTTCGCAGCAGGCGCAGGATTACATCGACTATGTGACGTCCGAAAAGATGGACAAGCAGATTCGCGAGGCGGGCTTTATTCCCGTCACCAACGACGAGAAGGGGAGTGAGTAGCATGGAAGCACAGGAAAACTCCCAGACTGAGCAGAATGTTCAGACGCCCAAGAAGCGCGAGCTGGCGCTCGTATCGCGCAGTACCTATATCAAGGAGAAGGCGCTGCAGTGGATCTTCTTTGCCTGCGCGTTCTTGGCGGTCGTTACCGTCATCCTGATTTTTGTCTTTACCACGTACTCGGCGCTGCCCGTCTTTACTGACATCGGTCTGGCTGACTTCTTTAGCTTTACGTGGGCGCCTTCCGAGGGCCACTACGGCATCTTGTCGCTGCTTGCTGGCTCGGGTCTGGTGACCGTCGGTGCGCTCGCCATGGGCGTGCCGCTGGGCGTGGGTACGGCCGTTTACCTGGTCGAGATTGCCAGCAAGCGCGTGCGCAAGCTCATCAGCCCCGCCGTTGACCTGCTGGCGGGCATACCCTCCATCATCTACGGCTTCTTTGGCATGATCATCATCCGCCCGTTTATCGCACAACTGACCGGCGGCCTTGGTTTTGGTGCGCTGACGGCGTGGTTTGTGCTCGCCATCATGATCGTCCCTACCATCACCACGCTCACCATCGATGCTCTCAATTCCATTCCCATGGGCATTCGCGAGGCATCGTATGCCATGGGTGCCACAAAGTGGCAGACCATCTATAAGGTCGTGCTACCTGCCGCGAAGCTGGGTATCGTTGATGCCATCGTGCTGGGTATGGGCCGTGCCATCGGCGAGACCATGGCCGTGCTCATGGTCGTAGGTAACGCCCCGGTTATTCCCGACAGCATTGCGAGCCCCATCTCGACGCTCACGAGCCAGATTGCGCTCGACATGAGCTATTCCTCGGGTCTGCACCGCTCGGCGCTGTTCGGCATGGGTGTGGTCCTGTTTATCATCTCCGCCACGCTGGTGGGTATCGTTCGTCTGATTTCCAAGAAGAAGAGGGGGTAGGCTATGTCCGATTCCGTTGACACGACGGTCGATACGACCTCGTCGCGCGAGCGCATCAAGCGTGCCCTTTCCCACGGCAAGAAGGGCCGCATCAACAAGGACCTGTCCAACAAGATCATGCTTGGCGTGTTTCGTGCCGCTGCCTACATCACCACGCTGGTGCTGGTCGCTATCATCGCCTACGTGGTCATCAACGGCCTGCCACACATCTCGCTCGACTTTATCTTCGGTTGGCCCCAGGGCGTCAACGCCGAGGGCGGAATTTGGCCCACGATCGTCTCGACCGTCTACGTGACGGCGCTCGCCATGCTTATCTGCACGCCGATCGCTGTGCTGGCAGCCGTCTATCTGGCCGAGTACGCCAAGCAGGGCAAGGTCGTCGAGCTCATTCGCTACGCTGCTGACGCTTTGGCCTCGGTGCCCTCCATCGTTATGGGCCTGTTTGGCTACGCCTTGTTTGTCGAGGCCATGGGCCTGGGCCTTTCGATGGTCTCGGCCGCCCTGGCACTCGCGCTCTTGATGCTTCCCATCGTCATGCGCACCACCGAAGAGGCCATTCGCGCCGTTCCGCGCTATATCCGCTGGGGCGCGTACGGCCTGGGCGCCACCAAGTGGCAGGTCGTCTCCAAGATCGTGCTTCCTTCTGCCTTTGGCCGTATTGCCACGGGCATCGTCCTCGCCATCGGCCGTGCCATCGGCGAGACCGCCGTGGTGCTCTACACCATGGGCCAGGCCATCAATCTACCTATTTCGCCGCTCGATTCCGGCCGCCCCATGACGGTTCACCTGTATCTGCTTGCCAACGACGGCATCAACATGAACGCAGCCTACGGCACCGCGCTCTTGCTGATGGTGATCATTCTGGCCTTCAACCTGTTTGCGCGCTTCCTGTCGCGCAAGCGTCGCTAGTTAAGGAGTCCCATGTCCGTTTATCAGTCCGCTCCCACGTTGGAGCAAGCGGCCATTACGGCCAAGGATTTCAACTTTTGGTACGGTGACTTTCATGCGCTGACGGGGCTTGACCTCAACATCGCCAAAAACGCCATCACCTCCTTCATTGGCCCTTCGGGCTGCGGCAAGTCGACGTTTTTGCGCTGCATCAACCGCATGAATGACCTGATCGAGGGCACGCGCGTCGAGGGCACCATGACGCTCGACGGCAACGATATCTATGCCGAGGGTGTCGACCCGGTCGATCTCCGTCGTCGCGTGGGCATGATCTTTCAGCAGCCCAACCCGTTTCCTAAATCCATCTACGAGAATGTCGCCTTTGGCCCTCGTCTGCAGGGCGTGACTAGCAAAAGCGACCTCGATGACATCGTGGAAGAATCGCTCAAGCGCGCCAACCTCTGGAAAGAGGTATCCAATCAGCTCAACAAGGATGGTTTGGCGCTCTCGGGCGGTCAGCAGCAGCGTCTGTGCATCGCGCGCGTGCTTGCGGTGCAACCCGATGTCCTTCTGATGGACGAGCCCTGCTCCGCCATCGACCCCACGTCCGTCTCTAAGGTTGAGGATCTGATGGCCGAGCTGGCGCCCGAGATGACGATCATCATCGTCACGCATTCAATGCAGCAGGCAGCTCGTATCAGCGACTACACCGCATTCTTCTTGCAGGAAGTTGCCGGCGAGCCCGCCACGCTCATCGAGTATGGTCAAACCGACGCGATCTTCACAAGCCCGGTAGATTCGCGGACGGAAGACTATATCACCGGCCGCTTTGGCTGATCGGTGCGACTAGTCCCAAGCCGATCGGATCTGGTCCGGTGCGTATTCACTGTGCGGGCGGCATGACCGCACCCAACTGATTGGAGTGAACCATGCGCAAACTGTTTTCCCGTCAGCTCATCGAGGCCCGTCACGAGATGCTGAGCATCTACGAGGCCGTCGATCTGGCCCTCCACGATGCCGTGAAGGCCTATGTGACCGACGACCGCAAGCTCGCCACCAAGACCAAGAAGCGCACGCTTTCGATTGACGCACGCTGCGCCAACCTGGAGGCCGTCTGCTACAACCTGATTGCCACGCAGTCACCGGTCGCCTCCGACTTCCGCTTGCTGCAGACGATCATCTACGTCGACTTTAACCTGCAGCGCATGACCGATAAGGTTCGCCAGATTTGCCGCGCCACGCGTCATATGATTAAGGCCGACATCTCGCTGCCCAAGGAGCTTGTCGGCACGGTCGAGGCCGAGGCTGAGGCCGTCTACCAGGTGCTGGGCTCTTCGCTTTCTGCGCTCGTCACCAACGACATGTCCATCATCTGCAACTTGGCCGTCGAGGACGAGCCAGTGCACGCCGCCTACGAGAAGTTCTTCCGCACCTTTAACCGCATGGACACGGGCGATTTTATGGACGACGACAGCAACTATGACGACCTGCGCCGCGCCATCATGGTATCGCGCTATCTCGATCGCATCGCCTCGATTTCCATCGATGCCGCCTGCCGTCTGACCTTCCTGTTGACCGGACAGCGTATGACTGCCGGTGATATCGCCTGCACTGATGAGGATGAGCTCGAGAGCATGCGCGTGCCTTCGGGCGAGGGTGTTATCATGAGGCCCGCCGTCGATGCACGCTACGTTGCCAAGGTGCCCGTTAACGAGGTCAGCGAGGGTCTTCGCTACCTGCTCGATCATCTTGAGGATGAGGACGATGGCGAGGACGACGAGGAGTAAGTAACCCCGTTCGTCGAAAGATTGTAAATACCTAAGTGAGCGCGGCCTTGCACATGCGGGGCCGCGCTCTTGCGTTAGCATGGGACTACTTGTTTGGCTGTCAGCGGAGGCGATTGGCAATGGATAACTATTTGGACTTGATGCGCGCTCGCCGCGAGCAGATTCTGGAACGTTTTTATGCGGCGCTCGATCGCGCGGGCCGTCCCCACGACGCCGCGAGCCTCATTGCCGTGTCCAAGACCGTTGGTGTCGATGAGACCGTTGCCGCCATCCAGGCGGGGTATCGCCATTTTGCCGAGAACCGCCCGCAGGAGCTGGTTCGCAAGCTCACGGGTCTGGCGGAGCATCCGGAGCTGCCCGAGGTGCGCTTCGATATGATCGGCAACCTGCAGACCAATAAGATCAATGCGGTGCTGGGCTCAGCCGAGCTGATTCACTCGGTGGGTTCGCTGCATCTGGCGCAGGCGATCTCGAGCCGTGCTGTTCGCAAGATTGAGGCAGGCGAGCTCGTCGGCCCCCAGCGTGTGCTCATTGAGGTCAATGTGAGTGGTGAGGAGTCGAAGGGAGGCTTTTCACCCGATGAGATTCGCGCCGCCGCGGGTGAGCTTGCAGAACTTGAGGGAATTTGCGTACAGGGGCTTATGACTATGGCGCCCCGGGGGAATAAGGATGTGGCACGCCGCACCTTTGCGGGGCTTCGTGAGCTGAGGGATGAGCTGGAGGCGGCGCATCCCGATTTGAACCTGCCTGAGCTTTCCTGCGGTATGAGCGAGGACTTTGAGTCTGCCCTTGAGGAGGGCTCTACGCTCGTTCGCCTGGGCAGGGTAGTATTTAGCCCGGAGTTTGCAGTAAAATAAGGCTCTGAAGTGCGCACTGATTATCGGGGCGCCTGCACTAAACCGCGAGAGGACACAACCATGGGCTTCCTTGACGAGATTAAAAATAAGATGCACCTGGGCGGCCAGCAGGGTTACGACCAGGGTTATGGCCAGGACGACGACTACGGCTACGATGACGGCTACGACGATGGCTATCAGGGCAACGGCTACAGTGGTGCTTCGGGCGAGGGCTTCTACACCCAAGACGAGCCGAGCAACGGCCTGCTTGGCCAGACGCGCCGCGGTGAAGCTGAGTCGGTTGCCGTGTATACGCGCTCCGGTCAGCTGGTCGGCGATGACTCCCGCCATGCCACGACGTATAACCCGCCTTCGCGCTCGCAGGACAGTGTTGCGAGCGGTTATCGTCCTGGTGCCTATGACACGCCGTCGAGCTACGCCGAGAATACCCGCGCCCGTGCCGCCGCTGCACCCGCGCCTGCACCGAGCGATGCCTCGGCCTATGCGAGCAATATCATCAACGCCACGCCGCAGCTGCCGGCCTATGTCCTGCGCCCCGAGAGCTATGACGACGTGGAGACCGTGGTGCGCCGCGTTCGCACCAAGCAGCCTGTCGCACTGATTTTTGTGGGCGTACGCACCGAAGTTGCCAAGCGCGTCTTGGACTTCTCTTATGGCTTTGCCTGTGGTCTGGGCGCCACGGTCAAGGAGGTGGGCGACCGCGTGTTCATGGTGCTGCCCGCCGGTTGCGAGGTCAAAGATTCCGATCTCAAGAAGCTTCGTGCCGACGGCTACCTTAAGTAAAGACAAGACAAGGAGATTCCCATCAACATCTACACTATCGTCCAGCTGGTCAACACGCTGTTCAACTTCTATTCCACGCTCATTGTCGTCTACTGCTTTATGACGTGGATTCCCATGAAGCAGGGTGGTTTGCTTCAGGATATTGCTGCGGTGCTTGATAGCGTGTGCGGTCCGTGGCTTAACCTGTTCCGTCGTTTCATCCCGCCGATGGGCGGTATCGATTTTTCGCCGGTCGTTGCGATTATTGCGTTGCAGTTGGTGCAGAGGCTGGTTCTGCAGCTTCTTATAGGTATACTCGTGTAGAACTGACTTAGTAACTTACGTCGGGCGTGTGGCGCCAAGGCGATGAAAAAGGAGACTTGTTATGGCTATTACCCCTGCAGACATCCAGGCTCAGACTTTCTCTGAGGCCAAGCGTGGCTACGATCCTGCCGAGGTCGACGTCTTCTTGGAGACGCTGTCCTCCGAGGTTGACGCTATGCTTGCTAAGATCGTCGACCTTAAAGGTCGTCTGACTGCTACCGAGCAGCAGCTTGCCGATGCGCAGGCTCAGCTTGCCCAGGCTCAGGATGCCCCCGTCCAGGCCGTTCCTGCCGCCCCCGTGGCTGCTCCCGCCCCTGACTTCTCCGCTCAGGAGCGCCAGATTTCCGCTGCCCTGATCGCTGCCCAGCAGACCGCTGAGACCATCGTCAACGATGCCAATGAGAACGCTGAGCGTATCCGCAACGAGGCTGACGCCAAGGCACGCGAGGTTATCCGCCAAGCTCTGACCGAGAAGCAGGCCGAGCTCGAGGAGATCGATCGTCTCAAGGCTTCCCGTGAGGAGTTCAAGGCCGAGTATCTCAAGCTCATCCAGCACTTCATGGACGATGCCCAGAACTCCTTCCCGGCCGACCTCATGGCCTCCACGCCGGTCGGTTCCGCCGCTTCTCCTGCGGTGACTGTTCCTGCCGAGCCGCTGCCCGTCGCTGACCCGGTTGTCCCCGTGGCCGATCCCTTCGCCCCGATCGACAACTTCGCTGCCGACGACCTGGACTAACATTCGGCCTACAATTTAGTGCCTAGAAAGGACCCGCAGCTTGCGGGTCCTTTTTTATGACTGTGCAGGGGCGCGCAACATAAAAAACCGAGCCCTGCACATTGTGGCGCAGAACTCGGCGAATGGGTGAGCGGTAAAAGGTAGGTTTTAGGGCATGTGCCAAAAAACTACTTGAGGAGGAAGTTGGTGAGGGGAATGGTACGGGCCTCGCGATGCTCGGGGTCGGCGATGTGGTCGGCAGGATAGCCACAGACAAGCATGTGATAGGGATAACCGCCCTTGGGCAGATTGAACTGCTCCTGTGCCACCTCAGGCTTAAAATGGCATACCCAGCACGTTCCCAGGCCCTGCTCGGTGGCCTCCATCATCATCTGATCGCAGACGATCGAAGTATCGATGGCACTCGAGTTCATCTGATCATACGGGCGCACCCAAGCATCATCGGTAACGCTGCAAATAAGGAAGATAAGCGGAGCGCCAAAGATAGACCCATCACGAGCAAACCGAGGCTGACAAGCAGCAGCCTTCTCCAGAAGCTCAGGCGTATCCAACACCATCACACGGGTTGGATGATTATTACAAGCAGAAGGAGCAATACGCCCAGCCTCAACAATGGCATCCACCACAGCCTGCTCAACAGCCCGATCTTCAAACTCACGACAAGAATACCGACCCCGAGCCAGATCCAAATAAGACATACAAGCCCTCCAACAATTAAAAATCAAACAAACCCAAAGTAACCCAAACAGTACCCAAAGCAGCAATCAGCCAAACGCTCATCGAGGGCCAAAGTGTCCGAACGGATACCAAAGGTCCCTTCAGCCAAACCCCCATTGCGCTATAACTATCAGCCAAAGTTCCCAATGGTGGTACGTAAGGGAGCGGGCCCGACCACTAATACCTTTTGAACGACTCTGCTTGCAGCCGGAGTGAAAAAAGGTTATTAGTGGTCGGGCCCACGACCGGTGGGACATGTACCCCCAATTAACTGTTCTTCATGACAATCGAATCCACAACATCGGCCACATTCTCACAGCAGTCAGCGCAGTACTCCAGGAAGGCGTACACGTCACGCCAGGCGATGACCTCGAGCGGGTCCTTGCCGTTAACGTGCAGGTTGCGCATGGCGTTGATATAGAGCTCGTCGGCTTCGGACTCGATGGTGTTGATCTGGATGACGAGTTCGCGCAGGGTCTTGGACTTGCGGTAGTTGGGCAGCTCGACCATCAGGTCTTTCATGGCGCGGCAGGCGTCAGTCACCTTGTGGGCGATGACGATGGCGTCGGGATGGATGCTCTGGATGTTGGTGAAGTAGACGCGCTGCACGACGCCCTCGATGCGGTCGAGTACGGTGTCGAGTGAGCAGCTCATCAGATCCAGATCCTCGCGCTCGAGCGGGGTGATAAAGGCGGTGAGCAAGGCGTCTTCGAGCTCATGGTGCTTCTTGTCTGCCGCATGCTCAATCGCATGCATCTTATCGAGCATGTCGTGGATCTGCGCGGGGTCAAAGTTCTCAAAAATCTTGGTGAGCAGCTCGGCTGCCTGAACGGCGAGGTTGGCGCAGGCAACGTAGTTATCAAAGTAGAACGAATCGGGTTTCTTTGCCATGGGCGGGTCCTTTCGAGGCGAAGACGGGTGGGCGAAGTGTTGCGGTCCGGATGGACGCTCGGTTTGACTAGAGGAACATCATGAACAGCTTGGCCATGACAAAGCTGATGAGTCCGCAGGCAGGGAAGGTGAAGAACCAGGTGAACATCATGTCCTTGACGACGCCGAAGTTGATGGCCGAGAGGCGCTTGACGGCACCGACGCCCATGATGGCGCAGGTCTTGATGTGTGTGGAGGACACGGGGATGCCGGTAAGGGTGGCAAGCAGCAGGTTCGCGGCGCCCGCCAGGTCGGCGGAGAAGCCCTGGTACTTTTCGAGCTTGACCATGCTCTGGCCGACGGACTTGATGATGCGCTCGCCGCCCACGCTTGTGCCGATGCCCATAGTGGCCGAGCACAGCAGCATAATCCAGATGGGGATGCCTGCATCGCCGACGCTCGTCTGGCCGCTGGCAAAGGCCACGCCTAAAAAGAGCACGCCGATGAACTTCTGTCCATCCTGCGCGCCGTGCATAAAGCTCATGGCCGCGGCGCTCGCGATCTGAGCGTATTTAAAGAAGACATTGGCACGTCGCCTGTTGGCGGCGGCGAAAAGAATCGAGACGAGCTTGCACAGGACCCAGCCCATGACAAAGCCCAGGCCTATGGAGAGCGCCAGGCCGTAGATGACCTTCATCCACTCGTGGACGTTGACGCTGCTCGCACCGCCGAGGGCGATGGCGGCACCGGTCAGGCCGGCGATAAGGCTGTGGCTTTGCGAGGTGGGGATGCCAAAACGCGACGCTGTGGCGCCGTAGACGACGATGGAGAACAGCGCCGCGCATAGGCAGGCGAGCGCCATGGTGCTGTTTCCGCCAAAGTCGACGATATGTGAGATGGTGTTGGCGACGCTCGCGTTAAAGTGCGTCATGATGAGCACGCCGAGGAAGTTGAATGCGGCGCTCATGAGAATGGCGGCGCGGGCGGGCATGCAACGCGTAGTGACGCAGGTCGCGATGGCGTTGGGCGCGTCGGTCCATCCATTGACGAAGATGGCGCCCAACGCGAGGATCACGGTGACGGCAAGGACTGGGTTCGACACAATTTGGCCGAGGAAGGTTGAGAACGTTACGTCCATATATGGGCTTTCTCGAAGTTTGCAGACACGTTACAAAAACATGATAAATCGTATCACCTCCTGCGGGTCTCTTTACCGAGTTCTGATGGGAGAAGTGAACTTTTTGGCACTAAAATTGAATATTAGCCCTGTTGACCGCGGGTGTTCTTTTTGCTAACACGCCATGCGGACACGTGCGATTACTACGACACTCCAAAACCACAGTCTGTTCGCTTTACAACATGCAAACATGCGTTCGATAATAGGAGGCATGGAATATCGACAGACAGACGGCAAAACTCGGCGCGTGCACAAGCAGTATGTGGACGTCGTGGCCCGCATCCTCGCGGGCGGACAGGTCGTGCCGGTCACCGTCTGCTGGGTCGACGGCCGTTGTTTTACGATCGACGAAATTATCTCGACCACCGGGTTTGGCCTGATGGTCCACGGCATCCGTACGGCAACATATAAGGTGCGTTTTGGCGGGCACGCGACCGAGTTGTATCTGGAGGACCAGACGCGCGAGCGGGCAGACGGCTCGCAGGCACACGTGATGCGTTGGTGGGTCTGGGCCTTTGATCGTACGCTTGAGGGCGAGCGCCGTAGGTAAGGACGTGCGGCATTCGGGTACAATGGCAGGAATCTTGTCACCTACGGCGCTGTCGTGCGCTTTTTGAAAGGACGAAGTATGAACGATATCCAGGGCTATCAGAACGGCCCCATCGAGACCGGTGCAAGCCGTGCCAAGGAGATGTCGCCGCGCGCGTACAACCTTGTCATGTCTGCCCTGATCTTTTTGGGCTTTTGCGCCATGGGCGTCGGTGCTTACTTTACGAGCACCATGTCGTTTGCGCGCATGATGATGAGCGGCGCCGCTTTGCCGCTGGTCTTTGGCTCATTTATTTTGACCATCGTCGGCATGGTCATGATGTCGGCCGCCGCCAGCAAGCAGTCCGTGGGCCTGTCCCTTGTGGGCTACGTAATCTTTGCGAGCACCTTTGGCCTGACCGCGTCGTTTGGCCTTGCCAACTACGACCTGCCCACCATCAACACTGCCTTTATCGCCACGGCCGCCATCACCTTTGTCTTTGGCGCCTTGGGCGTGACGTTCCCCAAGTTTTTCCAGCGCGTATATGGCATCGGTTTTGGCATTCTGCTCGCCACTATTCTGGTTGAGATCGTGCTGATGTTCATGGGCGTCTCGCAGACCATCACCGATCTGATCGTAATCGTGGTGTTCGCCGGCTTTATTGGCTACGACACCTATGTTGCCACGACGGTGCCGCCTACGCTGCCCAACGCCGTGCTCATGGCGTCCAATCTGTTCGTGGACATTATCAACGTGTTCCTGCGCATCCTGAACATCCTTGGCCGTCGCGACTAGTGGCGAATTGCGGCGGTGCTTGCCGTGCGTGTAAATCGATGCGAAAGGCGGTCCTTCGGGGCCGTCTTTTTTGTACTCGGCGGGGTATCATGGATGGGAAAAGCCGATAGCGGCAGCGACAGGAAAGGTGACCACTTATGGCAGACGTCGACAACAGGAACCGTAACCGCAGGTCCAACCGAGCGGGTCAGCCCAATCCCAAGCGCGAGGCCCGTGCCAAGGCCGCCGAGCGTCACGTGGCAACTGTGTCCGAAGCGTGCGCCAAGGATATCGAGCGTTCGCTTGCCGGCGTGTGCGAGTTCGATGGTATGCCTGCCGGTTTTGTCGCGGCGATGAAGGCCAAGGTTCAGAGTGCTGTGGCCGCCGAAGAACAGGTTGCCGAGGACGTCGAGGGCGCGGAGGCTGCCGAGACCGAGACGGCGCCCGAGACCGAGGCAGCGCCTGAGCCTGCCGAGGAAATCGCCGAAGCTGAGTCCGCGCCTGCCGCCGAGGAGCCCGCTCCGGTCCTGCCCGAGGTCACCGTGCTCGACGCCTCTGCCACGCAGGCCATTCTGGATAACGGTCGAGGCTATGCGCAGTTCTGCGACATGGCCGTGCTCGACTTTGCCTCGTTCACCAATCCGGGCGGTGGCTATATTCAGGGTTATCTGGGCCAGGAGGCCACGCTGTGCGCCGATTCGTATCTGTACAACGTTCTCGATAAGCAGCGCAAATGGTACGGCGAGAACCGTCGCCGCAACATCAACTGCGAGCTTTACCGAAACCGTGCGCTGGTGGTGCCTGCGGTGCGCTTCGACCGCAACCACGTGCATGCATACGCCGACGTGATCGTGGCCGCCGCGCCCAACGTTAAGCGCGCCCGCCAGGAGTATCGCGTGAGCGACGATGCTCTGCTGGATGCCCTGCGCGACCGCATTCGCTTTGTGCTTGCCATCTGCGACGAGCTAGGTCGCGAGAAGCTCGTGCTGGGCGCTTGGGGCTGCGACAACAACGGCTTTGACGCAGAGGCCGTGGCCGAGCTCTTCCGCAAGGAGCTCGCGTCGGGCGACTTTAAGGTCAAGCAAGTCTTCTTTGCCGTGCCTTCTACGCGCTGGGATGAGGATTTTGCCAAGTTCGAGCACGTGCTGGCAAACTTCCCCGAGCGCAACGAGGAGTCCTATGCCCAGGTTGCCGCTCGCGCTGCGGCAGCTCGCGCCGCCGAGCAGATCCAGGCTGCTACCGAGGATGATGAGGACGATGGCGATTGGCGCAAGTACCTGTAATCGGTACGTGCCGACAGATAGGTCGAGCCGGCGGGAGGGGCTGCTCCCGTCGGCTTTTTACTAAAGGAAGGGCTTACGATGAAAAACGTTCTGTGCTTTGGCGACAGCAATACCTATGGCTACGATCCGGCAGGTATGCGCGACAGCACCGCAGTGCGCTATGCGCAGGATGTGCGCTGGTGCGGTGTGGTGCAGCGTGACCTGGGTGAGGGTTGGCATGTGATTGAGGAAGGCCTCAACGGCCGCACGACGGTACGCGACGACATGTGCCATCTGGACACCAACCTCAACGGCATTCGCGCGCTGCCGATGCTGCTCGAGGCCCATAAGCCGCTGGATGCGATCGTGATTATGCTGGGCACCAACGACTGCAAGACGGTCTTTGGCGTGACGGCCTCCGATATTGCCCGCGGCGCCATGGCGTTGATTCGCGCCGTCCGTGCGTTTGCCTGGACCGATGCCGCGCCCTGCCCACGGATTCTGCTGATGGCGCCTATCAAGATTAAGCCGCAGATCGCCGACGTATATATGACCGATTTTGACGAGCATTCCGTAGAAGCCTCGGAACATTTTGGTGAGTACTACGCGCATGTGGCTGAGCAGTTTGGCTGCGACTTTTTGAATGCCGCCGATTTTGCCGAGCCGGGCGATATCGATTATCTGCACATGATGCCCGAGAGCCACGAGAGCTTGGGACATGCCGTGGCAGCCAAGCTCCAAGAGATGCTCGGTGAGTAGTGCAGCCCCAAAGCGGTACAAAAGTTCCCCTTGCGGCGGCTTGTTTCGTTTGTTTGTCTTGATCTGTAACAGTACGAAGGCCGAAAACGGGCTAGATGTTACAGATTGAGATTATTCAGGTCGATATCGGTCGTTTGTCTCGATCTGTAACATCTAGGGTCGATTTTGCCGAGTTACTGTTACAGATCGAGATTATCTTCTCAGCTGAATTTGAATGTCTCGATCTGTAACAGGTGGGCCGAAAAATGGACTCTAACTGTTACGGATCGAGATATTTGTGGGAACCACCACAAAGGTGCCTGCCCCTTTGTGGTGGTTTTGGGCTGCGAATCTTAATATTGCCACATATGGTTGACGGGGCCGGAACCTTTGCCCATGTCAAAGCCGGCGGCGAGAGCTCCGGTTAGGTAGGCCTTGCCGGCGTTGACGGCGTCGGCAAGATCCATGCCCTGTGCCAATGCGCAGGCGATGGCGGACGAAAGCGTGCAACCGGTGCCATGCGTGTTGCCGGTCTCGATGCGCTTGTGGCGGAACCACGTGGTGAGCGGATCGCCCAGGTGGTTGCCCTCGTCATCGAGCGGCGCGGGCTCTGCTAGCACATCGTTGGCCTCGTTGACAAAATGTCCGCCCTTAACGAGGGACGCGCAGCCAAAGCGGCGGGTGAGGAGCATGGCAGCGTTTTGCTGCGTGCGCTCGGAATCGACCTCGTAGTCGAGCAGCGCCATGGCCTCGGGAATGTTGGGCGTGATGACGGTCGCCAGCGGGAACAGGCGACGCGTGAGCGCCTCAGCGGCGTCCTCGGCAATGAGGCGAGCGCCCGAGGTGGCGACCATGACGGGGTCGACGACGATATTTCGTGCGTTCCATGCGCTCAGGCGGTCGGCGATAACCTCGATAATCTCGGCAGAGGAGACCATGCCGATCTTGACGGCGCTGGGTCGAATATCGTCAAAGACGGCGTCAATCTGCGTCGCGACAATATCCGGGGAGATATTCTGCACGGCGGTGACACCGAGCGTGTTTTGTGCGGTGATGGCCGTGATGGCTGTCTCGGCATACAGACGGTGCGCCGTGATGGTCTTAATGTCGGCCTGAATGCCGGCGCCACCGCTGGAATCGGATCCTGCGATGGATAGAACGGCAGGTACCTTGCTGCGATCCATGTTCGCTCCCTTGTCTGGTCGGATTCAAATGGGTCTATTACCCCGCATTATAAAGATGCCCAGGCCGGCGATATGCCGAACCCGGGCGCGAGATGCAATTTTTACGCAAATGCAGGCAAATGTTCACACGTCAACAATTGGCGGGCACCGACTCGATGTTAAAAGGAGATTGCGGCGAAGAGACTAGTCCTCCATGCCGAGGTCGATCGTCGTGCCTTCGAACACCTTGTTGACGGTGCGGACGGCGCACATCTTGCCACACATGGTGCAAGTGCCCTCGGTGGCGGCGGGGGACTCCTCGTAGCGCTTCTTGCCCGTAACCGGGTCGAGCGCGCACTTCCACATGGCGTCCCAGTCGAGCTTGCGACGTGCCTGGCCCATCTTGTCGTCCATGTCGCGGGCGTGGGGCACCTTCTTGGCGATATCGGCGGCGTGTGCGGCGATCTTGGTGGCCATGAGGCCGTCGAGCACATCCTGAGCGTTAGGCAGGCACAGGTGCTCGGCTGGTGTCACGTAGCACAGGAAGTCGGCACCGGAGCTGGCGGAGATGGCGCCGCCGATGGCGGCGGTGATGTGGTCGTAACCCACGCCGATATCGGTCACCAGCGGCCCGAGCACATAGAACGGAGCATTGTGGCACAGGCGCTTCTGCAGTTTCATGTTGGCGGCGATCTCGTCGAGCGCCATGTGACCCGGGCCCTCGACCATGACCTGGACGCCGGCGGCCCAAGCGCGCTTGCACAGCTTGCCCAGCTCGATCATCTCAGCGGTCTCGGTGGCGTCGTTGGAGTCGTAGAGGCAGCCCGCGCGGCAGGAGTCGCCGAGCGAAATCGTCACGTCGTACTCGTGGCAAATCTCGAGCAACTCGTCGTAGAACTCATAGAATGGGTTCTCGTTACCGGTGACCTCCATCCAGCCAAACAGCAGTGAGCCGCCACGGCTCACGATGTTCATCAGGCGGCCGGTCTCCTTAAAGGTCTTGGTGACCGACTTGTTTATGCCGCAGTGGATGGTCATAAAGTCCACGCCGTCCTCGGCATGCGCGCGCACGACTTCGAACAGGTCGTCCTTGGTGAGCTTGACCAGCGGCTTTTCCATGTAGCCGATGGCGCCGTACATGGGGACGGTGCCTACCATGAGCGGCGTCTCGTCGATGAGCTGCTGGCGGAACTGACGTGTCTTGCCCGAGTTGGAGAGGTCCATGATGGCGTCGGCGCCAAAGTCCTCGGCGATCTTGACCTTCTTCCATTCCTCGGCGGCATCGGCTTTGTCGCCCGAGATGCCCAGGTTCACGTTGACCTTGGTGGACAAGCCCTCACCGACGCCAAAGGCGTGCATGCCCTTTTCGATGTGCACGATGTTGGCGGGAATGGCGATGCGGCCGTCGGCCACGCGCTCGCGGATGTACTCGGGGTCGCGATGCTCGCGCTCGGCGACCTCCTTCATCTGCGGTGTGATCTGCCCGGCGCGGGCGAAGTCGATTTGCGTGACGAGCTTGGGCTCGGTCTGTGTGCTCATTGGCACGGCTCCCTTCGTTGGCATTACCCATATCAGGTTTGCGGGTCAGGGCGGGCGCGCCCAGTCTCAGCCTGCCGTCTTGTCCTGCAAGCTCCCCGTTTATGTGGTGGGCTCAAGTATAGCCTGAATGGGTACGATTGGGCCAACAAGCGTGCCTGTGGGGAGGCGAACATGGAAGACAAGCATCTATATCGAGAGACGCAATGGGATGTATCGGCCGAGGAAAGCCGTGCGCACCATGGCCTTGTCGCGATTGGTTTTGCGGTGCTTGCCGTGTTGGTGATTGCCTTTTGTATTTGGACGTTTGGCGGTCGCGGCGGCGCTGCCTGGGAGTTCGAGGCTGATGATAGCCTACCGATTATGACGGTGAGGAGTACTGGCGGTAATGCCAATACGCTCGCCGTTCCGGGCGATTATTGGTACCCGCGCGATGAGTTTGTGCAGTTGCAGCTGAGTGGTGGGTCCATTCCAGGTGAAGAAATCGAACGCGTGACGTTTGACGCGGCGCTCAAAACGCTCACGGTGAAGCTCAAAGATCAAGGAGATGTGCCCGCGACCATGGATATCGCCCTGACGGAATGGCGTCTGGAGCCCCCGACGGGTGTTGCGGTGTCCGAGGTGGAGCATGTCAAGATTACCTATCAGGACGGCTCGACAAACGTGATTGCAAAGGCCGACGGTCTAGCAGAATAGGTGTCGCGCCTAGCCGGCCAAATCATAAAAGCTGCGGTGGAATAGTTCCTGCTTGTGCGATAAAAGGCTCAAATAGGAACTATTCCACCGCAATTTATATAGAGAAGGCTGAGCGGGTCAGTGTCGGGTGTCGGCTCTAGGGCATCTGTTCGTTGATGAAGACCATGCTGTCTGGGGACGAGAACTCAGGGACATAGCGGTAGCCAAGGTTGAACTCGGTAAGACCGGCGGCGTCCTCGACCTTGTTTTCCGCCATCCAGCGGACCATCGAACCGCGTGCCTTTTTGCTGGCGGTCGAGCGCTGGATGGGCTTGCCGTTGCGGATGCCTTCACCAAAGAGGCATGTGACGACCGTGACATCGGTGGTGAGGTGGGGCAGAACGGCTTTGGCGTATTCCGCGCTGGCGAGATTGACGATCGTAGCGTTGGAGCTCGCCGGAGCGATGGTCCGTGCGAGCTTGTCGCCCCAAAACGCGTAGAGGCCTCGGGCATCGTCGACGGCAAGCTTTGCGCCCATCTCCAGCCGATACGGTTCAACGGCATGAAAGGGGCGCACGCATCCGTAAAGGCCCGAGAGGATCCACAGATGGTCCTGCAGCCAGTCGAGCTGTGCGGCATCCATCACCTCGGGCGCCATGCTCTGGTATTGAATGCCGTGATAGGACATGACGGCAGGGGAGAGGTGACGGGCGAGTGCGGGATTGTCGAGATCGCCGCTTTTCAGGATGGGCCAGAACTCATGCAGTGTGTTGAGGCAAGGTCCCAGCAGTTTGTCACTCACGTTCCACAGCGCCTGCAGGCCGCCGCTGCCTTCATTCCGCTCGATATCTAGCAGTGCGCGGTGGAGGCGAGCCGTCTCGCGCACAAAGGGTGGGATGCCCAGGACTTCAAAAGCATCTTGGGCCGCGCGCATCTGCTTGGCGGGCGAAATGATGACCTGCAGCATGGACTCTCCTCTGCCAAAAAAGTTGCGGTGGAATACGGTCTGTTTTGGCCGTTTATGGGCCAGTTTAGTCCGTATTTCACCGCAACTGATGAAGGGTTGGTTAGGCTCGCTCGATGAAGGCCTTGTAACCGCGATATGCCTCGTAGATGTCGGCCTTGTTGGCGACCTCCCACAGGGCGTGCATGGACAGGACGGCAACGCCGGAGTCGATGACGTTCATGCCGTACTTGGCCATGATGTAGGCGATGGTGCCGCCGCCACCAGCGTTGACGCGGCCGAGCTCGCAGGTCTGGAAGTCCACGCCGGCCTCGTCCATGATGTCGCGGACGAGGGCCACATACTCGGCGTCGGCGTCGTTAGAGCCGCCCTTGCCGCGGCTGCCCGTGTACTTGTTAAAGCACAGGCCGCGACCCATGAAGGCGGCGTTCTTGGTCTCGAACTTGCCGGCATAGCCCGGGTCGAAGCCGGCGGACACGTCGGAGGAGAGCATACGGCTGCGGGCGAGCGCGCGGCGCAGAGCCAGCGGGCTGTCCTCGCCGGCGAGCATCATGATCTCGGCGACGGTGTTCTCGAAGAAGCGACTCGTCATGCCGGTGGCACCCACGGAACCGATCTCCTCCTTGTCGACGATGAGCGTGATGCTCGTGCGCTCCACGTTGGTGACGTTGATCTGGGCGAGCATGGAGGGGTAGGCACAGACGCGGTCGTCATGGCCATAGCCCAGAATCATGGAGCGGTCGAGGCCCATGTCGCGGGCGGGGCCGGCGGGCACGACCTCGATCTCGGCGGAGGGGAAGTCCTCCTCCTCGACGTCGTACTGCTCCTTGAGGATATCCAGGAACATCTGCTTGACGGGCTCCTTGGGGGCGTCCTTGTCGTCCTCATCGAACTTGACGGGGCGGCCGCCCACGATCACGTCGAGAATCTCGGCATCGACGGCGTCCTTGGCAGGCTTGGACATCTGCTCGCTCGAGAGGTGGATCAGCAGGTCGGAGATGGTAAAGACCGGGTCGTCCGCCTTGTCGCCGATATTGATGTCGACGGTGGTACCGTCCTTTTTGCAGATGACGCCCACGAGTGCGAGCGGGGAGGCCACCCAGTGGTAGCTCTTGACGCCACCGTAGTAGTGCGTGTCGAGGTAGGCCATGTCGCCGGCCTCGAAGGCGGGGTTCTGCTTAAGGTCTAGGCGCGGCGAGTCCACGTGGGCGCCCAGGATGTTAAAGCCCTGCTCGAGCGGGGCGTTGCCCAGGTTGACGAGCATGAGGTCCTTGCCGTGATTGGCGGCGTACACCTTGTCGCCTGCCTTGAGCTCGCGGCCTTCGGCGATCACGGTCTCCAGGTCGACGTATCCCGCCTCCTCGGCCATCTTGATGCCGGTCTTGACGCACAGGCGCTCGGTCTTGTTCTCGCTCAAAAACTGCTTATAGCCGCGGCAAAGCTCCTCGAGCTCCTCGACTTGCTGTGGCGTGTACTTTTTCCATGCGCAGGGACGCTCCATGACGCAGGCTCCTTTCGGATCGATCGTGCTGGTTGATGTACCGTGAGCCATCGTATCACGCGCGGGCTCACGGTGGCGGGGGAGCTTGATGTGAGGTGGCCGCGGGGCGGGGAGCGTGTAAACTGGAGTGAGCAAACCGTGCCCAGCCCAAAGCGAGGTATTCAATATGTCTGACAAGCGCCGCACCTTTGCCGTTATCGACGGCAACTCGCTCATGCATCGCGCCTTCCACGCCGTGCCGCCGACCATGAACGCGCCGGACGGTCGCCCCACCAACGCGATCTTTGGCTTTCTGAACATGTTTCTCAAGATGATCGATGCCTTTAACCCCGACGGCGTCGTCGTGGCGTTTGACAAGGGTAAACCGCGCGTGCGCATGGAGATGCTGCCGCAGTATAAGGCGCAACGCCCGCCCATGGACCCCGATCTGCATGCGCAGTTCCCTATGATTAAGGAGCTGCTCGCCGCGCTCAACGTGCCGATTCTGCAGTCCGAGGGCTGGGAAGGCGATGACATCCTGGGAACCATGGCGCGCCTGGGTGAAGAGGCCGGCTGCGACATGCTACTGGTGACCGGCGACCGCGACATGTATCAACTCGTGACCGAGCACGTCAACGTGGTCTCGACCCGCAAGGGCCTGTCCGACGTGGCGATTATGACGCCCGAGAGCGTGGACGACCTGTATCACGGCATTACGCCGGCGCTCGTGCCCGATTTTTACGGTCTAAAGGGCGATACGTCCGACAACATCCCCGGTGTACCGGGCATCGGTCCCAAAAAGGCGAGTGCGCTCATTGCGAAGTACGGTAGCCTGGACGAAGTCATCGCGCATGCCGATGAGGTCAAGGGCAAGATGGGCGAGAACCTGCGTGCACACATCGATGACGCACTACTGAGCCGCAAGGTTGCGACAATTCGCACCGATGCGCCCGTCGAGCTCGACTTTGAGGCGACGTCCTTCCCGGCGTTTTCTGCCGATGAGGTTTCCGCGGCGCTGGGTACGCTTGGTATCACCGCCATGCAGAACCGTTTCTTGGCGCTGATCGGCGGCGAGGGCGGGGCTGCTGCCTCCAGTGTGTTTGAGATACCTGCTATGGTTCGCGCAGCCGCCGGCGATGCCGACGCGCTTGGTGCCGTTGCGGCTGAGGTCTCCCGCGCGATTGATGCCGGCGAGTGGGTCGCCGCCGTGGTGGACGACGACAAGGAAGAGGGCGCGCTCTTTGGGCTGACGCGCACGCTGTGGTTGGCGACGTCCAAGGGCCTGTTCGCGCTCGAGGAGGGCGACAGCTGTGCGGCGGCTGAGGTTGAGGGCTTCAACTTCGCTCACGGTGTGATCGCCGGCGTGCTTGCGAGCCTGTTTATGGAGGGCCGCGTGGCGAGCCCGGATACGAAAGCGCTGCTGCACGAGCTTTCGCCCCTCGATTCTTCTGAGCCCGAGCTCATGGATCCGCTCGCTGCCGATTCCACGCGTATCTTCGATACCGTGGTCGCTGCCTATCTGCTGGATTCCGATCGCTCCGAGTTCGATGAGGCATATCTGGCCGATACCTATCTGCAGATGGCGTTGCCTGCGGCGCGCGGTGCAGAGGGTGCTGGTGAGGACGCTCCGGCGCCTGCCGCCCGTACTGCGGCTCTGACGCTGGCGCTCGTGGCGCCGTTGCGCGAGTGCATGGCCCGTGAGAACGCCGCCAACGTGTTCGATGGCATCGAGATGCCGCTCGTTCCGGTACTTGCCAAGATGGAGCGCGCGGGCATGCTCGTGGACCCCGACCGCCTGCACAGTCTGTCCGAGGGTCTGGCGACCCAGATCACCGAGGTCGAACGAAGCATTCGCGACCTTGCCGGTGACGAGACCTTTAACATCGGCAGCCCCATGCAACTTTCGCATGTGCTCTTTGATGTGATGGGCCTTCCGACCAAGGGTCTCAAAAAGACCAAGCGCGGTTACTATTCGACCAATGCCAAGGTACTGGGTGATCTTGCCCGTGACCACGAGATTGTTCGTTTGATCTTAGACTGGCGCGAGAAGTCCAAGATCAAGTCAACCTATCTGGACACGTTGGGCCCGCTGCGCCGCGGTGACGGTCGTGTGCACACCACGTACAACCAGACCATCACCGCGACGGGGCGTCTGTCTTCGAGCGACCCTAATCTGCAAAACATTCCGACGCGCTCGGAGCTGGGGCGTACCGTCAAGACGGCGTTTTCGGCAGGCGAGGGAAGCGTCTTTTTGGCGGTGGACTACTCGCAGATCGAGCTGCGTCTGCTGGCACATCTCTCGGGTGACGAGCACTTGGTGTGCGCCTTTAACGAGGGCGAGGACTTCCATGCCGAGACGGCGGCGCGCGTGTTTGGTGTGCCGGTGTCCGAGGTAACGCCCGACCTGCGCAGTCGCGCCAAGGCCGTGAACTTTGGCATCGTGTATGGCCAGCAGGCCTACGGCCTGTCGCAGTCGCTGCATATCTCGATGGCCGAGGCGCGCGACATGATCGACCGCTACTACGAGGCCTACCCGGGCGTGCGTACGTTCCTCGACAACGTGGTGGCACGCGCCAAGCAGACGGGCTACGCCGAGACCATGTTCGGCCGCCGCCGTCATATTCCCGAGCTCAAGGCCAAAAACCCGCAACTCCGCGGCTTTGGCGAGCGCACGGCCATGAACCACCCCATGCAGGGAACCGCCGCCGACATTATCAAGATCGCCATGGCCCGCGTAAGCCGCCGCCTGGAAGAGGAAGGCTTTGCCGCCCACATGAT
This sequence comes from uncultured Collinsella sp., assembly GCA_902493125.1. Taxonomy (GTDB): domain Bacteria; phylum Actinomycetota; class Coriobacteriia; order Coriobacteriales; family Coriobacteriaceae; genus Collinsella. The sequence continues at coordinate 10,724 of CABUOF010000005.1, read as the reverse complement.
CCTGCAGGTACACGACGAACTGGACTTTGAGTGCCCCATCGACGAAGTCGAGCGCCTAACCACCATGGTCCGCGACGTCATGGAACACGTAGTAGACCTCCGCGTCCCCCTAATTGCCGAAGCCAGCACCGGCATAACCTGGGCCGACGCCAAATAGGGAAGTGCCCACAACCCTAAAGTAACCAAACCAGAAGGGGGCTCCTTGCCAACAAGGAGCCCCCTTCGTTCAATTAAATTCAGCCTAAGTATCTAGACACTCAAGACGCCATCTAGGCGGCAAACAAGTAAACCTAGGGCCTGGCCGGGCGGCACAGGTTAACTTTTCGTAGATTCCGCACGCAAAGAAAGCCACTTAATGTGGCTTTCGTCTTGCGCAGGACCTGACCGAGCGAAAAGTTATCCTGTGCCGCCCGGCCAGGCCCGATGGGACGGCTACCGGGCCGCCAAGATAGCGTCGATGAGCGTCAGTACGCCCCCGTCGTTGTTGCTCGGAATGCGCCACTTGGCATGCGCGTTCATGTGCTCCTCGGCGTTGTCCACGATAAAGCTGTGACCGACGCGCTCGAGCATGGGGATGTCGTTGTAGGTGTCGCCCACGGCGGCGGCGTCGGCAATATCGATGCCCAGGTGCTCGCACAGGTGAGCGACGCCGGCGCCCTTGTCGACGCCCAGGTTCATAAAGTCGATCCACTCGCGCCCAGCGTTGGTGACGTAGAGCTTGTCCGAGAACTCGGGGCTATAGGTCTCGCGGAAAGCGGGCTCGGCGTCGTAGCCGGGGAAGAAGACCGAAATCTTGTTGGACTCGAAATCAATGCCCTCAAAGCTGTCGACGTAGTTGATTGTGTTGTAGTAGACGCTGATCTCGTCGTGGTATTGATGGTCGCGGGCAAGCACGTAGAACTCGTCGAAGCAGCACAGGACGGGGACAGCGCGAGGATCCTCCGAGGCACGGTTCAAGACCTGCTGATACAGCTCCACGTCAATATTGCTTTTATAGATATAGCTGCCGCGATAGATCACGCACGCTCCGTTGTCGGGACAAAAGGCGAGGCGGTTCTTGATGCCCTCGAACATCTCCTCGAGCTTGGGGGCGGGACGTCCGCTGGCGGGGCAGAATACGATGCCGGCGTCGGCGAGCTTGTCCAGGCGCTCATCAAGACCCTGGGGCAGCACACGCTCGTCGGTCAGCAGCGTCTTGTCCATATCGACGGCGAGAATCTTAATGTTGCCGATGTTGGCGTCCGATTCGTAAGTTTGCATGAAAGCGAGCCTTTCGTTTCGAGATTGTTTCAGACGTTATAACCATCAACTCGTAGTCGAGCGTATTTTCGCAGGAACGGAGCGTGTTTGCACCACGCTTCACAAAGTAATGAAAAAACTTTTCAGAAATTTGAATTTGTCGCTTGTGCTGCGGGCACTTTAGCGTAATATAGCGACCATCGAAAACGGAGACGGAAAAACAACCGCTTACCGAGTAAAAGGTACCGTTTACGATATTTGAATTGCGCCCGGCGATACGTGAAAGGAGAGGCAGATGCAGTTCGTAAAGATCATCACCACTGCAGACAATGCCATCCGACGCCAGCGCGCAATTTCCCGACGACGATAACAATCGTCTCTGTCCGCATGGGGCGAATTGCCTCAACAGAGTCATTTTGAGGTCGTTGGGTTTTAGCACGACATTGCTGCATGTTTCTAGGGCATGTATGTGCTGATTTTTGCTATTTAACCTGATATTGCACGGTATATGACCTTGAAATGACTTGCAACTGACCGATGTTCTAACTAGCTACCAAGGGCGAAAGGAAACAGCCATGAGCAAGGAAAAAGTCGTTCTCGCATATTCCGGTGGTCTTGATACATCCGTATGTGTCAAATGGCTCCAGGACGAGAAGAATCTCGATGTCGTTTGCATCTGCGGCAACGTGGGCCAGGAAGAGACCGGACTGGATGCCAAGAAGCAGAAGGCGCTCGACCTGGGCGTTCTCGATTGCCAGGTGCTCGACCTGCGCGACGAGTTCTCCGATGAGTTCCTGACCAAAGCCATCGCAGCAAACTCCATGTACGAGAACAAGTATCCGCTGCTCTCCGCCCTGTCTCGCCCGCTGCTTGCCAAGAAGCTTGTTGAGGTCGCCCACGAGTTTGGCGCGACCTACGTCGCCCACGGCTGCACCGGCAAGGGTAACGACCAGGTTCGTTTTGAGGCTGCCGTCAAGGCCCTCGACCCTGAGCTCAAGGTTATCGCCCCGGTGCGCGAGTGGGATCTGAAGTGCCGTCCCGACGAGGTCGCCTATGCCCACGCCCACAACGTGCCGGTTCCCGAGGGTGCCAACGACAACCCCTACTCCATCGACGACAACCTGTGGGGTCGTGCCATTGAGTGCGGCCACCTGGAGGATCCCTGGAACGAGCCGCTCGATGACGCTTGGGTTATGACTAAGAACCCCGAGGACACGCCGGACACCCCGACCTACACCGAGATTGAGTTTGAGGCCGGCAAGCCCGTCGCCGTCGACGGCAAGAAGATGAAGCTCTCCGAGATTGTCATCTCCCTCAACAAGATCTCCGGCGACAATGGCTTTGGCCGTCTCGATCTGGTCGAGGATCGCCTGGTGGGCCTTAAGAGCCGCGAGTGCTACGAGGTTCCCGGCGCCCTGACGCTCATCACCGCCCACAAGGCGCTCGAGGACATCTGCGTCGAGGGCGACCTGCTCAAGACCAAGATCAAGCTCGAGCAGGATTGGGCCACCGCCGTGTACAACGGCCAGTGGTACAGCCCGCTCAAAAACGCGCTCGACGCCTTTATGGCCGACACCCAGAAGTTCGTGACCGGCACCGTCCGTCTGAAGTTCTTTAAGGGCAACTGCCATGTCGTCGGCCGCAAGAGCCCGTTTAGCCTGTATGACTACGGTCTGGCTACCTACGACCGCGACACTACGTTTGACGAGAAGGCCAGCGCCGGCTTTATCGAGATCGATACGCTGTCACTCAAGACGTGGGCAAAGGTCCAGGGCCCCAGCTCTGCTGCCGCCCGGGCCTAGCGCCTCCTTCCCTTGGTATCCGCGCGGCCCATCCGCGTGATACATAACGGGCGCACGGGGTCCCTACCTTTCGTTATGCTTGCTGACACTTCTTAACATCGGTGGCCCCTACGTTCCGCCCGCATATATGATGCCGCGTCTGCGGCTGAGTCCGAGCCCCGCCGGGGTTGTCCGGCGGGGCTCCTTCTATCAATTTGGCGGCTCTGCGCCTATATATATGAGGAGTATCCATTATGTTCAATGCTATCGCGCATGCTTTACTTGCCCTCGCGCCCGAGTTCGACGCTGCAAGGGTCGAGGACGTCCCTATGAGCCTGAAGGCCTGGATCGATGGTTCGCAGGGCAACATCCGGAGGGAGACGTTGGGCGCCAAGTGCATGGCGCGTCACTTCTTTGCAAATTAGCTACATGGCTCCGCACACGGTGGGGAATGTGTAAAACTAGCGGTTGAAAAATCGCTTTAGCGATATGGCGCATTGCTTTGGGCGCTTGTTTTGGTATTTGGAGAAAGGGGACGGTTCCATGGCTCTTTGGGGCGGTCGTTTTGAGGCAGGCGTGGCCGAGGTCACGCAGGAGTTTGGCGCGTCGCTGCCGGCCGACAAACATCTCTATAAGCAGGATATCGCAGGCTCTAAGGCGCATGCCAAAATGCTGGCGGCCCAGGGCATCATCAGTGCCGAGGACGAGCAGGCGATTGCCAAGGGCCTGAACGGAATCGAACAGGATATCGATGCCGGCAACTTTACCTTCGATATCAACGATGAGGACATTCATATGTCCATCGAGAGCGAGCTGACGCGTCGCATCGGCGAGGCCGGTAAGCGCTTGCATACCGGACGTTCGCGCAACGACCAGGTGGCGACCGACACGCGCCTGGGCGTCAAGGCGCTGGCCAAGGAGCTCATGGAGGCCAATCTTGAGCTGCGCCATGTGCTGGTGGATGCGGCTAAGAAGTACGACAAGGTGATTCTGCCGGGTTACACGCATATGCAGCACGCTCAGCCCGTGCTGCTCTCGCATCATCTGCTGGCGTATTCCTGGATGTTCGCGCGCGACTTTACACGCTTGAAGGCCGCCTTTGATGCCGCCGACAACTGCCCGCTGGGTGCTGCCGCGCTTGCCGGTACGAGCTATCCGCTCGATCGCCAGATGACGGCTGCCGAACTTGGCTTTGCGGGCGTGATTCCTAACTCACTCGATGCTGTTTCCGACCGTGATTTCCTGCTCGATCTGCATTACGCTGGCTCCGTCATGGCCATGCACCTGTCGCGTCTTTCCGAGGAGATCGTGCTGTGGTCGAGCTCCGAATTTGGCTTTATCACGCTTTCAGACTCCTACTCCACCGGCTCGTCCATCATGCCGCAGAAGAAGAATCCCGACTTTGCCGAGCTTATTCGCGGCAAGAGCGGCCGTGTCTATGGCAACCTGGTGCAGCTGCTCGTGACCATGAAGGGCCTGCCGCTTGCTTATAACAAGGACTTGCAGGAGGACAAGGAGGGCGCGCTCGATACCGCCCATACGCTCATGCAGTGCCTGTCGGTTATGGCCGGAATGATTTCGACTTGGACCGTCAACGAGGATGCCATGGCGCGCGAGTGCGGCGTGGGGCACCTTGCCGCTACCGATGTTGCCGATTACCTGGCCAAGCGTGGCCTGCCGTTCCGCGAGGCACATGCCGTGGTGGGGCATCTGGTTCTGATGTGTGAGAAGCGCGGCTGCAATCTTGAGGACCTGCCGTTTGAGGTGTTCCAGGAGGCAAGCCCGCTCTTTGAGCACGACATTACCGAGGCGCTCGACATCCCGTCGATTGTCGCCGCGCGCACGACCGAGGGCGGCACCGCCCCTGCCGCCGTTGCCGTGCAGCTGCAGCGTGCCGAGGCGCAGCTCGTGGTCGACGAAGGTGTGTTTGGATCGCTAACCAAGGTCGTCGAGATGGGTCACGGGGCAAAGTAGAGGTTTGGCTGAAGACGTATTGTCCATTTATTGATAAATCGTTTTCGCTTTACGGGCGCCTGCTGATGTGGGAGCCCGTATTTTGTTGCTATGGGGGAGGGGCTTGTCGAGAACTTCTGTAGGACCTTTGGGCAGGTTGTGAAGGGGATACGTTCGCGGGCGGCAACCGACCGCCTGCTCTGTTCGGCGCGGTTGATGGGCGGTCGGATGGTACTCTAATCGGGCTTCGAAACAGAAGTGACACATATGGAGCGCTTTAATAAATTGCAACGTTTCAATAAACAGCTTTTTGTTTAACTGCAGCTAAAACTCTGTTACGATGCAGTCCAGGCGGGTGCCGGAATGGGACTTGGGCACGCGCGAACCTACTTGAAAGGCTACTTTTATGGCTATCGAGAAGACCTTCATCATGATTAAGCCCGACGCCGTGCGCGACCGCAAGATCGGCGAGATCGTTGCTCGCATTGAGCGCAGCGGCCTTGTCATCGAGCGCATGGAGATGACCACGCTCGAGCGCGCTACCGTCGAGGAGCACTACGCCCATCTGGCCGACAAGCCCTTCTTTGGCGGTCTCTGCGACTTTATGACGAGCGGTCCGGTCGTCAAGATGGTCGTTTCCGGTCTCTCCGCTGTTGCTAAGATGCGCACCCTCATGGGCGCTACTAATCCGCTTGACGCTGCTCCTGGTACCATCCGCGGCGACTTTGCCGTCGATGTCAACGCCAACGTGATCCACGGCTCCGACTGCCTGGAGAACGCCGAGATTGAGATCAAGCGCTTCTTTGGCTAAACCAGCTTTGACTCCTTAAAGCTGTTAGCGTGTGGCTTGGGCGCCGCGGAACTCCATCTGCGGCGCCCTTTTATTCCAAAATCTATGAAGGGGCCCGCTCGGTCATGAGTTCCGAGCGGGCCCCTGCTGTTAGCTTGTGGCACTGAGTGGTTTAGGCCTCGTCGACGACCTTGAGGCCGCGCGTGTGATCGATCTCGTTGAGGAGGTTAACGCGACGCTCGTGACGGCCGCCCTCAAACTCGGCGTCGAGCCACTCGTCGACGATCATCTTAGCGAGCTCGGAGCCCACGACACGGGCACCAAAGGCGAGCACGTTGGTGTTGTTGTGCATGCGGGAGAGCTTGGCGCTGAAGGGCTCGGAGCACACGACGGCGCGTACGCCCTCGACCTTGTTGGCAGCCAGGCTAATCCCGACACCGGTGCCACAGATGAGGATGCCCAGGTCGACGTCGCCGTTGGCAACGGCCTTACCCACCTTGTAGCCGGCGATGGGGTAGTCAAAGCTCTCGGAGGTGTCGGTGCCAAAGTTCACGACCTCGCAGCCGCGCTCCTTCAGGTGCTCGGAGATGATGTTCTTGAGCTCGACGGCGGCGTGGTCGTTGCCGATACCAATCTTCATGAGTGGTTCCTCTCTGGTCTGTGCGGCGCAAATGCTAAAGGTTTTACCGCGTTCGACTGCATGATAGCGCGACTTTTGCGTAAACGCTCGGGCGTTTTTTGGTCAAACGCTTTAGCATGCAACAAGACCGGCTTCTCATGAATGAATGCTGTCAGTTTGTGCTTGAGCGCCGTCCGCCGGAACCATGGTTGCAGTTTTTGATGCATTGTTATCAAATAAAGGAGCTAACTATTTTTGAGAGCCAAGCCCGTTATGCAAGCAGGAGATACCTATGCCTACCGATTCCCTTCGTGATGCCGCGTTTTGCGATGTTTTGAACCGCGAGCTTGTCTGTGCACTCGGCTGCACCGAGCCCATTGCCGTTGCCTATGCAGCAGCGCTGGCGAGCCAGACGCTCGGTTACGAGCCCGATCATATGGATGTTGCCTGCTCGGGCAACATCATCAAGAACGTTAAGAGCGTGACCGTGCCCAACTCGGGCGGTATGCACGGTATTGAAGCCGCGGCCGTGCTGGGTGCCGTGGGCGGCGACGCCAAAAGCGCGCTCGAGGTGCTCGAGAGCGTTAACGATGAAGACCGTGCTCGCGTGGCCGAGCTCCTCGCCGACGCCGACTACTGCGATGTATCGCTTGTCGAGGGTGTGCCCAACCTCTACATCAAGGTGACTGCCACGGCCGGGGGCCATACCGCGGTCGTCGAGATTACCGACCACCACACCAATGTCACGTGCCATACCCTCGACGGTATTCCGGTGTGCGGCAAGTCGGCGGGGGAGTGTGCCGCCTGCGCCGAGCGCGTCGTGGCCGAGCGGGCGGCAGATAACGCCGACACGCCCATGTCGATCGAGACCATCATCGACTTTATCGAGGACGGTGACATTGAGGACGCCCGTGCTGCCGTTGAGCGTCAGATTGAGCTGAATGGCGCAATCAGTGCCGAGGGCCTTGCGCACGCTTGGGGCGCCGAGGTGGGTCGTACGCTGCTGGGTGCTCGTGCCGATGACGTCGCCTGCCGTGCCCGTGCCCGTGCGGCCGCCGGGTCCGACGCCCGCATGAACGGCTGCGCGCTGCCGGTCGCCATTGTGTGCGGCTCGGGCAATCAGGGCATTACCTGCGCATTGCCCGTCATGGAGTATGCCGAGTACCTGCGCTGCGACCATGAACGCCTGGTGCGCGCCGTGATGCTGTCCGATCTTATCGCCGTGCATATCAAGAGCTATATTGGTGCGCTCTCGGCGTTTTGCGGTGCTATTTGCGCCGCGTGCGGCGCCGGCGCCGCGATTACCTGGCTGTGCGGTGGCACGCGCGAGCAGATTGGCGCGACGGTCTCGAACACGCTCGGTAACGTGGGCGGCATCGTGTGCGACGGCGCCAAAGCGAGCTGTGCCGCCAAGATCTCGGCTGCCGTCGATGCGGCGATTCTGGGCCATGATATGGCCATGCAGGGTCGCGGCTTCCGCGCCGGCGAGGGCCTGATCCAAGATACCGTTGAGCAGACAATCGCCAGTATGGGCTACGTAGGCCGCGTAGGCATGAAGGACACCGACGTCGAGATCCTCAACATCATGATCGGCAAAACCCAGGTCTGCTAGATATTAAGTTGCGGTGAGATAGTTCCTAAAATTACCCGGGTGAGGGGCAAACAGGAACTATCTCACCGCAACTGCGCTAGATGTTCTGGCGCCTACGATAGTTCGTCGGCTATTTGGTGCTCGTAGAAGGCCTCGATTACGGCGTTAAAGTCGCGGGCGAAGTCTTCCATGGTTCCGCGCCAGGTGGCTCGGCTGGGCTTGCCTTGGCCCACAAAGGCGGTTTGGATGCCGCAATCGGGGGACGGGAAGTCGCGTTTGGGATCGTTGCCCACCATAAGGACCTCGTGTGGCTCGAGTCCCATCACCTGAAGCTGCTCTAGATAGTAGGTGGCATCGGGCTTGCAGCGGGTGGTGTTTCCCATGTGCGTGACGAGCTCAAAGGGGGCGTCGGCCAGGTCGCCCCAGCCCATGCGGCACTCGATGGCCCCTTGGGGAAAGCTGGGGTTGGTAAAGAGCGCGCAACGCAGCCCTGCGTCCTGTACGGCCTGGAGCGCGGCGTGTGCGCCCGGCATGGCGTGGGCGTTAATGACATCGTCGTTCTTGTACGGAAGAACTTCGCGGTCATAGTAGGTAAACGCCTCGTAGATGAGGGGATCGGAGAGGCGGATCCCGCATCGGCGCTCGACCTCTTCTTGGTAAAACTCAAGATTGGTGCGGTTGTCCGTGCCGCTGCGGCGATTGGCGTTGAGGTCGACTAGGATGGTGCCGAGGCGTGCCATCGTGCCACCGCGGCTGCGGCGCCCGATATCCGCGAGCATCGAAGAGACATCCTTAAAATAGCGAAGGATGAACGCGTTGAGGTTGATGCTGAGAAGCGTCTCGTCCATATCGAAAACGACTGCTTTGAGCACGCGGGCACCTTTCTCGAAAAATCGATCTAGAATCGTTGGCTCCGGATACTTTACCCCAAAGCCGAATGCCTGGCTGGTTATCGTCAAGTTGTGGAGACGTGTGTTCATAAGATTACGAAAAAGTCTCCACACGAGTAAAAAATCGCAGTTCACGCTTGAAATCGAACTCATTTCCCCGTAACCTATACGAACGTGATTGCATAAGCGTCACATTAGTATCTGTCGGCTCCCGAGTGTTCCTAAACGTTGTGTGCTTGTCGCACCCTTCTGTAGGTCCTAGCAATCGGGGCCCCGTAGTTCGAAAGGGGTCCACCTTTGAGTGAGATTCAGAACTCGTCCATTTTCTCTCTTGACGATGTCAACGAGGAGGAGATGAACAACCTCATCGACGGTACGATTACCGACTTTGATGAGGGCGATCTCGTTAACGGCACTGTCGTTAAGATCGAGCATGACGAGGTGCTCGTTGACATCGGATTCAAGTCCGAGGGCGTTATCCCGGTCCGCGAGCTGTCCATCCGCAAGGACGCTAACCCTGCAGACATCGTTGCACTCGGTGATCCCATCGAGGCTCTGGTTCTCCAGAAGGAGGACAAGGACGGTCGTCTGGTCCTGTCCAAGAAGCGTGCCGAGTACGAGCGTGCTTGGAACCGCATCGAGGAGAAGTTCAACTCCGGCGAGAACGTCGAGGGCGAGGTTATCGAGGTTGTCAAGGGCGGCCTGATCCTCGACATCGGCCTGCGTGGCTTCCTGCCTGCTTCCCTCGTCGACCTCCGTCGCGTCAAGGACCTCACCTCTTACATGGGCACCCGCATCGAGGCCCGCGTCATCGAGATGGACCGTAACCGCAACAACGTCGTCCTCTCCCGTCGCGTCGTGCTCGAGGAGTCCCGTAAGGCCGAGCGCTCCGAGATCCTGTCCAAGCTCAAGTCTGGTATGCGTCTCCAGGGCACCGTTTCCTCCATCGTCGACTTCGGCGCCTTCGTCGACCTCGGCGGTATCGACGGCCTCATCCACATCTCCGAGCTCTCCTGGAACCACGTCAACCATCCTTCCGAGGTTGTCAAGGTCGGCCAGGAGGTCGAGGTCGAGGTTCTCGACGTCGATCTCAACCGCGAGCGCATCTCCCTGGGTCTCAAGCAGACCACCGAGGATCCGTGGCGCGCACTGGTCAAGAAGTACCCCGTCGGCGCTATCGTCGAGGGCACTGTGACCAAGCTTGTCCCGTTCGGCGCTTTCGTCGATCTGGGCGAGGGCATCGAGGGCCTGGTGCACATCTCCGAGATGGCCAACAAGCACGTCGATCAGCCTTCTCAGGTCACCCACGTGGGCGACAAGGTTCAGGTCAAGGTCATGGAGATCGACCTCGACCGTCGTCGTATCTCCCTGTCCATGAAGTCCGCTGCTGAGACTCTGGGCGTCGAGATCGAGGTTACCCCGCTTCCTTCCGAGAAGAAGGACGAGGAGACCGACGCCGAGTAAATTGGTTTGACGATCACTTGTTTTAAGGGATCCGTCCGCAATGGACGGGTCCCTTTTTGCATTTGGGGCCGAGATGCGCGATGCTGCCCCCGTGCGCAATGCTGCCCGGGCTGTTCATAGGCTATTTGGTTGTCGGTGCATGAAAAATGCCGACATCCCGCCTCGGGGAAGAGGCGGGAACGCACCGAGTAGACGGAGGGGTGCGGAGCGCGGTCGCGTCTCGACTGACGACGTTGCCCATCGACGGGACTATTGTAGCGCGGTTGATTTCCGATCTCAGTCGAACACATTGAGCAAATAGGCCATTCCCGCAGTTAGCCGAACGCCCCCGCGGCCCCTCCTGGGGTCCGGGGGCGCCGTTTTCCCAGTTGAAGGAACGGTGGAGATGTGTTTCGAT
>CABUOF010000004.1 GCA_902493125.1 uncultured Collinsella sp. | reverse complement strand
ATGTGGGAGAGCCTCGGCATGAATCTTGCTGACCACGACATGCTGCTGGGCGCTGTGGGCCAGATGTACGGCGATATGTTCCTGACGCAGAACAATCGCCCCAAGTCTACGTCCTACCTGGATTTTGTCGCCACCAACATCCACAGCGGCCGTATTAAGGAGATGCTCGACAAGAAGGAGGCCGGCGAGGCCACCAAGATCGTCGGTTCGTTCTGCGTCTACGTGCCCGAGGAGATCGTGCTTGCCTGCGATGGCATCCCCGTGGGCCTGTGCTCGGGTGCCGACTGGGCAACGGACAAGGTCGAGGAGCACTTGCCGCGCAACACCTGTCCGCTCATCAAGAGCTTTGCCGGCTTTAAGCTGGGCGAGGTCTGCCCCTACATTGAGTCGAGTGATCTGGTGGTGGGCGAGAACACCTGCGATGGCAAGAAGAAGGCCTACGAGTTCTTTGCCACGCAAAAGAACATGTACGTCATGGATATCCCCAACGTGCACGACGAGTCGACGCTCGTGACCTGGAAGGCCGAGGTTAAAAAGCTTGCCGCCAAGATCGAGGAAGAGTGCGGCGTCAAGATTACGCCCGAGCGCCTGAAGGCTGCCATCCACGCCGTCAACGAGAAGCGTCGCGCCCTGCAGCGTCTGGCTGCCACGCGCGCTGCCGATCCGGCGCCCATCAGCGGTCTCGACAGCCTGCTGACCGTTCAGGCCGCCTTTATGGACGATACGCCGCGTCTGACCGGAGCCATCAACGAGATGGCCGCCGAGTGCGAGCAGCGCGTTGAGGCCGGCGAGGGCGTGGCGCCCAAGGGGACCAAGCGCATCCTGTACACCGGCACGCCCATGGCCGTGCCCAACTGGAAGCTGTTCAACCTCATCGAGAAGGCCGGCGGCGTTGTGGTAGGCGAGGAGTCCTGCACGGGCTCGCGCTACTACAAGGACCTGGTCGACGAGTCCGGTGAGACGGTCGACGAGATGCTCGACGCCATCGCCGAGCGCTACTTTAAGATTAACTGCGCCGTCTTTACGCCCAACGATCAGCGTATGAAGGACATTGTCCAGATGGCCAAGGACTTGCATGCCGACGGCATCGTCGACGTGGCCCTGCAGTTCTGCACGCTCTACGAGATGGAGTCGTTTGCCGTGGAGAAGGCTGCCGAGGAGGCCGGCATTCCGTTTATGCACATCACGACCGACTACGCCGGCGAGGATGCAGGCCAACTGCAAACCAGGATTGAGGCTTTCTTGGAAACCATTTAGGACTATTCGTCCCGGCGGCTTCCCCAGGCACCCGATCTTGCCGTTCAAACCGTCGCTTGCGTACCAAAGTACGCGGCGCTCCTTTTTCACGGCAACCTCGGGCACCTGGGAAAGCCGTTTCCTTGGTTGGTTAAAAGGTTTGTTAAGGAGTTATATGTCGGAAAATATGGAGCAGCCGTTGCCATCCACGTTTGAGGAGTTCAACGAGCAGCGCAAGGCGGCGTTTATTCGCGTTAAGGATTACAAGCAGGCGGGCAATCGCCTGGTCGGCTTTTTGTGCAGCTATACGCCGCTCGAGATCATCGATGCCGCGGGCGCTGCAAGTGTGGCCTTGTGCGGTACATCCGACGAGGTGATTCCCGAGGCCGAGAAGGTGCTGCCGGCAAATCTGTGTCCGCTCATCAAGTCGACCTACGGTTTTGCCTACTCGCAAAAGTGCCCGTTTACGTACTTTAGCGACATGATCATCGGCGAGACCACCTGCGACGGCAAGAAGAAGATGTACGAGCTACTCAACGAGCTCAAGCGCACGCACATTCTGCATCTTCCGCAGGGTCGTGATCGCGCCTACGAGCGTGAAGGCTGGTACGAGGAGTGCCGCCTGCTCAAGGAGGAGCTCGAGGGCTTCTACGGCATCACGATTACCGACGATGACCTGCGTGCTGCCGTCCGTCGTCGCAACCGCTTGCGTGCGGCCCAGCTCGAGATGTTTGCGCTGCAGGCCAATCAGCCGGCGGCCATGAGCGGCGTCGACTTGATGAGCACTATGTTTGCCGGTACGTTCAGCTTTGATATTGAGGCCTATACGCAGCAGCTGGAGCAAAAGGTCGCCATGCTGCGCGAGGCCTACGACGCGGGCGAGCGCCCGGTTGCGGCGGACGCCAAGCGCATTCTGATCACCGGTTGCCCGGTGGGCGGTGTGATCAACAAGATTGGCCGCACCATCGAGTCCAACGGCGGCGTGGTCGTGTGCATGGACGACTGCTCGGGCGAGCGCACGGCGGCTATGATGATCGACCCGGACGCGCCCGACATTCTGCGCGCCATCGCCGACCGCTACCTGGATATCAACTGCTCGGTCATGACGCCTAACGACGGCCGCATGGAGAACACGCTGACCATGTGCGAGAAGTGCCATGTCGATGGCGTGGTAGAGAGCGTGCTCCAGGCGTGCCACACCTTCAACGTTGAGAGCGCGCGCATGCAGGAGGCCGTCGAGGGTGCGGGTATTCCGTATATGAAGATCGAGACCGACTACAGCAACGGTGACATGGGCCAGATCGAGACCCGCATCGCCGCCTTCATCGAAACCCTCTAGCTTCCTCAGGCACCGGATCTTGCCCCTCAAACCGTCGCTTGCGTACCCAAAGTACGCTGCGCTCCTCTTTCGGGGCAATCTCCGGCACCTGAGAAACCTAGAGCTAAGGCGCCTGAACGCGCCGCTGTCTTTGATGTTTAGATTGGGAGAGGGCCATGATAGGGATCGGGATCGATATCGGGTCTACGGCGGCTAAGGCCGCTGTGGTCGATGGGGAAGGTTCGGTGGCGTGGACGTGCGTGCAGCCAACCGGGTTCTCCTCGGTTGATGCGGCCGAGCGTCTGCGCGGCGAGCTTGCCGCTGCTGGCTATGACGTGGCTGCCGACGACGTGCGCGTGATCGCGACCGGCTACGGCCGTGTCGCCGTGCCCTATGCGCACAAGGTCGTGACCGAGATCACCTGCCACGGCACCGGTGCCGTGCGCCTGTTTGGCGATCACGGCACGGTGATTGACGTGGGCGGCCAGGACACCAAGGTCATTCAGCTTAAAAGTGGCCGCGTGGCCAAGTTCGCCATGAACGACAAGTGCGCTGCCGGTACGGGGCGCTTTTTGGAGATCATGGCCGACCGTCTGGGTATTTCCCAACAGCAGATGGCCGACCTTGCGCGTTCCGGTGAGCCCACCAAGATCAGCAGCATGTGCACGGTGTTTGCCGAAAGCGAGGTCATCAGCCTGATCGGTCGCGGTGAGCCGCGCGAGAACATTGCACGTGGCGTGATCGACAGCGTGGTCTCGCGCGTGGCGACCATGGCCGGGCAGGCCGCGGGCGCCCCGTACTACCTGACCGGTGGCCTGTGCGAGAACGCCTTCGTGGTGGAGCGGTTGGGCGAGCTGCTGGGGTCGCCGGTGACCACCTCGCCCCAGGCTCGCTTTGCCGGAGCGATTGGCGCGGCGATTCGCGCACAGGCGCTCAATTAATGCATCCGCCGCAGGCTCGCATTCATGCGTATACTGGGAGAAAATGATTGACCGATGAGAGGAGGTATCGATGGCTGACGATCAGATTAGGCTCACGTCCATGACGGCCGCGAGCGGTTGAGCCGCTAAGTTGGCTCCCGGAGCCCTCGCCCAGGTCCTGGGCGATTTACCCAATGTGCATAACGACAACCTGCTCGTAGGGTTCGATACCTCCGACGATGCGAGCGTCTTCCGCGTAGGGGAGAACCTGGGGCTCGTGCAGTCCATCGACTTCTTCCCACCGATGGTCGACGACCCGTTCCTCTTTGGCCAGATCGCCGCGGCCAACTCGCTGTCGGATATCTACGCCATGGGCGGGCGGCCGAGCCATGCCATGAACTTGCTGTGCATCCCGAGCTGCCTGGGCATCGAGGTCGCCGGCCAGATTCTGGCGGGCGGCGCCGACAAGTGCGTCGAGGCGGGTTGCTCCATCGCGGGCGGCCATACCATCAACGACGACGAGCCCAAGTACGGCCTGTCCGTGAGTGGTTTTGTCGCGTTCGACCGCATGCTCGCCAACAGCGGCGCACGCGTGGGCGATGTTCTGCTGCTGACCAAGGCGATCGGCTCGGGCATTATCACCACGGCCATTAAGGGCGAGCTCATCGAGCAGGACGAGGCCGCAGCCATGTTTGACTCGATGCGCACCCTCAACGAGGCTCCGATTCGTCTGGCCGAGGGACTTGAGCTTCACGGCTGCACCGACATTACGGGCTTTGGTCTGATCGGGCATGCGTGCGAGATGGCCGAGGGCTCGGGCGTGCAAATCGAGCTCGCGTCGGGGGCGGTGCCGCTCTTTGACCAGGTGCTCGACATGGCGCGTCTGGGCATTATCCCCGCGGGCTCCTACCGCAACCAGGACTTCTTTGGCCCGCGTGTAGCTGCCGACGATGACCTGGAGCCGGGCATGCTGGATGCGCTGTACGATCCGCAGACTTCGGGCGGTTTGCTTATTGCGGCGCCCGCGGCGGATGCGGATGAGCTTGCGCGTCGTTTACATGCCGAGGGGCGCGTTGCCGCTACGATCGGCCGCGTGTGCGAGCCGGGCGGTCCTGCCGTTCGCGTTGTTCGCTAGCCCGCACGTTTATGTAACTGTTTACCGTTCTCTAGAACGGTTCTTTCGAAAGGAATTTGCTATGTCTACCAAGATTGAAGTCAATGCCATGGGCGATGTCTGCCCGCTGCCCGTCGTCAAGACGCTTAAGGCGCTCAAACAGCTTGAAGGCGAGGGTGCCGTCGTGACCTCGGTCGACAACGAGACCGCCGTCAAGAACATTTCCAAGATGGCGCAGGAGAAGGGCTGCACGGCCTCGGTCGAGAAGATCTCGGACGCCGAGTGGCACGTGACCGTCGCGACCGCCGGTGCCGTGGCCGTTGCTGACCCCGTGCAGGACGGTGCCGCTTTCTGCGACGCCAGCGCCGGCAAGGGCAAACTCGTCATTTCCGTCTACACCGATTGCATGGGCCGTGGCGACGACGAGCTGGGCCACAAGCTCATGAAGGCCTTCATCTTTGCCGTGACGCAGCAGGAGGAGCTGCCCGCGACCATGCTGTTTTACAATGGCGGCGCCAAACTCACCGTTGAGGGCTCGCCGGTGCTCGATGACCTGAAGGGCCTGGCGGAGCAGGGTGTCGAGATTCTCACCTGTGGCACCTGCCTCGACCACTATGGCATCAAGGACCAGCTTGCCGTGGGCGAGGTCACCAACATGTACGTGATCGTGGAGAAGATGGAGCAGGCCGTGCGCGTCGTGCGCCCGTAGCGTATTGGTTGGAGTTGCCATGAGGGAGAAGCGCCCGGCGCTTGTCATCACGTTTCCCACCACGGCGGCCGCCATGGGTTGCGAGTCCCTGTGCATCGAGCGCGGTCTTCCCGGGCGGACGATTCCCGTGCCCGGGGAGGTCGCTGCCGGCTGCGGTTTGGCGTGGAAGGCGTTGCCTGTCGATGAGGAGCTGCTGCGCGGCGAACTCGCCGCGGCGGGCGTTCCCACTGAGGGCTATACCGTGATTAATATGTGGGAGGTCGTGCGATGATCTACCTGGATAACGCGGCGACGACCATGCACAAGCCGCAGACGGTCATCGATGCCGTGACGCAGGCGATGTGCTCGCTCGGCAATGCTGGGCGCGGTGCCACCTCGGGTGCGCTCGATGCGGCACGTACCATCCACGGCTGCCGCGCCAAGCTTGCGCGCTTGCTGGGCTGCCCGCGTGCTGACCATGTTTGTTTTACGCCCAACTCCACCGCGGCGCTCAACACCGTCATCAATGGCGTGGTGCGCCCCGGCGACCGTGTGGTCACAACGGTGCTCGAGCACAACTCCGTACTGCGTCCGCTCAACCGCCTGGCGGCAGAGCAGGGTGTGACGGTTGAGCATGCGGGCTGTGATACCAACGGCGTGCTCGACTACGACGAGCTCGAGCGGCTTGTCACGCCCGGTACGCGTGCTGTGGTGGTGACGCACGCCTCCAATGTGACCGGCAACGCGGTCGACATTGCGCGCGTGGCTGCCATCGCGCATGCGGCCGGCGCGCTGGTGATCGTCGATGCTTCGCAGTCTGCCGGCACGGCGAAGATTGACATGGATGCCATGGGGCTCGACGTCGTGTGCTTTACCGGTCACAAGGGGCTCATGGGTCCACAGGGGACCGGCGGCCTGGCCGTGGCGGAGGGCATTGACGTGGCTCCGTGGGCCATGGGCGGCACGGGCGTGCACAGCTTCGATGCGCTGCAGCCGCTTGGGTGGCCCACGCGCCTTGAGGCGGGCACGCTCAACGGTCATGGCATCGCGGGACTTTCCGCTGGTCTCGACTTTATCGAGGCCCAGGGTGGGGTCGAGGCGATTGCTGCCCACGAGCGTGCGCTCGCTGATCGCTTCCTTGCCGGTGTGCGCAAGATTCCGGGGATTAAGCTCTACGGTGCCTTTGACCAGCAGGCGCGCTCTGCGATTGTGTCGCTCAACGTAGCCGATATCGACTCTGCCGAGATCTCGGATGCGCTCATGCAAGGGTGGGGGATTTCGACGCGCCCCGGCGCCCATTGCGCCCCGCTCATGCACCGTGCGCTGGGGACCGAGCGCCAGGGCGTCGTCCGCTTCTCGTTTGGGTATTTCAACACTACCGAAGAAGTCGACACGGCTATCGATGCTCTGTGCGATTTAGCCTGCTAAAGCTGCTAGACCGTTTATACTTGCGGGACGGGTGTATTTGCCCGTCCCGTTTTTGTTTCGACCCGAAAGGTGTGCCTATGGCCTCATCCGCTCCGCGCGGCCTGCGCTCCGACCATGTCGTTACCGTCGGCATTGCGCTGTTCTCGATGCTCTTTGGCGCCGGTAACCTCATCATTCCGCCGTTGCTGGCGCTCCAGGCCGGCACGGCCACACCGCTTGCCATGGTTGGCTTTTTGATTGCCGCCATCGGCCTGCCCGTCATGGGCTTTATCGCCGTGGCGCTTGCCGGAACGGCGCGCGAGCTTGCCGGCCGCGTGCACCCCAAGTTTGGCGAGTTCTTTGTTGCGGCAGTATATCTGGCAATCGGTCCGTGCCTTGCCATTCCGCGTACGAGTTCCACGGCGTTTGAGATGCTGGTGCCGCTACTGCCCGAGGGCGTTTCACTCGGCACGGCTCGCCTGGTGTTTGCCGTTGGCTTCTTTGTCGTCGCGTTTGCGCTCACGCTGCGTCCGGGCGTTATCACGCGCGTACTCGGGCGCATTACGGGTCCCGCGCTCATTGCGCTCATCGTGCTGGTCGTGGGTGCCGCCGTGATCTCGCCGCTGGGACCGGCTGCCGCCCCGCAAGCTCCCTATGATGCCGGTGCTGCCGTGCAGGGCTTCTTGACCGGCTACCAGACCATGGACCTGCTTGCGTCGCTCGCCTTCGGCATCATCATCGCCGAGACCATCCACGAGTTGGGTGTTACCAATGACAAACGCGTGACCTTCGAGATTTCGCGTTCCGGTGTGATCGCCGGCGTGCTCATGGCCATCATCTACTGCGGCCTAGCGCTTGCCGGTATGCAGCTCGGCACCGTGATGCCCGACGCCACCAACGGCGCCGCCATTCTCGCCCGCTCGGCCTCCATGCACTTTGGCCTTGCCGGCACGGTTGTGGTATTTGCGATTTTCTTCCTCGCCTGCATGAACGTGTGCATCGGCCTCATCAGCTGCTGCTCGCGTTACTTCTGCGAGACGTATGTGATCGAGGGGGGAGCGGAGGCCTCCGAGGAGGCCATGCGCCGCCCCTTCGCGATTCTCGCCTTTGTGTTCGCGGCGTTTTCGTGCGTACTCTCCAATGTGGGCCTCGACGTGATCCTTATGTTCTCGGTGCCCATGCTCAACGCCTTGTATCCCGTTGCCATCGTGCTGGTGCTTATGGGCCTGGTGCACGGTTTTTGCGACGCGCATCCGCAGGTGTGGGTTTGGGTCGGCGGCGTTGTCGCGGTGCAGAGCGTGATTACCTCGGTTCGAGACGCGTTCTTTGCGGGTGCGTGGCTGCCGTTCGATGCGCTGCCGCTGGCGGACATTGGAGCCGCGTGGGCGCCGGTTGCCGTGGTGGCGTTTGTGATCGGTCTGCTCCATAGTCGTTTTGTCGCACATTCGAGGAGCTAAGGCATCAATGCTTGCACAGGCGGGGAGTCTCCCCTATAATTTCCTTCGCTTTGGGACACGCAAGGTTTAGACCTTAGCTGCTCAACACCTTCGGGACGTGGCGCAGTTTGGTAGCGCGCCTGCTTTGGGAGCAGGATGTCGCAGGTTCAAATCCTGTCGTCCCGACCATATCTTGCGGGCGTAGTTCAATGGTAGAACACCAGCCTTCCAAGCTGATGACGCGGGTTCGATTCCCGTCGCCCGCTCCACAAGATAGCTTAACGGCTCTGATTCCCTTTGGGATCAGAGCCGTTTTCGTAAACGTGCCGGGCGACGGGAATCGAACCCGGCAGGGTGCGAAGCTGAGAAAATGCGTGAGCATTTTCCAGCGCAGCACGCAAGGGCCAATGGCCCGCAGCGAAACAAGGGTTTGCGAAGCAAACCCTTGGACTTCCCGTCGCCCGCTCCATAAGATAGATGAATGGCTCTGGTTCCTTTTGGGACCAGAGCCGTTTTCATAAGTGTACGGGGTGACGGGAATCGATGCCGCCCCATATCCCCTCCTAAGTTGCGGTGAAATACGGACTGTTTTCCGGCTTTTGCGAACCTACTGAAGGCCTGAGTAGCTAATTTGGGACGGGCTTTTTTGGCTGCTCTAGCGATCGGCTGGCAAATGTGGTCAAAAAACCTGTCCCAAAATGACTGGTCTGGTGCTGAGCCACGAAAACGGCCCATTTACTACGTTTGGCCCGCAGGGGTCGACCATAGCAGCATTTTCGGAAAATCAGCAAGCCGTCTACCAGCGGTTTTGATTATTCTGATTTTGGTATGGTCGAGGGCAATCGGTTAAACGTAGTAGATGGGTCCATTTCGTGGCGAACGGTGGCATTCGCGGTCCAAAGCTGCCGGTTTCGGATGGCCAACCTGGAAGTTGCGGTGAATTAATTTCTGAAAAGCTCGAATAAGCCTAAATCCAGGAACTATTTCACCGCAACTTAAGAGGGGATGGGGCTGAGTGGCGGGCGATGCCGTTGCCTGTCGGTTAGTGGCGGGATTGGTGGCGGAGTTTGTCGATGGTGGAGTCGGTGCTTCGGCTGCGGGCTTCGGCGGCGCGGTCGCGAACGTCGGCCACGGTTTGGCGCTTGCGGCGGTAATCGATCATGCCTTGGATGATGGGCTTGCCAAAGCTCACGACATCATCGTTGTAGATGGCGGTTCGGGCTGCAAGGAGGCAGTCGGTAAAGTCCATATGGGTCTTGCCAAAGAGTTTGACGGCAAGGGCGACAACGGTGGGCTCGTCGACCATGACGTCATCGAGCAGCCTTTTCATGGCCGCGGCAATCTCAACGCGGGGAACCTTATAGACGTCGCGCAGCGTGACCACGACGCGCGTGATGATTTCGGGGTAGACACGAGCGGTGCGCGTGGCGATGACCTTGGCGGCGCGCGGTGACAGGACCTCGTCGTCGTTAAGCAGGTAGCGCAGGATGACGGTCTCGTCGATGATGGTGCTACTCATGGATATCTACTTCCTCGGGACCCAAAACCGACTCATCGCTTTCTGTGGCTAGGTATTCAATCCAGGCATTGCGCTCCTCGGCGCGGCGATTGGGGTCACCATATGCTTTGAGCGATCCATAGGCGGCGGTGCCGTCCTTTGAGCGCACGGCGACCGGCTGAAAGGGGAGCTTGCGCATCAAAATGCTTTGCGCGACAAATAAGCGGACAGCCTCGGCGAGCGATGTGCCCATGGCATCGTAGAGATGCTCGGCATGCTGCTTGTCTTCCTCGCGAATGCGCACCTGCAGGATGGCTCTTTTTTGAGTCGATGACATCACTGGCCCCCTTAATGAGCGTGCAATATAGTCGGTCAAATGCGGCATGTGCCGATACTTGAGCATCTTATAACGATTACTTTATTTCACTCAAGTTGATAACCATAAACACGAATACAAGCGTAGTACATCCAAAATGAGAGCGCATAAAAATCTCTGAGGCGTACGCATGTAATACACTCACCTTTATAGCTTCTAGAGAATAATTCCAACCTGCCAAAACCCCTGCAATACACCCGTATTGCAGGGCCTATGCTCAAGTTTGCCCCCTGCAACTGCGTATATTTAACCTGTATATCGTTGGAGAAACTCTACCGAGTGCATATTTCGCCGCATGCATTCGATTCGTCGATGCCAGGCCACGGGCGGCTTGGGTCAATGTCGACAGGGTCTCTCCGGCAAGGGATTCAGGAGGGAGTGAACAACATGGGTAATAAGCGAGTCGTAGCCGATTCTTCGCGCTGCATTGGGTGTCAAACCTGCATGGCGGCGTGTATCGAGGCGCACGACATCCCCGGTAACATCGCCGCGCCGCGCCTGCGCGTGACGCGTACGTACGAGATCTCCGCACCGGTGGCTTGCCATCACTGCGAGGATGCCCCGTGCGCGAAGGCCTGTCCTACGGGCGCCTTGTTCTTTGATCCAAAGAACCATCGCATCGGCGTCAACGAGGACAACTGCATCGGCTGCAAGAGCTGCGTCATGGCATGCCCCTTTGGCGCCGTGAGCGTGGCGACCACGCAGGTTCCGGTTTTGATGGGCGACGTTCGCGTGGGTTCGCAGACCAAGAGCTTCGTGCTCAAGTGCGACCTGTGCGTGGACCGTCCCGGCGGTCCGGCGTGTGCCGAGGCGTGCCCGACCAAGGGCCTCACCCTGGTAGACGAGGAACGTTTGGCAGAACTGACTGCCGAGCGTGCCCGCGCCACCATCGAAAACGAGGCGTAGGCGGGCGGCCATACAAGCCCAATGATTGTCAAATAAGTACCGAGTATTCGGTAGCAGAGAAAGGAAGGAGGGTGTCATGGAGAAGCATAAAGTGATCTGCCCGTACTGCGGCGCCGGTTGCCAGTTTAACCTCCTGGTCCAAAACGGCCAGGTCGTGGGCACCGAACCGCTCAACGGCATCACCAACCAGAGCGAGCTGTGCCTTAAGGGCATGAGCGGCTACGACTTCATCAACGACACCAAGATCTTGACTCCTCGCGTACTGCACCCGATGATCCGCCGCACCAAGGGCGCGGATCTTGAGCGCGTAAGCTGGGACGAGGCACTGGATTTCACCGCATCTAAGATGCAGGCCATAATTGACGAATATGGTCCTAACGCTGTCATGACCACCGGCTCTTCGCGAGGCGGCGGCAATGAGGCGAACTACGTCATGCAGAAGTTTACGCGTGCGTGCATCGGCACCCACAGCGTGGACAACTGCGCCCGTACTTGACACGGCCCTACTGTCCTCGGTCTGATGGACACGGTTGGTTCAGGTTGCATGTCATGCTCCATCCCCGGTATGGAGGATGCGGGCTGCATTTTCCTCTTCGGCTATAACCCTGCCGATTCGCACCCCATCGTCGCAAGGCGTATCGTGCGAGCCAAAGAAAAGGGTTGCAAGATCATCGTCGCCGATCCGCGCCATATCGAAACCGCGCGTATCGCCGATCTCTACCTTCCGATCAAGAACGGTTGCAACGTCGCGTTCCTCAACGCCTTTGCCAACTGCTTGGTCAACGATGGCCTCTACGACAAGGAATTCGTCGCCGAGCACACGAACGGCTTTGACGAGTGGTGGGAGACCATCAAGAACTACACTCCCGAATCCGTACAGGACATCACGGGTGTCGAGCCCGCGTTGATCCACCAAGCTGCCGAGATGTACGCCACGGCGAAGCCCTCCGCCATCATTGGCTGGGGCATGGGCGTATGCCAGCAGAAGCAGAACCTGAAGACGGTGCACACCATCGCCTCCATCGCCTGCGTTGCCGGCCAGATCGGCAAACCCAATTCCGGCCTCGCGCCCGTGCGTGGTCAGAACAACGTCCAGGGCTCCTGCGATATGGGCATGCTGCCCAACCTGTACCCTGGCTACCAGAAGGTTACCGACCCGGCAGTGCGTGCCAAGTTTGCCAAGGCTTGGGGCGTGCCCGAGGAAAAGCTCCCGCTCGAGGAGGGCTACAAGCTCACCGACCTGGGTCACCTGGTCGACGAGGGCAAGGTGCACTGCTTCTACAACTACGGCGAGGACCCGGTGCAGACCGAGCCCGATTCGGCCGGTATGCGCAAGACGCTCTCCGAGCTGGATCTGTTCATTTGCCAGGACATCTTTATGACGCAGACGACCATGCTCGCCGACGTCATCCTGCCTGCCACTTCCTGGGGCGAGCACGAGGGTGTCTTTACCGCATCCGACCGTAGCTTCCAGCACTTTGACGCGGCCGTTCCGCCCAAGGGCGAGTGCCGTCACGACTGGGAGATCTTCGCGGACCTGTCTACGCGCATGGGCTACCCCATGCACTATGACAACACCGAGCAGATCTGGAACGAGTGCATTAGCCTGTGCCCCAACTTTGTGGGCGCGACCTACGAGAAGATGGCTCCCGAGGGCGGCTACGCCCAGTGGCCCGTCAAGAGCACCGATGTGAACGACCACGGTACGCCCGACATGTTCGCTGGTGGCAAGTTCACCACCAAGGACGGCCGCGCCAACCTGATGGCGCACGACTGGGAGGCGCCCTCCGAGCTTCCCGACGATGAGTACCCGCTCATCCTGTGCACCGTCCGCGAGGTCGGCCACTACAGCTGCCGCTCGATGACCGGCAACTGCAAGACGCTGGCGCTGCTCGCCGACGAGCCCGGCTTTGTCCGCATGAATCCCGCGGACGCCCAGGCGCGCGGCATCAAGAACGGCGACATCGTCTCGATTCACAGCCGCCGCGGCCAGGTATACAGCCGCGCCGACGTGAGCGATCGCATCAACAAGGGCACGGTCTATATGACCTACCAGTGGTGGATCGGCAAGTGCAACGAGCTGACCATTCACAAGGTCGACCCGGTCTCGCACACGCCCGAGGACAAGTTCTCCGCCTGCCAGGTCGACGCCATCGCCGACCAAGTTTGGGCGGAGGGCGAGGTGGAGCGTCAGTACACCGAGCTCAAGCAGGCTCTGGTCGACGCCGCCGCTCCCCAGGACGTTGAGCCCGGCGCCGCCAAGTTCGACGACGAGGCGCACGTGAATCAAATCGTGTAGTCCCGTTCTCGTTGGCTTTTTGGGCCGGGCGTCCCGTACGTTCGGGAGCCCGGCCCGTTATTTTGAAAGGAAGTGGGGATGAACCGCTTCATCGACACCAACCCGGAGAGGTGCATCGGCTGCGGAACATGCCAGTCCGCCTGTGCCGACGCCCACCGGATGCAGGGTCTTCAGGATACGCCGCGCCTGGCGCTCGTGAAGACCGGCGGTATTTCGGCCGCCCTTGCCTGCCACCATTGCGAGGGTGCCCCCTGCGCCGAGGTTTGCCCGGTGAATGCCATCGAGCACGATGGCGATCGCATCCACGTCAAGGAGCAGGAGTGCATCGGGTGCAGGCTGTGCGCCATCGCGTGCCCCTTCGGAGCCATCCATCCCGATGGCACGTCTATCGCCGGTGTCGCAGGCATGTGCGACCCGACGCCTTCGTATCCTAAGTCCCTGAGCAGCCTGCTTACGTGGGCTCCTGGCCAGTACACCTGCGCTGTCAAGTGCGACCTGTGCGCCTTCGATCCGGACGGCCCGCATTGTGTGGCGGCGTGCCCTACCAAGGCGCTGACCGTCATGGGTGGCGCGGCCGATCGCGAGCTCGACGAGGCCAAGCGCCTGCGCTCGATCGAAAACGGTCCGTCCGTCGACGCTACCGCTGTGGCCCAGGGCCTGTCCGAGAAAGCAGAAGGGAGCGTAAACAATGGATAGCATGACGCTGTTTATCGCATCGCTTGCCGTCTCGTGCATCGGTGCGCTCGCCTCGGTTCTGCTGATCAAGGCCGATAACGCCGCCAAGACCGCCGGCTGCCTTATCGGCGCCGTCGCCGCGGTGCTTTCGTTTGTGGCCGGTATCCAGGCCGTACTGGGTGATGTCACGTCGGTCGACACCATCGTGTTCTTCCCGTTTGCCCATTTCCAGCTGCTGCTCAATCAGCTGTCCGGCCTGTTCGTGGCGCTTATCTCGGTGCTCGCGTTTGCCGGTTCGATCTACGGTCTCAACTACTTTGATGAGTACCCGGGCAAAAAGGGCCGCGCCGGCTTCTTCTTTAACACCTTCGTGGCGTCCATGATGCTCGTCATCACCGCCGACAACGTGTTTTGGTTCCTGGTCGCCTTTGAGCTCATGTCGCTGACCTCGTACTTCCTGGTTGTGATCGAGGAGAACGAGAACTCCATCCATGGCGGTTGGCTCTACTTTGTGATCGCGCACGTGGGCTTTGTGCTCATCATGGC
This sequence comes from uncultured Collinsella sp., assembly GCA_902493125.1. Lineage (GTDB taxonomy): Bacteria > Actinomycetota > Coriobacteriia > Coriobacteriales > Coriobacteriaceae > Collinsella. Next base: position 32,666 of record CABUOF010000004.1, on the reverse strand, counting down.
GAGCTTCCTCACCATGACCAACTTCGCCGGCGGCTCGTTTGCCTTTACGGATTTCCGCGCTACGCAGTTTAGCCCCGCGGTCGCATCCGTGTGCTTTGTGCTCGCCTTCTTTGGCTTTGGCGCCAAGGCCGGTATCATCCCGCTGCACGGCTGGCTGCCCAAGGCGCATCCCGAGGCGCCGTCCAACGTGTCGGCCCTCATGTCCGGCGGCATGATCAAGATTGGTATCTTCGGCATCCTCAAGGTGGGCCTTGACCTGCTCTCCGCCTCGGGCGTTCAGGTCTGGTGGGGCCTTATGGTCATGGTCTTCGGTGCGATCTCGTCGGTCCTCGGCGTGGCCTTCGCCCTGCAGGAGCATGACATCAAGCGCCTGCTGGCCTATCACTCCGTCGAGAACATCGGCATCATTCTGCTCGGCGTCGGCGCTTCCATGGCCGCCATGGCACTCAACTCGGTCGGCATCGCCGTACTGGCTCTGATGGCCGCCCTCTACCACACGTTTAACCACGCGATGTTTAAGGGCGAGCTGTTCTTGGGCGCCGGTGCACTGCTGTACTCCACGGGTACGCGCAATATGGAGAAGATGGGCGGCCTGTTCCGTCGTATGCCGGCAACGGCCATCTGCTTCCTCGTTGGCGCGCTTGCCATCTCGGCCATCCCGCCCTTCAACGGCTTTGTGTCCGAGTGGTTTACCTACCAGTCCCTGTTTAACGCCGCCATGCAGGGCGACAAGGCCGTCATGATCGTGGCTGTGTTCGCTGCCGTCGCGCTTGCCATTACCGGCGCTCTGGCCGTCACGTGCTTCGTCAAGGCCTATGGCGTCTCCTTTGCCTCCGCGCCCCGCTCCGAGGCCGCGGCCAATGCCAAGGAGGTTCCCGCCCCCATGGTGTTTGCGCAGGGCCTGCTCGCGGCCATCTGCGTCGTGCTGGGCATTGGTGCTCCCGTGATCGCCCCCGTGCTGGTCGATGTCGCCGCGTCCGTGCTGCATCCGTACGGTGGCGTGTTTGCCGCCGAGGGCATGGAGCTCATGAACCAATACTCCGGCGCTGCCACCTCCACGCCCGCGATCGCTATTGCGCTCGTGGTACTTGTCGGCCTTGCCTGCGGTTATCGCAAGCTTAAGACCGTCGGCAAGGTGCAGAAGTCCCAGCCGTGGGCATGCGGCTATGCTCCCAACGAGCATATGCCCGTCGTGGCCACGACCTTTGCCTCCGAGGTGTCCTGGTTTATGCAGCCGCTCTACACGCTGCGCGACCGCTGCACGGCCGTCTGCTGGTCCATCGCGCACTTCTTCCAGAAGCTCACCGGTGTGGCCGAGGCTGTGGAGCCCGTACCCGACAAGGTTCTCGTCGATGCCCCGCATAAGGGTGTCGAGAAGCTCGCCGACCTCGCGACTAAGCTCGAGGGCGGCAACTACAGCATCTATATCTGCTACATCGTCGCGGCACTCGTGGTGTTCCTCGTGCTCGCCGTGCAAATGGGTTAAGGAGGGGAGAGCATGAACAACATCGTACTTGCCGTTCTGCAGGGCGTGGTCGTTATGGCCGTCGCGCCTTTCTTCTCCGGTCTCGGCCGCGTGATCCGCGCCAAGATGCACAACCGTCGTGGCCCCAGCATCATGCAGGACTACCGCGACCTGGCCAAGCTCTTTGCGCGCCCCGAGTCTCAGAGCGAGGATGCGAGCTTTGCGCTGCGCATTATGCCGCCGCTGTTCTTCGCCGTCGCCTTTATGCTCGCGATGGGTCTGCCGCTCTTTACGGCGCAAAGCCCCATCCCGGTCTTTGGTGACGCCATCTCCATCATGTACAGCCTGGCGCTCGCCCGCTTCTTCTTCGCCCTCTGCGGTGTGGATTCGTCCAACGCCTACGCCGGTATCGGCGGTGTTCGCGAGCTGCTCATGAGCGTGCTCATCGAGCCGTCCATGCTGCTGGCGTTGTTTGCCGCCGCCCTGGTGTGCGGCTCCACCGACATCGCCACCATGGGTCAGCACATCATGACGGGCGCCATCGACGCGCCGGTCGCCGTGATTCTCGCCGGCATCGCCTTTGCGATTGCCTGCTACATGGAGCTCGGCAAGCTGCCCTTTGACCAGGCCGAGGCCGAGCAGGAGCTTCAGGAAGGCCCGCTCGCCGAGCTTTCCGGCCCGTCGCTCGCCATGGCCAAGCTTGCCATGTCTATGAAACAGGTCCTGGTCGTCGCCTGGTTCTGCGCGATCTTCGTCCCCTGGGGCGAGCCCGCGACCGTGGGCGCCGCCGCCGTTCTGGGCGCGGTCATCTTCCTTGTTAAGTGCCTGATCGACTTTGTCGTATGCGGCGTGATCGAGAACTCCTGCTCGCGCTCGCGTTTTAAGGTGCTTGGCAATCAGACCTGGGCCGTCGTTGGCATTGCCGTTCTGGCGTTTGTCTTCGTGGTCGTCGGCGTGTAGGAGAAGGGAGAAACAATGTCATTTGCAGTCAGTCTGTCCCTTCTCGGCTTGGTCGCTATCGCGGCCCCGATGGTGGCCTCGGTGCTCGTCGCCCTGTTCCCCCGTCCGTACGCCAAGTGGTTCAGCGTTTTGGGTGCCGCCGTCTCGACGGTCTGCACCATCGCCCTCGCCGCGAATTTCGCTGGCGCCGGCATGCCCGACACGCAGGTCCCCCTGATCTCGTTTGGGCAGACCCTCGTCATGGGATTCACCTTCGATCGCATGAGCGCGCTGCTCGCGCCCGCCTTTGTGGGTATCGGCCTGCTTGTCGTGATCTACTCGATTCCCTATATGAGCGAGAATAACCGTGAGCATCCCGATGCACCGCGTCGTCGCTTCTACGCGTACCTCGCGACCTTCATCGGCGCCATGGCCGGCCTCGTGTACAGCTCGACCCTTTTGGGCCAGCTCGTGTTCTTTGAGATCACGGGTGCGTGCTCTTGGGGCCTCATTAGCTACTACATGTCGCCTACGGCCAAGAAGGCCGGCATGAAGGCCCTGATCATTACGCATATCGGTGCGCTCGGCCTGTATCTGGGCGCCGCCATCGTGTTTGCCCACACCGGCACCTTCGCCATTACCGCGATTGCCGGCCTCGACGCCAAGCTCAAGGCTATCGTCCTTTTGCTCGTGCTGTTTGCGGCCTGGGCAAAGTCCGCACAGGTCCCCATGTACATGTGGCTGCCTTCGGCCATGGAGGCGCCGACGCCTGTTTCGGCCTACCTGCATGGTGCCTCGATGGTTAAGGTCGGCGTGTGCGTGTTCGCGCGTGCACTCGTCTCTGCCGGCGAGATTCCCGAGATCGTGGGCTGGGTCGCCATTATCGACGCCATGGTCACCATGCTCTTTGGTTTCCTTATGTACCTGCCGCAAAAGGACATGAAGCGCCTGCTGGCCTTCTCCACGATCGCCCAGCTCTCTTATGTGTTCTTTGGTCTGGGCCTTTCGGTCTTTGGCAGCCAGCTGGCCTTTGATGGCGCCGTGTGCCACATCTTTAACCACGCCTTCGCCAAGACCCTGTTCTTCCTGATCGCCGGTTCGTTCTCCTTTACCCTTGGCACGCGCATGCTGCCCAAGCTTCGCGGCATCGTAAAGAAGTACCCGATCTCGGGCGTGGGCTTTGGTGTCGCCGCGCTCGCCATTGCCGGCGTGCCGCCCATGAACACGTTCTTCTCGAAGTTCCAGATCATCGCCGGCGGCTTTTCCGTGGGTGCCGGCAACGTCGCGATTCTGGTGCTCGTGTGCATCATGGTTGCCGAAACCGTAGCCACCTTTGCCTGGTTCCTCAAGTGGATGGGCTATTGCCTGCCCGGCGAGCCGAGCGAAGAGGTCGCTGCGGGAGCCCCGCTTCCCCGCGCGATGGCGTTCGTGTTCATCGTGCTCATCATCATGGTTATCGTCAGCGGCCCACTTTCGGCCAGCTGGATCGGTTAGGAGGTAGAACGACATGGGTTATTCGATCGTCAACATCCTTGGCGGCCTTCTGATCGTCACGTCCACCATGGTGGTCGTCTCAAAGAACATCAAGCACGCCATCAGCTGGTATGCGGTGCAGTCGCTGGTGCTCGTGGGACTGCTCGCTACGCTCGGTGCCACTACCGGTGCGCAGGAGTTGCTTATGTGGGCCGGATCCGCCTTTATCACCAAGGTCGTCCTGGTCCCTTATATCCTCACCCGTGCGTACAAGAAGATGGGCGAGCCGAGCGATGCATCGCTCAAGGCCGGCCTTAAGCCCGCGTGGGCCATTTGCATCATCGCCGTGGAGGTCGCGATCTGCTTTGCCGTCGTGACGCAGATCAGCCTGCCCACGGCCGAGGTCGCAACGCCTGCGCTCGCTATTAGCTTCGCTCACTTCTTTGTGGGCCTTACCTGCATCATCTCGCAGCGCAACATCATGAAGCAGATCTTTGGATACTGCCTTATGGAAAACGGCAGCCACGTGACGCTCGCGCTTTTGGCCCCCACCGCTCCCGAGATCATCGAGATCGGTATCGCCACCGACGCCATCTTTGCCGTCATCATCATGTCCATCGTCGTGCGTCGCATTTGGGACGACTCCCACTCGCTCGATGCGCGCGACCTGTCCGAGCTGAGGGGGTAGTCCATGGAAACGTTGATTCTCGCCCTGCTCGCGACTCCTTTGGTGTTCTCGCTGGTCATGGCGTTTTTGCCCAAGAACACGTCCTATAACGTGTTTGCCGGTCTCAACCTGGTCTCCGTCGCAGCCGTCCTGGTGCTGTCGATTGTGACGGCCGGTGACGTCCTTATGAGCGGCGACACCGCGAGCGCTCTTGGCCTGTGGTTCCACCTCGATTCGCTGGGCGCCATCTTTGTGCTGCTCATCGGCTTTATCGGTTTTCTTACCGGGCTGTTCTCACTGCCCTATGTAAAGGCCGATATCGAGGAGGGCTCCATGCCCGCCGAGCGCGCCAAGCAGTATTTTGCGCTGTTTAGCCTGTTTGTGTTCACCATGCTGCTCGCGTGCCTGTCCAACAACATGATCCTCACGTGGGCCGCCGTGGAGGCAACCACGCTTTCCACCGTGTTCCTCGTGGGTATCTACAAGAACAAGACGGCCCTCGAGGCTTCTTGGAAGTATGCGATGGTCTGCACCGCCGGCGTGGCCTTCGGCCTGTTCGGTACGCTGCTGATCTACGCCAACGCCGCCGACGTGATTCCCAACGCCCACGAGGCCGCATTCCTGTCGTGCGTGCTGCCGTATGCCGACCAGTTCGACCCGACGCTCATGCGCCTCGCCTTTGCGTTTATCGTGATCGGCTTTGGCACCAAGGCCGGCCTGTTCCCCATGCACACTTGGCTGCCCGATGCCCACTCCCAGGCCCCGAGCCCCGTCTCGGCCCTGCTCTCGGGCGTGCTGCTCAAGTGCGCCATGCTCGTGATCATGCGCTTCTATGGCTTTACCATCCAGGCCGTGGGCGCCGAGTATCCGCAACTTTTGCTGTTGATCGTCGGCACGCTGTCCATTTTGGTGGCGGCACTTTCGATGTTTCGCCAGGACGACCTCAAGCGCCGCTTTGCGTACTCGTCTGTGGAGAACGTTGGCGTTATCGCCCTGTGCCTGGGTATCGGTGGCCCGCTGGGTATCGCCGCAGCCCTGCTGCACTGCGTGTTCCATGGCTTTACCAAGACGCTTGCCTTCTGCGTGTCCGGCAACATCCAGCACGCCTTTGGCACGCGTAGCCTGGCTAAGATTCAGGGTGTCGTCGAGGTTGCTCCCGCAACCGCCGCGCTCGCCGTCCTGGCGTTGCTAGGCCTTGGTGCCTTCCCGCCCTTTGGCATGTTTATCTCCGAGTTCCTGACTTTTGTCGCCGGTGTTACCGCCGGTCCCATGTGGCTGGTCGTCGTGGTCGCCCTCGGTCTTACCGTGGCCATCTCCGCGCTCACCCGCATCGCACTCAAGTCGGTATTCGGCCATGCGCCCCAGGGCATGGGCAAGCATGAGGCCCCGGCGCTCATGCTTATCCCCGAAATCATCCTGGCCGTCATGATCTTGTGGTTTGGCATCGCCACCCCGCTGCCCCTCGTGCACGGTGTGGAGACCGCGACCGGCATCGTACTCGAGCAGAGTACCGAGGAACTTCACGCGACGCCGATGTACCGCGCTGTGTTCGGTACCGAGACCGCTCAGAGCGAGGTGGAGTAACGAATGATTGAAACTGAGAACAAGGTGTATGCCCGTCGCTGCGAGAGCCATGTCGAGGCCCTGCGCCGCGCCGTTCCGGGCTGCATCGAAAAGGTCGAGTGGCAGTGCGAGGACCAGCTGACGATTACCGTCAAGCAGGACAAGCTGCCCGAGGCCGTCCACTACCTGTACTACGAGCGCTACGGCTGGATTCCCGTGATCATCGGCAACGATGAACGCAGCCTGTGCGGCCGTTACGCCGTGTACTACGTCATCTCCATGGAGGGGGAGGATCCCGGCTGGGTGACCGTCCGCGCCGAGGTCGATCCCGCCAAGATGACGTTCCCGTCCGTGACGCCGTTCGTCCCCGCCTGCGTGTGGGGCGAGCGCGAGCTGCGCGACATGTTCGGCCTGATCCCCGAGGGCCTGCCCGATCGTCGTCGCCTGGTGCTGCCCGACGATTGGCCCAGCGGCCTGTACCCGCTGCGCAAGGACTCCATGGACTACCGCTTCCGTCCCGCTCCCGCGAGTGACATGGAAAACTACGAGTTCTTGGCCGATACCAAGGGCAAGGAGACGACGCTTGTCCCCATGGGCCCGTTGCACATTACCTCCGACGAGCCCGGCCACTTCCGCCTGTTCGTTGAGGGCGAGACGATCGTCGACGCCGACTACCGTCTGTTCTACGTGCACCGCGGTATGGAGAAGGTCGCCGAGACGCGCCTGAACTATGACGCCGTGACGTTCCTCGCCGACCGCATCTGCGGCATCTGCGGCTGCGCCCACTCGGTGGCCTATGCCGAGGCCGTCGAGCGCGCCCAGGGCATCCATGTCCCGCCGCGCGCCCAGTACATCCGCGCCATCATGCTCGAGGTCGAGCGCCTGCACTCGCATCTGCTCAACATTGGCCTGGCGTCGCACTACACGGGCTTCGACTCCGGCTTCCAGCAGTTCTTCCGCGTCCGCGAGAAGTCCATGGATCTGGCCGAGAAGCTCTCCGGTCACCGCAAGACCTACGGCCTCAACGTGATCGGCGGCGTGCGTCGCGATATTTTGGCCGAGCAGAAGCTCTCCACGCTCACGACCATCCACCAGCTGCGCTCCGAGGTTCAGGAGCTCGTCGACGTCTTGCTCTCCACGCCCAACTTTATCGAGCGTACGAGTGGTATCGGCATCTTGGACCGCAAGATCGCACGCGACTTCTCGCCGGTCGGCCCGCTCATGCGTGGCTCTGGCTATGCCCGCGACGTGCGCTTTGACCATCCCTTCGACGGCTACGCCGATCCGGACGTCCAAAAGATGCACGCCGCCACGGCCGACACCTGCGACGCCTTCGGCCGTACCGCCGTTCGCATCCAGGAGGTCTACGATTCGATCGACATGATCGAGACCATGCTCGAGAACTGCCCGTCGGGCCCCATCCTCACCACGGATTGGGAGTACACCCCGCACAAGTACGCCATCGGCGCCACCGAGGCGCCGCGCGGCGAGGACGTGCACTGGGCCATGCTCGGCAACAACCAGAAGTGCTACCGCTGGCGCGCCAAGGCGGCCACGTACAGCAACTGGCCGGTCCTGCGCTACATGTTCCGCGGCAACACCGTGGGCGACGCGGCGCTGATCGTCGGCTCGCTCGATCCGTGCTACTCCTGCACCGACCGCGTGACGGTGACAGATGTCGCCGCCAAGCGCGACCACGTGCTCGACAAGGAACAGTTCGAGAACGTCTGGCGCGACAAGTCGCCGCTTGCGGGCGAGGGCACCATGGCCGCTCCGCTCGATGAGGAGGCGCTCTAATATGCTGAAGCTTTGGAAGGTTAACGCCAAGGCCGGCGACGCGACGGTTAAGTACCCGTTTGCGCCGTTCCCCACCAACAAGGACATGCGCGGCAAGCCCGAGCACAATGCCGAGCTCTGCATCGCCTGCGGAGCCTGCGGCGTGGCGTGCCCGGCCGATGCCATTCGCATGGACACCGACCTTGCGGCCGATACCATCACCTGGTCGATCGACTACGGTCGCTGCATCTTTTGCGGCCGTTGCGAGGAAGCCTGCCCCATGGAGGCTATCAAGCTCACCGAGGAGTTTGAGCTGGCCGTCATGAGCAAGGACGACCTCACCAGCAAGAGCGTCTACACGCTCGAGCACTGCTCGCGTTGCGGCAAGCCGTTTGCCCCGCACAAGGAGATCGACTACGCTAAGCGCCTGCTGCAAAAGGCCGGCGGCATGGAGGCCATCCAGGCCGCCCGTACCGTCGGTATGTGCCAGGAGTGCAAGCGCGAGCTCGACGCCCTGCGCGCCGCCTCGGCCGTAAAGACCGGCAACGCTGCCGGCATGGCTGCCAACGAGACGCTTGCGTCCGGTGAGCCCCAGGGCCCCGGCATGGAGTATCTGGGCGGCCACGGCGTGAACCCGGAGTATGTCGACCGCGAGCTCAACCCCGATGCGCCCGAGATTCCCGCCGGTCCGGCGCCGGTCGAGGGCATCATCATGGATTATGAAATGAAGGAGGAGTAACCATGGCCGAACCCACGCTTTTGCCCGAGCGGCTTCAGTACCGCCCGACCAAGATCGAGCTCGACGAGAGCATCGAGAAGGCCAAGGCGACCCTTCTTAAGAAGATCAAGCGCTCGGTGTACGTCTACCGTGTTGACTGCGGCGGCTGCAACGGCTGCGAGATCGAGATCTTCGGTTCCATCACGCCCGTCTTCGACGTCGAGCGCTTTGGCATCAAGGTCGTGCCCTCGCCCCGTCACGCCGATGTGCTGCTGTACACCGGCGCCGTGACGCGCGCCATGCGCATGCCGGCCCTGCGCGCCTTTGAGGCCGCACCCGATCCCAAGATCGTGGTGTCCTATGGCGCGTGCGGCTGCACCGGCGGCATCTTCTACGACAACTACTGCGTCTGGGGTGGCACGGACAAGATCTTGCCGGTCGATGTCTACATCCCCGGCTGCCCGCCCAGCCCCGCGCAGACCGTCTACGGCTTTGCCATGGCACTTGGCCTGCTTGACCAAAAGCTCCATGCCGAGACCACGGTGGAGGCCGCCGGCGAGCAGGCCGATATCCTGCACCCCGGCGTGCCGTACAAGCTGCGCGTTGCCATCGAGCGCGAGGCTCGCGCCATGAGCGGCTACCGTTACGGCCGCGACCTGGCCAACGAGTTTATGGACACGCTCGAGGGCGCGCCCAAGGGCGATATCCGCGGTGCCATGGCGCTGCTCATCGACAAGCAGGATGATCCGCGCCGCGTCGAGGTGTACTCGGCGCTGCAGGATCTGGTGCTGGCCGGAGGTCGCTAGATGGAGCTCACGGACCGCTCTGGTTACTTTGCGGGCCCCGGCATGCTCGGCGGCTCCTTTGGTGATGCCTCGCGCGCAAGCGACGAGGCCGCCGAGGGCGTCGCCGACCCCTGCCTGGGCCATACGCCCGACCAGGTGGTCTTCTACGAGCTCACGCGTAAGTTTGTGGAGACCGAGGAAGACGTTCCCCAGGAGGCCTGCGACGTGCTGTACTACACGCTCGCCGTGGGCCACCACACCGGCGTGCTCGACTGCTTTGAGCCGCGCCTGTCGGTGCCGGTGGATGTGTTCTATTCGCTCGTCGACGCGCTGCCGGAAGGGGAGGCCAAGACCAAGTTCGAGGCCATCCGCTCCTTTGGCGAGTGCCAGCTCGACAAGGCGGCGGTGCCGTCGCTGCTCGAGGCCTGCGATGCGCTGCTCGACGAGCGCGGTTTTCGCGGTTCTGCCAAGGCCGGCATCTCGGTGTTCGATGACGACTTTGGCCTGCATGCCCAGCAGGTCGCGTTTCTGATGAAGTTTCGCGATCTGGTGGAACGCGTGCGCGATGTCTCGGGCGTGTATCTGACGGGAAGGTTGCAGTAATGGGTCGCGTTGTGGATGGTCGTGTGAACGGCGCCCCGTTTGCGGGTATCGTGCTCACGGCAGGAAGCGTGCTGCGTGCCGACGATGCCGCCGGCCCCGTGCTCTCCAAAAAGATGGAGGACGCGCCCATCGCCGGTTGGTACACCATCGACGGCGGCCAAACGCCCGAGGACGACATCATCGAGGTCAAGCGCGAGCGTCCGCCTCGCCTAGTCTTGGTCGATGCCGCCGACATGGCGCTGCCCGTCGGGTCCATCCGCTTGCTCGACAAGCGCGATGTGGCCCGCAAGTCGATGTTCACCACGCATTCGCTTCCGTTGTCGATTCTAATCGAAGAGATTGAGCAATCGTGCGATGATATCGTCTTCATAGGGATTCAGCCGGGCGATACGGAGTTCTATAACCCCATGTCCCCGGAGGTCTTTGAGGCCGTCGACGCCGTGTACGACGCCGTGGCCGCCAACGACTTTTCCCACTTTGTCCGCTTGGGGCAGGAGCTATAGCAGCGCTTGCCTCTGCTGAATAGGAAAGAAGTGATTGACATGGCAGATTCCAAGGCAGAATATCCCGCTCCCGATTGCCTGGCGCCCGCCGCGATCGAGGCCAAGACCGAGGCCGCCGGCGTGACCAAGGCTAACCTGCCGGTCGCTAAGGCCTTTCTGTTGGCAATGTTCGCCGGCGCGTTTATCGCCTTCGGCGGCCTGTTCTTTACGGTGTTTTTGAGCGACAGCACGCTGGGCTGGGGCGCTCAGCGCGTCGTGGGCGGCCTGTGTTTTTGCCTGGGCCTGGTGCTGGTGCCAGTGTGCGGCGCCGAGCTGTTCACCGGCAACTCGCTTATGGTCTGCGCGCTCAAGAGCAAAAAGATCACCCTGGTCCAGATGCTCAAGGCTTGGGTTGTCGTATGGGTCGGTAACTTTGTCGGTGCCCTGTTCATCGTCTTTTTGGTGTACATGGCCGGCATCTATAAGCTCAACGGCGAGGCGGTCGCCAACTCCATGGTGAGCGTCGCCGCCGGCAAGGTGACGATCGACTGGGTAACGATCTTCTTCCGCGGCATCCTGTGCAACATCTTTGTGTGCCTGGCCGTGTGGATCGGTACCGCCGGCAAGACCGTGGTCGATAAGGTCGTGGGCATTCTGCTGCCCATCGCCGCCTTTGTGGCCTGCGGTTTTGAGCACTGTGTCGCCAACATGTACTTTTTGCCCATGGGCGCCGTGATGCATGCATGCGGTTATGGTGCCGAGGTTGCCGGGGCCGATGCGCTCAACGTCGCGGGCATTGCGTTTAACCTCTCTGCCGCCACGCTGGGCAACATCGTGGGCGGCGCGGTTCTGGTCGCGCTCGGCTACTGGTTTATCTACGCCAAGAAGTCCGAGGCGTAAGGTAGCGTCTGTTTGACGTTGGGCCTCCCGCGGGGCGTTGCCGTGCGGGAGGCTTTTTGGGTCTGGGGCCCGTTGCCGGGCTTTTGGCCTGTTGTGTTTGGCTGATGAAAGGGGTAATTGAGATGGCATCTGCTGTGAAGCGTGACGGTCGCGCCGTGGTGACCACATGCGGGGGATGCTATGCCGATTGCGCCTTTGCGGCCCATGTTGAGGATGGGCGTGTGGTGGCTGAGCTGCCGGTTGCGGGGCATCCGTGCGCGGCGCGTGCCCTGTGCGCCCGCGGACGGCATCGCCTGGCAATGCCGTTTGACGAGCGCGACCGCATTGTGCACCCCATGCGACGCCGCCGGGATGGCTCGGGGTTCGATGCGATTACCTGGGACGAGGCGTTTGCTCAGATTGCCGAGCGCCTTTTGGGGATTGTTGACGGGCATGGTCCGCGCGCGCTGGGCATGACGCTCGGCGTTCCCTCGTTCGACCGCTACTGGGCCTATCGCTTTATGCATGCGCTGGGCTCGCCCAACGTGTACGGTGCCGATGGCGCCTGCGAGGTAAGCAGACTTACCGGTTGGGAGCACAGCCTGGGCTATAGCCCCGCCTCCGACCTTGCGCATACCGACTGCATCATGTACCTGGGGCGTTCCATTGTCGATTCGTCGACGATGGGGGCCGTTGACGCGCTCAACGATGCGCGCCGGCGCGGGGCGAAGATCATTGTGGTTGACCCCCGGCGCAGCGGCTCGGCCGCGCTTGCCGACCGCTGGCTGCGCGTACGTCCTGGATGCGATCTGGCGTTGCTGCTGGGTATCGCACATGTGCTGGTATCCGAGGACCTGTACGATCACGAGTTCGTGGACCGCTACGCCACAGGCTTTGACGAGCTGGCGCAGGCGGCCAGTGCTTGGACGCCCGAGTGGGCCGAGTCGATGTGCGACGTGCCGGCCGCAGAGATTGTCGCCACGGCGCGCGAGCTAGCTGCCGCCGCGCCTGCCGCTGTGGTGGATGCAGGCTTTCATGGTGGCATCGGCATCGCGTATGCCAATAGCACCCAGACCGCGCGCGCTATCTGCTTGGTCGATGTGCTGCTGGGCTGCATCGGGCATGAGGGCGGTGCCCTCAACCCGCCCACGCCGCTTGTGTTGGGCGACCTCGATCCCACGTGCTTTGCGACGCCGCCGGTGCCGCGTGGGCCCAAGTTGGGGTCCGAGCGCTATCCACTGGTCGATCCGGTGCGCGGCCTGTGCACGACCATCGGTCAGTCGATTCTTGCCGGCGATTTGCGTGGGCTCATCGTCTATGCCAGTAACCCCGGTGCGGGCTATGGCAATGCACAGGCTTGGTTGAGTATTTTGCAGCAGCTCGACTTGCTCGTAACGATTGATATTCGCTGGTCCGAGACGGCGTGTGCTTCTGATTTCGTGCTGCCCGACGTGACGTATCTGGAGGCCGACCGCGGCGTGGGGACGGTCGTGGGCGCCAACGATTCGCGCGTGTTCTACCGCAACGCCGTGCTGCCTGTGCAGCATGACGACTCACGTCCCGGTCGGGAGATTTTTGCCGGTCTGGCGCAGGCGTGTGGCGTGGGCGAGTACTTCCAGTTTACGTCTGACGATCTGGCGGCTGCCCAGGTGGCGCCTTTTGGGATCAATCTGGACGAGCTCAAGGAGCGCGGCTGGACCGACACGGGTGTTGCGTTGCCGTCGCGTACGGGCGAGCCGGCGATTCCCTTGGATGGCGGCAAAATTGCGCTGGCAAGCGACGTATGGGAACGAGCCGGTCTGGGTCGTGTACCCAACTGGATCGCTCCCATGGTGGAGCCCGGTCCGGGGATGTTTCGCCTCATTAGCGGCAACCGTCCCTTTGAGTCGCATACCTCGCGAAGGCTTGCGGCCCAAGGTGCCGCCGAGGCCGGATCGGACCTGGATGCCGTGCAGATGAATGCCGATGTTGCTGCGCGCATGGGCATCGTCGACGGCGAGATCGTCAAACTCGTGAGCGATATGGGCCGCGACCGCGTGCGAGTGGAGACGACGCCGTATCAGCATCCGGCGTGCATCTTTACGTCGGCCGCCCCCGGTGGGCGTTCGGTTGGCGCCGATGCCGGTGGCGCTCAAGCCTTGGGCGTGGGCCCGCTCGACCATACGCCGTTGCGTTGGGACCCGTTGACGGGCGCTGCGCTCACCCAGGAAAACGCCGTTCGCGTGGAAAAGATCGCGGCACGCGAGGATAATAACGACTGATTGATTCAGCCGATCGAATTGGCTGATAGTTTGACGTTCGAACGATTGATTCACCTTTGGTTTTGAAAGGTCGCACATGAGCGATAGCCAGAACATGTCCGATGAGGTACGCGCCCGCCTTCGCGCTATTCCTTCCGTCAACGAGCTGCTCGCAGAGTGGCCGGTTGTGAAGGCGGCGGGGGAGACCTGCGACGCGGTGGTGCATGCCGCCGTCACGGCCGAGCTCGATGAGGAGCGCGCCGCGATTCGTGCCGGCGCCGCCCCGCGTTCCAAGCGCGAGCTGGCCTCGGCCATCGAGTGGCGTGCGCATCGCTCCGCGCTGCCGAGCCTGCGTCCCGCCGTCAACGCCACGGGTGTGGTTATCCATACCAACTTGGGTCGCGCCCCGCTCGCGGAATCAGCTGCCAAAGCCGTGGCCGAGGTCGCGCGCGGGTATAGCACGCTCGAGTACAGCGTCGACACCTGTTCGCGCGGGTCGCGCAAGGAGCACGCCGCGCAGCTGATCCGCTCACTCACCGGTGCCGAGGACGCGCTCGTGGTCAACAACAATGCCGCCGCGGTGCTGCTGGTGCTTGCCACCCATGCCGCGGGTAAAGAGGTCATCGTCAGCCGCGGCGAGCTTGTCGAGATTGGCGGCAGCTTCCGCATCCCCGATGTCATGGCGGCTTCGGGCGCCAAACTCGTTGAGGTCGGCGCCACCAACCGCACGCATCTGGCAGATTATGAGCAAGCCATCACACCCGATACGGCCATGATCCTCAAGGTCCATCCTTCCAACTATCGCATCGAGGGTTTTCACGAGGAAGTGAGCTCAAGGGAGCTCGCCGCACTGGCCCATAAGCACGGCCTGCTGTTCTACGAGGACCAGGGCTCGGGCGCGCTGTTGCCCGACGACATCTTGGTGCGCGGCGGCGAAGAAACCACGCCGGCTTCGGTTTCGGCAGGGCTCGATATCGTGTCGTGCTCGGGTGATAAGCTGCTGGGTGCCGCGCAGGCGGGCATTATCATGGGCCGTCGCGATCTGGTCCAGGCCTGCGGCGCACATCCGCTCATGCGCGCTCTGCGTCCGGGCAAACTGGCTCTGTCGGCGCTCGAGGCCACGCTGCGTATCTACATGGATGGCGCCGATGTTGCCCATCGCGATATTCCGGTGCTCAGCATGCTTACGCTGCCGCAGGCTCATTTGGAGCGACGTGCCCGTAAGCTGCGTGATCGTATGGTCGCCGGGCTCGATAAGGCTGGTTGCCCGTGCGCTGTTCAGGTGGAGATTGTCGAGGAATCGTCGACCCCCGGTGGCGGTTCGCTGCCTACCGTGGAGCTGCCCACGATGTGCGTTGCCGTGCGTCTTGTTGACGAGCGCCTGACGGTCGACGCGCTCAAGCGCTCGCTTGTCCAGGACCTCGACACGCCGGTCGTCACGCGCACCTCGCACGACCGCATTCTGTTTGATGTGCGCACGCTCGTGGGCGACCGCGATATCGAGACGGCGGCATCGACGCTCGTCGCGTGCGTTGAGAAGGCGATTGCTCGATGAGTGAGGTTCAAGCGCTGGTGGAGTGTCCCGTTATCGTTGGCACGGCGGGCCACGTTGACCACGGTAAGTCGGCGCTGATCGAGGCACTGACCGGCAAGAATCCCGACCGTCTGGAGGTTGAGCGCCGTCGCGGTATGACCGTGGAGCTGGGTTTTGGCGAGCTGGCACTGCCGAGCGGCAAGATTGTCGGCCTGGTCGATGTGCCGGGGCATGCCCACTACCTGCGCGCCATGGTGCAGGGCGCCACGGGCATCGACGTGGCCGTGCTGGTGGTCTCTGCCGTTGAGGGCGTGATGCCGCAGACCCGCGAGCACGTGCACGTGCTGGAGCTGCTGGGCGTCACGCATATGGTGGTGGCGCTGACTATGTGTGACCTGGCCGACGCCGAGATGACCGAGCTTGCCGAGCTCGACGTCGATGACTTTTTGTCGGGTACCGTGTTTGCGGGTGCGCCGATTGTGCCCGTGTCGTCCAAGACGGGCGAGGGGATCGACGGGCTGCTTGCGGTGCTCGACGAGCAGGTAAGTGCCTGCTGGGATGCCTGCCGCGCTCGTGCCGAGCTCACCGATGCCGCACCGCGTCTGCCCATCGACCGTTGCTTTACGATCAAGGGCGCCGGTACCGTGGTGACGGGAACGCTGCACGATGCGCCCGTCGCGGTGGGGGATGAGCTTGTCGCGCTGCCGTCGCGTACGGCCTGTCGCGTGCGTGGGATTCGGGTGCATGGCGATACGCCGCGGGCGTTGCCCGGTCAGCGTGTGGCGCTCAACTTGGTGGGCGATGCCGTCGCCGCGCTCGATCGCGGTGAGATGCTCGGCGTGGCTGGCCGCTTTGGCCAGACGATGCGCTTTATGATGACGTTCACCTACCTGGGCCGCGAGGGCGCCAAGCCGCGTGTGTTCGAGTCGGGTGCGCGTGTGCACGTGATGGCGGGTACGGCCGAGGTTGTCGGTCGCATCATGTTCATGGAGGGCGAGGCCCCCATGGCGGTGGGTGAGACTCGTATTGTTCAGGTGCGCTTGGAAAACTCGCTGCCGCTACGTGCTGGGGACCATGCCGTGGTGCTGTCCTATTCGCCCGTGATGCTTATTGGCGGCGGGCGTGTGCTGCTTTCGCGCTGCCGTCGCTCGCGCGAGCTTGCCGAAGGAGAGCGTGCACTGTATGCGGCGCTCGAGTCCGGCGATATCACGGGCGGTGTGGGCGCTTGGCTGGCGCTGCAGATGCTGCCGGTTGCGGCGGTTGATGTTGCCGACGCTTTGGATCTTGGCGTCGGCGATGTCGATGCTGCACTGCGCGGGTTGGTGGCGCAGGGCACTGCTTGCGTGCTTGCTGGCTCGGATGGCACGCTGTATGCAGATGCTTCCGTGTTCGACGCCGCGATGGATGCACTGGCGGCGACCTTGTCAGCCATGCACGCGACGGCTCCCAAGGAGACGGGCTTTACGCCTGGTGCCGTTGCCCATGCTGCGTGGCCTGCCGCTGATGAAGGCGTTGCCGCGGCCCTGATTGCCGAGGGCTGCTCCCGTGGCGTGTGCGCCGCCGAGGGCGCCGAGGTATTCGATCCGCATTCGGCCGCCGCGGCGGCACGCGTGGTGCGAGAGGCTTGCGAGCGCATCGTCGCGCTGCTTGACGAGACCGGCCTGGACGCACCGGCGCTTCCCGAGGTGGGCGAACAGCTGCAGCTCGGCCGTGACACCATGACGCGTGCCCTGCGCGAGCTTTCGCTCAATCGCTCGATCGTTAAGGTCGAGCGCGACGTTGCCCTGTCTGCTACCGCCGAGGCCCATGCGCGTGAGCTCGTCGCCGCTGCCATTGAGGCAGCCGGCGGCGCAGCCACCACGAGCGTGCTGCGCGAGGCCCTGGGTGTGTCGCGCAAACGCGCCATCAGCATCCTTGAGCATCTAGATGCCGTACGCTTCACAGTCCTCGACAAGGATGCCGGCGGCCTGCGCTCCCTGCGCTAGGCCACCCTTATCAGTTGCGGTGAAATAGTTCCTGTTTTCCGGTTTAGATGCCTCTTCCAGGAACTATTCCACCGCAACTTTGAGGATGGCCAGCCGAAGCTGGCCATCTTGAGCCTTGAATCGGGCCGGTCGCCACGAAAAGGGCCTGTCTACTACGTTTAGTCGACTACCCTCAACCATTCCGAAATTCGCGAAATTAAAACCGCAGGTAGACGGCTTGGCGATTTTCTAAAAACGCGGGTATGGTCGACCCATGCCAGTCAAACGTAGTAGATAGCCCGTTTTCGTGTCACGACACCGGGTTAGTCTTTTTGGGACGGGGCTTTTTTAGCTGCCCATCTCAAACATGTCTTAAGCTTTGAGGGCTCCGGATGGGGCAGCTAAAAAAGCCCCGTCCCAAAAAGACTACCCTGCTAGTTTGGTAAAATACCGGCGCACTTGGGAACGGATGGGCTCCGGTGGGCTCCGCGGTCCTCAAAACCGTTGCGAGGCGTGCAAAACGTCTTGGATGTGTTCGATTCACATACGTTCCCGCCATACGCTACCAGCGCTTTTGTGCTCGCGGTCTTGCTGCGTGCCGCAAAGGCGCTGTTTTGTTTTTGCGTGGGTTTGCCGTGCCGCCCGCTTTATCGGCGACGGTATCTGGCTTCGTGTGTCGGGTTTCGAGCATGCCGATGGAGGTGTTTTGCCGTATGACTACCGTAAGACGGGTCGATCTTTCTTGCGTCGTCCAAGCGGGCGGGCTGTCCTCACGCATGGGCCGCGATAAGGCGCGCATGACGTTTTGCGGCGAACCGCTCATCGAGCGCGTGCTGGGTCGGCTGGCGCCAGTTGCCGGCGAGTTGGTCGTGACGACTTCGCGTCCCAGCGAGCTTGCCTATCTTGAGGAGCACGCGTTTGGCGGCCTGGTGCCGCGAATAGTGCCGGACCTTGAGGGGTCGGCGGGTGCCATGCGCGGCATCGCGAGCTCGTTGGCTGCGGCCCGATTGCCGCTCGTGGCGATCGTCGCCTGCGATATGCCGTTTGTCTCGCCGGAACTCATCGGCGCGCTTGCCGATCGTTTTGAGGCCGAGGCGATCGACGTGTGCGTGCCACGCGAGGAGCAAGGGATTGAGCCGCTTTGCGCCGTCTGGCGCCGTGACGCGTGTGCGCCGATTGCCCATGAGCTGCTTGCCTGCGACCGCCAGCGCATTCGCTGCCTGATCAATCGCGTTCAGGCCGGTTATATGGATGAGCCGCAGATTGTTAAGGCCGCGGGCTCGACGCTCTGCTTCGAAAACGTCAATACGCCCGAGGAGTTTGCGGCGGCCGAGTTACTCGCCTAGACGATTGGAGTTGCCATGTCTCACGATATTTGTCCCGACACGGGAGAGCCTTGCACTTGCGATGGTTCCGAGCCCTGTACCTGCGGCTGCGGTGGCTGTGGACATACTGCGGAAGAGGAAGCGGCCGCCGCGGCGTATCGTGAGGCACACCGCGAAGGCCCATCCGGTGATGCCCTCGACCACGAGCGCAAGATTATCGTGTCGTTCGATAGCACCTTCGATGTGATGGAATGCGAACAGCTGTGTCTTGCCGCCGGTGTGCCCGGGCGCATCATGCCACTGCCCGGCTCCATTACCGCAGGCTGCGGGCTGTGCTGGGCCATGCCATTCTCGGGCGATGCGCTCGCCGCCTTCCGAGCCGCCACCGAGGGCCGCATAGCCCCTGCCGACTACCATCAGCTCGTCCTCTAGCCACCACACCACCACAAAGGTGCCTGTCCCCAATGTGGTGGTTTGGAACATGTGGACGAAACAGCTTCGAAACACGCGATTTGCGCGTTGGGCACTCAAAAACGCTTCTACCTGCATCGTAATCAAAACGAAACATCTGCTCGTCGGCTTATGCGAAACTTTGCTGCAACAGTGCGATATTATCCATACTCGATAAAGCTCGCGGCGCATGGGGCGCCTCGAACGACACTTTTCTTTTCCATCAATTGGAGGAAGCATGAGCTACACGCAGAAAGTTCTCGACGAGCTCAAGGCCCGCTATCCCGAGCAGCCTGAGTTCATCCAGGCCGCGACCGAGATTCTCGGCACCATCCAGCCGGCGCTCGACGCCCATCCCGAGTACGAGGAGGCCGCCCTGCTTGAGCGCCTCGTCGAGCCCGAGCGCATCGTCATGTTCCGTGTTCCCTGGGTCGACGACCAGGGCAAGGTTCAGGTCAACCGCGGTTACCGCGTCGAGTTCAACTCTGCCATTGGACCCTACAAGGGCGGTCTGCGCTTTAACCCGACGGTCACCCTGGGCATGCTCAAGTTCCTGGGCCTGGAGCAGATCCTCAAGAACAGCCTGACCACCCTTCCCATGGGCGGCGGCAAGGGCGGTTCCGACTTTGACCCCAAGGGCAAGTCCAACAACGAGATCATGCACTTCTGCCAGTCCTTCATGACCGAGCTCTATCGCCACATCGGCCCCAACACCGACGTTCCCGCCGGGGACCTGGGCGTTGGCGGCCGCGAGGTTGCCTACCTGTTCGGTCAGTACAAGCGCCTGACCAATGAGTGGACCGGCGTCCTTACCGGCAAGGGCCTCTCTTTTGGCGGCTCGCTCGCCCGTACCGAGGCCACCGGCTACGGCCTGGCCTACTTTGTGGACGAGTACCTCAAGAGCCGCGGCGACTCCTTCGAGGGCAAGAACGTCGTCGTTCACGGCTCCGGTAACGTCGCCATCTACGCGGTCCAGAAGGTCTCCCAGCTCGGCGGCAAGGTGCTGGCCTGCTCCGACACCCATGGCTGGGTCGAGGATCCCGACGGCATCGACTACACCGTGCTCGAGCATGTCTACAACAAGAAGCGCTCCGGCCACGACAAGGGCGTTACGCTCGCCATGTACGTCGACGAGAAGCCCAATGCCACGTGGCACGAGGGTGACGGCCGCGGCGTGTGGCAGCTGCCCTGCGACATCGCGCTGCCCTGCGCTCGCGAGAACACGCTGCTGCTCGAGGACGCCCAGGCGCTCGTCGCCAACGGCTGCAAGGTGGTCGGCGAGGGCGCGAACATGCCCACGACCATCGAGGCCACGACCTACTTCCAGGAGCACGGCGTCGCCTTTATGCCCGGTAAGGCTGCCAACGCCGGCGGCGTGCTCGTGTCCGGCTTGGAGATGAGCCAGAACGCCGAGCACCTGTCCTGGACCTTCGAGGAGGTCGACGGCAAGCTCGAGCAGCTCATGCGCGGCATGTTCCACAACGTGGACGACACCGCCAAGGAGTACGGCGAGGAGGGCAACTTCGTCATGGGCGCCAACATCGCCGGCTTCCTGAAGGTCGCCGACGCCATGCTCGCTCAGGGCGTCTGCTAATTCTTCGCTCGACATAGCATCGAGGAAGGCTTCCAGTCATCTTGGCTGGGAGCCTTTTCTATCCCGGAGGACTCCTCATAACTTGCGGTGATATACGGACTGTTTTGCGTTCCAGAACGACTAATCAGTCCGTATATCACCGCAAGTTATGGATGGGTGGGAGGATTTTGTCCTAAAACGGTGTGCGGCCCCTCGTTTGGTACACTTAAAAGTACTGGACAAGTGAAGAGATGGGGGAGAACGTGCTCAAGTTCGGTACCTACGTCCGTGTTGGAAACGCGGCCGAAGCCTATGAGCTCTTACAGAAGAACCGCAACAACAAGATTGTGGGCGGCGGCATCTGGATGCGCCTGGGTTCGCGTCGCGTGGCGACGGCGATTGACCTTTCGGCCTGCGGACTCGATCAGATCGAGGAGACCGAGACCGAGTTTCGCATCGGTGCCATGTGCACCCTGCGCCAGCTCGAGCGTCATGCTGGGCTCAACGCGCTTGTCAACAATGTCTTTGAGTTCGCCGTCCACGACATCGTGGGCGTGCAGCTGCGCAATACCGCCACGGTGGGCGGCAGCATCTACGGCCGCTTTGGTTTTTCGGACGTGCTCTCGGCCTTTTTGGCGCTCGATTCGTATGTTGAGCTGACGGGCGCCGGCCGCGTGCCGCTCGCCGAGTTCGTCGACATGGGTTACGTGCGCGACGTGATCGAGCACATCGTGGTCGTTAAGCACGACTATCGTGCAAGCTACGAGGCTGTGCGCAAGGCCGCGACCGACTTCCCCTCGCTCAACGTCACCGCCGCCTGGTGGGACAACAGCTGGCATGTCACCGTGGGCGCCCGCCCGCTGCGCGCGACCCTGCTGCAGGGTGAGGCATGCGGCCTTACCGCCGAGCAGCCTTCCGAGGACGAGCTACGCGCCCTGGCCGCGTCCGTACGCGCGCTGAGCTATGGCACCGCCGTCGCATCTCGGCGCCGCTTGCCGTGCAGGCTGTGCGTCGCGCCGCCGGCATCGAGCTTTCGGCCGCGCTTGCCCGCGAGCTCGAGACCGTGCAAGTGCCTAAGTTCGCCACGGACGAGTATTCCTGCCGCCGCGTGCCCGGCGTCGATTCTAGTGAGGTGCGCTAATGGCTGCCAAACTCATCGATCTTTCCTTTACGCTCAACGGCCGCAAGGTCAAGGTCCAGATTGCCCCCGACACCATGCTCTTTGCGCTTTTGCGCGAGCAGGGTTGCGCGTCGGTGCGCTGCGCCTGCGAAACCACCAACTGCGGCCTGTGCACGGTGTGGCTCGACGGCGACCCGGTGCTGAGCTGCTCGGTTCCCGCCGCGCGCGTCGAGGGCCATGCCATCACCACGCTTGAGGGCCTCAAGGCCGAGTCCGAGGCACTCGCCCGCGCAATGGCTGCCGAAGGTGCCGAGCAGTGCGGTTTTTGCGCCCCCGGCCTCATCATGAACGTGCTGGCGCTTGCCCGCGCTGCCAAGGAGGACCCGAGCCTCGTCGCCACGCGCGAGGAGCTCTCGCGCCAGCTCGCCGGCAACCTCTGCCGCTGCAGCGGCTACGAGAGCCAGCTGCGCGCCATCGTGCGCTTCCTTAACGAGTCCGGCGTGCAGGTGGGCTTTGAGATGCCCGAGCTGCCGGTCAACGACACCAGCTGCGACGGCGTCTCGTACAAGCAGATCACCCACAAGCAGCCCAAGAAGGACTCGAAGGCCCTGCTCGAGGGACGTCCCGTCTACACGGGCGACCTGGTGCCCGCCGGCGCACTCATCGTCAAGCTCAAGCGCAGCCCGTATGCGCGCGCCAAGATCCGCTCAATCGATACGTCGCGCGCCCTGAAGGTTCCCGGCGTGGTGGGCGTCTACACCTACGAGGACGTGCCCAAGCGCCGCTTTACCATCGCCGGCCAGAGCTATCCGCAGCCGAGTCCCTATGACCGCTTGATCCTCGAGAACCTGGTGCGCTACCAAAACGAGGAGGTGGCGATCGTCGCCGCCGAGACCGAGGAGGCCGCCGACAAGGCGCTCAAGCTCATCAAGGTCGACTATGAGGTGCTTGAGCCGCTGCTCGACTTTACCCAGGCGCTCGATAACGACATCGTGGTCCACCCCGAGGGCGACGTGACCTTTATGTTCCCGCAGGGCGGCGACGTTGCTCGCAACCTGGTGTGCAGCGGTACCAGCGATTATGGCGATCTGGACGAGGCCTTCGCCCAGAGCGACATCGTCTTCACCCGCACCTACACCAGCCAGGCCACGCAGACCTCGCCCATGGAAACTTTCCGCGCCTTCGCGACGACCGACGCGTTTGGGCGTATCTCGGTGACCACCTCCACGCAGGTGCCCTTCCACGTGCGCCGCATGGTCGCTCAGTCGCTCGATATCCCGCAGTCGCAGGTGCAGGTCATTAAGCCGCGCATCGGCGGCGGCTTTGGCTCCAAGCAGACGGGCTGCTGCGAGATCTTCGTGGCGTTCGTCACCCAGCAGACCGGCCGTCCGAGCTACTGCTGCTATACCCGCGAGGAGACCATCACCGCGGGCAACTCGCGCCACCAGATGCAGATGACCGTTAAGCTGGGCGCCATGAACGACGGCACCATCACGGCCATCGATCTGCATACGCTGTCCAACGCCGGGGCCTATGGCGAGCATGCCACCACGACGATCGGCCTCTCGGGCCACAAGAGCCTGCCCATCTACAACCACGTGAAGGCGAGCCGCTTTAGCTGGGACGCCGTCTACACCAATACCAACCGCGGCGGAGCGTATCGCGGTTACGGTGCCACCCAGGGCCAGTTTGCCGTGGAGAGCGCTGTCAACGAGCTCGCCGACATGCTGCACATGGACCCCGCCGACCTGCGCCTTAAGAACATCGTGCGCGAGGGCGAGATCATGCCGCAGTACTACAACGAGAAACTCAACGCCTGCGCGCTCGACCGCTGCCTGCTGCGCGCGATGGACATGATCGGCTGGCGCGACAAGCCGCTGGCCGTGGACCTGGGCGACCGCGTGCGCGCCCTGGGCTGCGCGCTTACCATGCAGGGCTCGGGCATCTCCAACGTGGATATCGCCGGCATCGACATGCGCCTTGAAGAGGACGGCTTCATTACCATTGGCACCGGCGCCACCGATAACGGCATGGGCGTCGACACGATCCTGGCGCAGATTGCCGCCGAGGAGCTGGGCGTGGAGAGTTCAATGATTGTGGTACGCGGCGTGGACACCGACGTGTCGCCGTTCGATGCCGGCTCGTACGCGAGCTCCGGTACCTACGTGACGGGCCTTGCCGCCAAGAACGCCGCGACCGAGCTGCGTGAGAAGGTCTGCGCCAAGGCCGCCCAGATGTGGGACGTGGACGCCGCCGACGTGGTCTTTGATGGTCAGTACGTGCGCCTGTCCGACGAGCGTGCCGCGCGTGAGCAGAACCGCTACCTCACGCTGCGCGACTTTGCCAACCTGTGCGTCAAGAACATCGCAGGCGGCGACGCGCTCACCTCGCATGCCTCTGCCTGCCTGCCCGTTTCGCCTCCGCCGTTTATGGCCGGCATTGCCGAGGTCGAGGTCCACAAGGCTACCGGCAAGGTGACCGTGGTGGATTACGCGGCGGCTGTGGACTGCGGCACCGTGATCAACGAGGCGCTCGCGCGCGTCCAGGCCGAGGGCGGCATTGCCCAGGGCATCGGTCACGCGCTCTACGAGATCGTCGAGCACGACGACCGCGGCCGCCTGCGCACCGGGAACTTTATGAGCTACAAGCTGCCCGCGCGCCTGGATATCGGCAGCATTCGCGTGGCCTTTGAGCCGAGCTACGAGCCGACGGGCCCGTTTGGTGCCAAATCGATCGGCGAGGTCGTCATCAACACGCCGCTCGCCGCCGTTGCCTCGGCCGTGGCACACGCTACCGGACATCAGGTTCGCTCACTGCCCATCACGCCCGAGAAAGCGCTGCTGGGGGAGTAGACGAGCAGACCGCCGCTCTTTGTCTAGCCCGGGGAAACTGCAGCCCACTTTTCGACCGAATTGTGGGCTGCAGTTTCCGTTTGAGGCCCTCGGCGGAAAGTGCATCCCGGAATAGGGGCTCAAAACGGGTTGCAGTTTCCGGTTGATGGCTATAGCGGAAATCGTGTCCCATTCCGAGGCCCCAAACCGGGACACGCTTTCCGGCACATGGCCAGCACCGCCAGACTGCCGAGTCGCACCGAAGTTGCGGTGGAATAGTTCCTGTTTTGGAGGACTGGAGCCCCAAACAGGAACTATTCCACCGCAACTTATGAGATGGGATGCCTTGCGCTCGTGGTGAGGTCGTGAGCTAAAAACGTGTGCGTGCGCTTGCCGTTCGTATCTGCTATCATTCCTAGTCTGTGCGCTCATGCGGGCGTGGCGGAATTGGTAGACGCGCCAGATTTAGGTTCTGGTGGGATTCCCGTGAAGGTTCGAGTCCTTTCGCCCGCACCAACGCACCCGCGTCGGCTTATGCCCTCGCGACGCTTGTTGCATAAAGGTACCAGCACCTCAGATAAGCTGGGCAGTATGAGGAGGAACGTGTTGAACATCACCGCTTCTGACGTCAAGGACGCCAAGCTCACCGCTACGGTCACCATCCCGGCCGCCGACGTCGACGCCGCGATCAAGAAGGCCTACAAGGACACCGCCAAGAAGTACCGCTTCCCGGGCTTCCGCGCCGGTAAGGCCCCCCGTCCGGTCATCGACTCCGCTCTTGGCGCCGAGGCTACCCTCGCTCAGGCCACCAACGACCTGATCGCCGCCAACGAGCCCGCCGTCCTCAACGAGCTGGACATCGTCCCCACCAAGAGCGGTGACTACAAGGAGCTCGACCTCGCCAAGGATCACGAGGACTACACCTACACCGTTGAGTTCTCCCTGCGTCCTGCCGCTGAGCTCTCCTCCTTCGACGCCGTCGAGATCGAGATGCCTCCCGCGGAGGTCACCGAGTCCGAGATCAACAACCAGGTCGAGATGCTCCTCAACTACCGTGCCACCTTCGAGGACGTCGAGGGTCGCGCCGTCGAGGCCGAGGACTACGTCACCGTCGACCTCAAGGCCGTCGAGAATGCCGACAACTTTGCCGCCGAGGGCCGCATGCTCATCGCCGGTAGCGACAGCAACCCCAAGGAATTCAACGAGGCCCTGATCGGCGCCAACGTTGACGACGTCAAGTCCGTCACCTGGACCGACGAGGCCGAGGAGGGCGAGGAGGCCGAGACCCACACCGTCGAGGTCACCGTCAAGGGCATCAAGGTCCGCAACACCCCCGAGCTCACCGACGAGCTCGTCAAGTCCGACTTTGGCTTCGACAGCATCGACGCTATGCGCGACGCCATCAAGATCGAGATCGAGCAGGACAAGGCTTCCCGCCTGCCGGCCGAGAAGGAGAACCGTTGCGTCTCCGCTCTCGCCGAGCGCCTCGACGAGATGGATACCGACTACGAGCAGTCCGTCTTTGAGGAGCTCGGCCAGAACTTCCTGTCCAACCTCGCTGCCCGCGGCATGACCCTGGACACCTGGCTGCCCGCTTCCGGTCTGACCATGGAGCAGTTCATCGGCGACCTGCACAAGCAGGCCAACGACGTTGCCCGTGAGTCCCTGGCTCTGGACGCCCTCGCCCGTGAGCTCAAGATCGAGGTCACCGAGGACGACATCAACGCCGAGTTCGAGAAGGCTGGCGTCAAGGACGTCGAGGCTTCCAAGGCTGAGTTCATCGCCGATGGTCGCATGCCTGCTGTCCGCGAGTCCATCCGTCGCTCCAAGGCCGTCGACCACCTGGTCGAGAACGCCAAGGTGACCGAGGTCGACGAGACCGCCAAGGACGCCGAGTAATTCTCGCCACCTTGCCCACGAGCGCATGGGTGCGCCCGTGATGGGGTAAAGTTATACACCGGTTATCCGGTTGCTTCGTACGGTGCCAGCCAATGCATAGCATGCGGGCACCGTACGTTTATCTAGAACCAATTTGGTCCGCAAGAGAGAAATGGAGATGCGTATGATCGCCAAGTTCGATTCCGCCCTCGTGCCATACGTTATCGAGCAGACGCCGCGCGGCGAGCGCAGCTACGATATCTATTCGCGCCTGCTCAACGATCGCATCATCTTCTTGGGCGAGGAGATCAACTCCGTCAGCGCCAACCTGGTCGTTGCCCAGCTGCTGCATCTTGAGAGCCAGGATGCCGAGAAGGATATCTCGCTCTATATCAATTCGCCCGGCGGCGAGGTCTACTCCGGCCTGGCGATTCTGGACACCATGAACTTCATCAAGCCGCAGGTCTCCACCATTTGCGTCGGTATGGCTGCGTCCATGGCCGCCGTGCTGCTTTCGGCCGGCGCTAAGGGCAAGCGCTTCTGCCTGCCGCACTCCAAGGTCATGATTCACCAGCCCAGCGGCGGTGCCCAGGGCCAGCAGACTGAGATCGAGATCGTTGCCGAGGAGATTAAGAAGACTCGCCGCGAGCTCAACCAGATCCTGTCCGACGCCTCGGGCCAGCCCATCGAGAAGGTCCAGGCCGACACCGAGCGCGACAACTACCTGACTGCTGCCGAGGCCCTCGACTACGGTCTGATCGACCGTATCGTCACCTCGCGCGATCTCGCCGCGAAGGATGCCTAGGATGGCAGGAAACATGCAGGACAACTTTGACGAGAACGGCAACCCCATCCGCTGCTCCTTCTGCGGAAAAGAGCAGGGCCAGGTCCGTCGCCTCGTAAAGGGCCCGACCAACATCTTTATCTGTGACGAGTGCGTCGCCGCCTGTTCCGAGATTCTGGAGGAGTCGCTGGCTTCGGACTTTATGGACGCTGCCCGCAACGGCAAGCTGCCGGGCTTCCTCAACGACCATGGTCAGGCTGCATCCCAGCCCGCCGTGGACCCCGAGACCGAGGGCTTTGAGCTCGAGGACGACCGCCAGGTCATCACGCACGTGCCGACGCCGCACGAGATTTATGACGAGCTTTCGGCCTATGTTATGGGCCAGGAGGACGCCAAGCGCGCCATGTCGGTTGCCGTGTACAACCACTACCGCCGCGTGATTGAGGGTGGCGCTGCGCTTTCGGCCTTTGACGACGGCTTGGACTCGCAACTCGACGATGATATGGATGAGGTGGAGCTCGCCAAGTCCAACATCCTGCTGCTCGGTCCCACTGGTACCGGCAAGACCCTGCTCGCCCAGACGCTTGCGCGCATCCTCGAGGTGCCGTTTGCCATCGCCGATGCCACCGCGCTTACTGAGGCCGGTTACGTTGGCGAGGACGTGGAGAACATCCTGCTCAAGCTCATCAACGCCGCCGATGGCGATATCGAGCGCGCACAGGTTGGCATTATCTACGTGGACGAGATCGACAAGATCGCCCGCAAGGCCGAGAACCTCTCCATCACCCGCGACGTTTCGGGCGAGGGCGTTCAGCAGGCGCTGCTTAAGATCCTTGAGGGCACGGTGGCAAGCGTTCCGCCCACCGGCGGCCGCAAGCATCCCCAGCAGGAGCTGCTGCAGATCGACACGACCAACATCCTGTTTATCTGCGGTGGTGCCTTTGTGGGTCTGGACAAGATCATCGCCGACCGCGTGGGCAACAAGGGCGTGGGCTTTAACTCCGAGATCGCCGGCCCGACCTCGGTCGACGAGAACGACCTGCTGCGTCAGGTGCTCCCGCAGGACCTCAACGCCTTTGGCATGATTCCCGAGTTTGTGGGACGTACGCCCGTCGTCACCCAGACGCAGGCGCTCGACGAGGACGACCTGGTGTCGATCCTGACCGAGCCCAAGAACGCCGTGGTGCGTCAGTACCGCAAGATGTTCCAGCTCGAGGACGTCGATCTTGAGTTTGAGGACGCGGCCCTGCACGAGATCGCTCGCATGGCGCTCGCCCGCAAGACCGGCGCCCGCGGCCTGCGCTCTATTTGCGAGGACGTGCTGCAGCAGACGATGTTCGACCTGCCCAGCGAGGAAGGCGTCACCAAGGTCATCGTGACCGAAGCCTCCGTAAAGGGCGAAGAACAGCCCCAGCGCATCTACGGCTAAACCTGCCTAAAACGTGTTTGCAAATAGCCTCCGACCACCCGCGGTCGGAGGCTATTTTATATATGCGCAATAACCCCAACTACCTGTGTTATTCTGTGTGTTTGTTTTAAGCCTCAGCGAAGTCATTACAGACTGGAGTAATCGATACCTAAGGGGAGGAATGTAGGGCCGATTTTCGTAGATTCCGCACGAGCCGAAGACCACTTAATGTGGTCTTCGAGCGAGCCCAGGACCTGACCGAGCGAAAATCGGCCCTACATTCCTCCCCGACGGGCAAGGGAGAGATATATGGAAGAAATGCCCAAGAACTACGATCCGTCGACCAACGAGCCGGCGATCCTGCAGAAGTGGCTCGACGGCGGCTACTATAAGCGCCGTGAGGGCGTGGGCGACTGCACCGTCACCATTCCGCCTCCCAACGTGACCGGCAAGCTCCACATGGGCCACGCCACCGACGACTCCATCCAGGACGCCATCATCCGCATGGCCCGCATGCGCGGCAAGTCCACGCGCTGGGTGCTCGGCACCGACCACGCCGGTATCGCTACGCAGACCAAGGTCGACAAGAAACTCAAGAGCGAAGGCATCAGCCGCCTGGAGATCGGCCGCGATAAGTTTGTCGACGCCTGCTGGGATTGGACCCACGAGTACGGTGGCATCATCGTCGAGCAGATCAAACGTATGGGCTGCTCCGTCGACTTCGATAACGAGCGCTTCACCATGGACGAGGACTACGCCCAAGCCGTGCGCAAGGTGTTCTGCGACTGGTACCACGACGGCCTGATCTACCGTGGCAAGCGTATCGTTAACTGGTGCCCCAACTGCACCACCGCTATCTCGGACGACGAGGCCGAATATAAGGACGAGAAGGGCCACCTGTGGCACCTGCGCTACCCGCTGACCGAGCCGGTCAGCGGCCAGGACTACATCGTCGTCGCCACCACGCGCCCCGAGACCATGCTCGGCGACACGGGCGTCGCCGTTTCCCCGAAGGACCCTGAGAAGGCCGCCTTTGTGGGCAAGACCGTCAAGCTTCCCATCGTCAACCGCGAGATTCCTATCTTTGAGGATTGGCATGTCGACGCCAACTTTGGCTCCGGCTTTGTTAAGGTCACCCCGGCCCACGACCCCAACGATTACGCCATGGGTCAGGCCCACGACCTGCCGCAGATCAATATCTTCGACGAGCATGCTGTGGTCGTCGAGGGCTACGGCGAGTTCAGCGGCATGACCCGCGAGGAGTGCCGCGAGGCCGTCATTAAGTGGTTTGAGGAGCATGACCTGCTCGATCATGTTGAGGACCACGACCACTCCGTCATGCACTGCTACCGCTGCGACGCCGCCCTGGAGCCGTGGCTGTCCGAGCAGTGGTTTGTGGCCGTTGACAAGCTCAAGGGGCCGGCGCTCGACGCCGTCCACTCCGGCAAGGTAACCTTCCACCCCGCGCGTTGGACGCAGACCTACACCACCTGGATGGAGAACCTCAAGGATTGGTGCATCAGCCGCCAGCTGTGGTGGGGCCACCGCATCCCCGTGTTCTACTGCGAGGACTGCGGCTGGGAGGACGCCCTTACCGAGGACACCGACGTGTGCCCCAAGTGCGGCGGCCATCACGTGCATCAGGACGAGAACGTGCTGGATACCTGGTTCAGCTCGCAGCTGTGGACCTTTGCCACGCAGGGCTGGCCGCAAAAGCCGGAGCTGCTCGAGGGTCATCACCCCACGACGGCGCTCGTCACCGCGCGCGACATCATCGCGCTATGGGTCGCCCGCATGGTCATGAGCTCGCTGTACTTCCTGGACGAGGTGCCGTTTAAGGACGTCGTCATCTACCCGACGATCCTTGCCAAGGACGGCAGCCGCATGTCCAAGTCCAAGGGCAACGGAGTTGACCCCATGGACCTCATTGGCATGTACGGCGCCGACGCCATGCGCTTCAACCTGCTCACGCTGTGCACTAACAACCAGGATGTTAAGTTCGACGCGAACATCGACAAGAAGACCAAGAAGCTCATCGACAGCCCGCGCACCGATCAGGCCAAGAGCTTTGTGACCAAGATCTGGAACGCCAGCCGCTTCCTGCTTATGAACATGGAGGGCTACACGCCCGGCGAGTCCGTCGTGGAGACGCCGGCCGACGCTTGGATGTTCAGCCGCCTGGCCAAGGCCGTGAAGATGGTCACCGAGGGCATCGAGAACTACACCTTTGGCGACATGGCCCGCGGCGTGCAGCAGTTCTTCTGGAACGAGGTCTGCGACTGGTACGTCGAGGTCACCAAGGCCCGCCTGAAGGGCGAGGGCCGTCTGCAGGCCCAGCGCAACCTGATCTTTGTGCTCGACACCTCCATTCGCCTGATGCACCCGCTTATGCCGTTTGTCACCGAGGAGATCTGGGACAACATGCCGGCGAGCGTGCTCGACCTGGACGCCGAGGGCAACCTGAACCGCGCCGAGGCGCTCATGATCGCCAAGTGGCCGGAGCCCGCCGACTACGCCAAGTATGTTGACGAGGACGCCGAGCGCGCGTTTGAGCTGTGCCGCACGGTCGTTTCCGCCGCCCGCGCCACGCGTTCGCGTTATCGCTTGAGCCCCAAGGCCGAGCTCGACGTGGTCGTGCGCGCCGGTGCCGAGGACATCGAGAAGCTCGAGAGCCTGCGCTCGACCATTGAGCCGCTGGCCAACACCGCTTCGCTGGTCATGGGTACCGACGTCGAGAAGCCGGCTGCGAGCATCGCCGTGGTTGATAGCGGCGTCGAGGTCTTTGTGGTGCTCGAGGGCAAGGTTGATCTTTCGGCCGAGAAGGCGCGCCTGGAGAAGGAGATTGCCGCGGCCCAGAAGGAGCTCGCCGGCTGTGAGAAGACGCTCGCCAACGAGGGCTTTGTGGCCAAGGCCGCGCCCGCGGTGGTCCAGAAGAAGAGGGACCGTGCAGCTGAGCTCAAGGAGATCCTGGCGGCGCTGACTGCTCAGGTTGCTGACTTCTCGTAGGTCTAACTTGGGGGCGCGTCCCGACGCTTTACTCGCTACTGCGGACAGTCCTGCGCAAGACGGACAGCACATTAAGTGCTGTCCTTTGCGTGCGGAACTTGTATCGAGCAAAGCGTCGGGCCGCTCCTAGTGCGGTTACGTGGTTGTTTGCAGCTGGTAGGTTAGGGCCACTTGGTTGTGGCCTTGATTCTGCTGCAAGTGGATAAAGGCTGATATTGTCAACGCGAGGGGCTCATTCTTTTTGGTGGGCCTCTTTTTCTGTTATGGGGGACTTTGAGTTATGGCTAAGCGTTCTGGGTCGTATGTCGTTCCGTTCTCGTTTGAGTTGCTTTCGTTTGATGAGGTTGTGGGGCTTGCTGCTGATACGGGGCGGATTTCTGGGGATGCTGGTCCTTTGCTCGAGACGGTTGTCGATATGCTCGATGAGCTTGGTCGTCCGGATGAGTATTTCGATTGCATTCAGGTTGCCGGTACCAATGGCAAGACTTCGACTACGCGTTTTTCGGCTGCCATTCTTCGTGGTGAGGGGCTCAAGACCGCGCTGTATACGTCGCCGCAGCTGGTGCGCTATCCCGAGCGCATGGAGGTCGATGGGTGCATTGTGAGCGACGAGGCCTTTGCCCGTGGCGTTTCGGCAGCTGTCGAGGCGGGGCATCGTGTGAATGCTCGTCGTGTGGCAGCGGGGGAGCGCGCCTATTCCATAACGCCGTTTGATCTGCTTACGGCTGCTGCACTTGTAATGTTTGCCGAGGCTGCGGTGGACGTTGCCGTGCTCGAGGTTGGCATGGGCGGGCGTTGGGACGCCACAAGCGCGACCGATCCTGTCACCGTGGCCATTACGGGCATTGGGCTCGATCACACACGTATTTTAGGCGATACGCTCGAGGCCATTGCGGGGGAGAAGGCTGCAGTTATCAAACCCGGGCGCTTGGCGAGGGTACGCACGAGGCGAGCGTTCAGCGCGTGATGGATGCCCGTTGCCGCGAGTGCGGCATAGTGCCGCTGGTGGTGAACCATGCCACGACCAAGGTGCCGGAGCACGTGGGCGATACCGTGGAGTTTAGCTGTACCACGCCACGCGCGATTTATACGTCGAGCATGGTCAAGCCGGCCTATCAGCCGCAGAATGCTGCGTGCGCGATTATGCTGTGCGAAGGGTATCTTGGCCGTGAGCTTGACCACGAGGCGCTGGATGCGTCGCTT
>CABUOF010000003.1 GCA_902493125.1 uncultured Collinsella sp. | reverse complement strand
CAGGTTATCGAAATCAAACGTCGGGAATTCGAGGACCGCACCGCGGCCTTCCTCGAGCAGCTCGGCGAAACAGATACCCAAGAGATGGTGCGCCTTCTTAGACGTGCCAACGAAATTATCGACCGCAATCAAGAAAGGAGAGATGCCGAGTGAGGATTCTCAAGCTCTTTAAAAAACATATCCTGGCACTGTTCGCAGCTATCGTACTTATCGTAATCAGCTGCAACGCCGATCTGGCGCTGCCTACCTATATGAGCGACATCGTCGACGTGGGTGTGCAGCAAGGCGGCATCGCGTCGCCCGTACCCGACACCATCCGCGCCGAATCGCTCGACGACCTCGAACTCTTTATGAGCGCCAAGGACGCCAAGGCTGTGGAGGCCGTGTTTAGCAAGGCTGACAAAAACGACATTCGAACGTACGAGGGCACCGAGGAAGAGCGTGCCGATGGAGGCAAGATTGCCGACATTATGAGCCTGCCCGAGACTGTTGTCCTTTCGCTCAACCAGGGCATCGACGCCAACTCCATGGGCGACATGATGGGCTCGTCCAGCGAGAAAGACGACAACGCTGCCCAGGCCATGCCCACCCCCGAGCAAATGGCAGCGATGACGCCCGAGCAACTCGCCGAGATGCAGCAGAAGGCCGCAGCGGCGCAGAGCATGCAAAAGCAGATTGATGCCGACGGCGGCAAGATCACCATGAAGAGTATGCGCCTAGGTGTCAAGGGCGGTCTGGTAGACCAAAGCAAGCTCGTCGAGGGCGCCAACCAAATGGCGGACAAAATGGGCTCCATGTCGGGCTCCATCGTCACCCAGCGCGCCGTGAGCTATGTGCAGGACGAGTACAAGGCGCAGGGCATCGACCCCGCCGACGTGCAAAACGCCTACCTGAGCCGCATGGCGACCACGATGTTTGGCCTGTGTCTGATCTCGCTGGTCGCCACCATCCTGACCGGCGCCGTGGCCTCGCGCACCGCCTGCTCCATCGCCCGCGACCTGCGCCGCGAGACCTTCAACAAGGTTATGCACTTCTCGCCGGCCGAGGTGGGCAAGTTTAGCCAGGCCTCGCTCATCACCCGCTGCACCAACGACATTCAGCAGATCCAGATGGCCGCAACCCTGTTTATCCGCATGTGCCTGATGGCCCCCGTCATGGGCATCGTCGCCGTCATGCGCGTCCTGGCCAACCACACCGGCCTGGAGTGGACCATCGCCGTAGCCATCATCGCGGTCTCGGCCGTCGTCGGCGTGCTCATGGGCCTCACCATGCCCAAGTTCAAAAAGATGCAGAGCTTTGTGGACCGCGTGAACCTTACCGCCCGCGAGTTGCTCGACGGCCTTATGCCCATCCGCTCGTTCAACCGCGAAGAGCATGAGCTCGAGCGTTTTGACAAGGCATCGCTCGACCTAATGACCACGCAGCTCTACACCAACCGAGCCATGAGCTTTATGATGCCGCTCATGATGCTCGTCATGAACTGCATCACCGTGCTTATCGTCTGGTTTGGCGCGCAGGGCGTGTCCGACGGCGTGATGCAGGTCGGCAACATGATGGCGTTTATCTCCTACACCATGCAGATCGTCATGGCGTTTATGATCCTCACCATGGTTTCGGTCATCCTGCCCCGTGCCGAGGTCGCAGCCGAGCGCGTGGAAGAGGTCATCACCTGCCCCACGAGCATCAACGACCCCGCCTCGCCCAAACTGCCCGCGGCCAGCGCGCCGCGCGGTGAGCTCACCTTCCGCGACGTGAGCTTCCAGTATCCCGATGCCCGCGCCGATGTCATCAGCGGCGTGAACTTCACCACGCATGCCGGTCAGATGCTCGGCATCATTGGCTCCACGGGCTCGGGCAAGTCCACGCTCGTGCAGCTGATTCCGCGCCTGTACGACGTCACGGGCGGCAGCATTTCGCTCGACGGCATCGACGTGCGCGACATGACCCTTTCCGAGCTACGCCGACGCATTGGTTACATCCCGCAACAGGGTCGCCTGTTCTCGGGCACTGTCGAGAGCAACCTCAAGTTTGCCGGCGACATGGTAAGCGATGACGACATGCGCCAGGCCGCGCGCATCGCCCAGGCCGAGGACTTTATCGCCGAACGCGAGGGCGGCTACGACTCCCCCATCAGCCAGGGCGGCTCCAATGTTTCGGGCGGTCAGCGCCAGCGTCTGGCCATCGCCCGCGCCTTGGCCAAGAAGCCCGAGGTCGTAGTTTTCGATGATTCGTTTAGCGCGCTTGACTACAAGACCGACGCACGCCTGCGCGAGGAGCTGGCCAAAAACGTCACCGACGCCGCGCTCGTGGTCGTGGCCCAGCGCATCGCGACCATCATGCACGCCGACCAGATCATCGTGCTCGACGACGGTCACGTGGTGGGCACCGGCACGCACGAGGCGCTGCTGCACAACTGCCCGGCGTACCTGGAGATTGCACAGTCGCAGCTTTCCGCCGAGGAGCTGGGACTTACCCAAGAAGAGATTGCAGCCGTTATGGAAGGAGGCGAGCGCTAATGGCAGACGAGACCAAGACTCAAATTCCCAAGCCCACTCGTCAGCGTGGTCCCATGGGCCGCATGGGTGGCATGCGTCGCGGCGAAAAGGCCAAGGACTTTAAGGGCACCATGAGGCAGCTGCTCGGGTATATCGGCCAGCACAAGATTGCCGTGTTTGCCGCCGTCGCCTTTGCCGTGTGCTCGGTCATCTTTAACATTGTGGGGCCCAAGGTGCTCGGCCAGGTTACCACCAAACTGTTCGAGGGCTTGGTTGCCAAGGTCAACGGCACCGGCGATGTCGACTTTAACTGGATCGCCAAGACGCTCGGCTTTTTGCTCTGCCTGTATCTGGCGAGCTCTGTCTGCAGCCTGGTCCAGGGCTGGCTCATGACCGGCGTCACGCAAAAGATCTGCTACCGCATGCGCAAGGAAATCGCCGCCAAGATTGCCGTCGTGCCGATGAGTTACTTCAACGGCCACAGCAAGGGAGACGTACTCAGCCGCATCACCAACGACGTCGATACGCTGGGTCAGTCGCTCAACCAGAGCGTGACGCAGCTCATCACGTCGGTGACGCAGATTATCGGCGTGCTCGTCATGATGCTGTCGATCAGCCTGCCGCTCACCGGCGTCACCGTGCTCACGCTGCCGGCAGCCGCAATTATCTTGATGGTGATGATTCACTTCTCGCAGCCGTACTTCCGCGAGCAGCAGCAGGTCCTGGGCGCCGTCAACGGCATTATCGAGGAGGACTTTGCCGGTCAAAACGTCATTCAGGTGTTCGACCGCGCCGAGGCCTCAATCGAGGAGTTCGACCGTCAAAACGACCGCCTGTTTATTAGTGGCTGGCGTTCGCAGTTCCTGTCGGGCCTGATGATGCCGCTTATGAGCCTGGTGGGCAACATGGGTTACGTGGGCGTTGTCGTGGTGGGCGCGCAGCTCGCGCTGACCGGCAATGCCACGCCCGGCGACATCCAGAGCTTTATCCAGTACGTTCGCAACTTTACGCAACCCGTGCAGCAGCTGGGCAACGTGAGCAACACGATGCAGTCGATGGCCGCCGCCACCGAGCGCGTCTTTGAGTTCCTGGCCGCGCCCGAGGAGGAGCAGAAAGCCGACGCGCAGATTCCCGAAAAGCGCCCCGGCCATGTGGAGTTTGATCACGTCAAGTTTGGCTATACGCCCGACAAGACCATCATCCACGACTTTAGCTGCGAGGCGCAACCCGGCCAGACCATCGCCATCGTCGGCCCCACCGGCGCCGGCAAAACCACGCTCATCAAGCTGCTGCAGCGCTTCTACGATGTGGACGGCGGCTCGCTGCGCGTCGAGGGTATCGACGTGCGCGACTGGGACCGCGCGGCACTGCGCGGCGAGTTTGCCATGGTGTTGCAGGATACGTGGCTGTTCAACGGCACCATTCGCGAGAACATTCGCTACGGACGTCCCGATGCGAGCGATGCCGAGGTCGAAGCCGCTGCACGCGCCGCACGCTGCGACCACTTTATCCATACGCTCGCCGGCGGTTACGACTTTATGATCAACGAAGAGGGCACCAACCTCTCGCAGGGTCAGCGCCAGCTCGTGACCATCGCCCGCGCCATTCTGGCCGACCGTCCGGCGCTGATTTTGGACGAGGCGACCTCCAACGTCGACACCCGTACCGAGGAGCTTATTCAGCGCGCCATGGATGCGCTGATGCAGGGCCGTACCAGCTTTGTCATCGCGCACCGCCTGTCCACGATCCGCAACGCCGACGTGATTCTGGTAATCCGCGACGGTGACATCGTCGAGAAGGGCACGCACGACGAGCTGCTCGCCCAGGGCGGCTTCTACGCCGACCTGTACAACTCGCAGTTCGACGAAGCGGCGTAAAAACCGGCGGCAAACAACCGCAATGCCAAGAAAACGGGGGCGCAGGACAACCTGCACCCCCGTTTTTTTGCTCTGCGGCCCTCAAACCGCCTCCCCTGGGACCTGATTGGCAGCCCCTTCGAGGCCCCGTGGGCAAAAAATGGCAAATTTGAGTACTGATACCTTTTTAGTAACAGCCAAAACAGCCCCAAATGCCGTTTTCACGGCTTACACGCGTCCCTAAATTGATCAAACAATCCTATAGCGAACTTATATGTGTTTGCGTTAATGAACATATTTTGCTGTTATGTCTATTATTTTGCGAAGGCAATATGATACTAGGTTAGCAACCGTACTCATATTTGGCATTTTTTGCCCACAGGGTATTTCCTGGGGAACTGACAACAGCCTTAGGGTCCCGCGCGGCGCCGCTCCCTCCCGGCATTCGCCAACGTTTACCCAGATAAAACCTGCCAAAATAAACCTGTCTCTTTTTGGTAGGTTTCGGGGTGACAAGGACTTGCACTTTAGCGTGCGACAGCGGATAATGCCGAGCATTCGACAATACGCTTATTGCTCATTCTATAGATTGAGGAGACCCCTATGGCCATGGAATTCAAACGCAGGCTGCCGATCCCCATGGAGATCCGCGAGGAAATGCCACTTTCTGCCGAGCTTACCGCCAAAAAGCAGGCATTTGACGCCGAGGTCGCCAAAGTCTTTACCGGCGAGGACGCACGTAAGGTGCTCATCATCGGCCCGTGCTCTGCCGACCGCGAGGATTCGGTGCTCGAGTATATGGACCGACTGGCCAAGACCGCCGAAGAGGTCAAGGACAAGCTCATCATCATTCCGCGCGTCTACACCAATAAGCCGCGCACCAAGGGCACCGGCTACAAGGGTCTTCTGCACAACCCCAACCCCGAGGCTCCCGACGACCTGCTCGAGGGCGTCAAGGCCATCCGCCACATGCACCTGCGCGTCATCGAGGAGACCGGCTTCTTTACCGCCGATGAGATGCTCTACCCGTCCAACTACCAATACCTCGTCGACCTGCTGAGCTATGTTGCCGTGGGCGCACGCTCGGTCGAGAACCAGGAGCATCGCCTGGTGTCGAGCGGCATTTCGGTACCCGTCGGCATGAAGAATCCCACTGCCGGCTCTACCACCGTTATGCTCAACTCCATTTACGCCGCGCAGGCGCACCAGAGCTTCATCTTCCGCAACTGGGAGGTCGAGTGCGACGGCAACCCGCTCGCACACGCCGTTATGCGTGGCTACATCGGTCTCGATGGGCGTACCTACCCCAACTACCACTACGAACACCTGGAGCGCCTGGCCGAGCGCTATACCGAGCATGCCGGCTACGCCAATCCGGCAGCGATCATCGACTGCAACCATGACAACTCGGGCAAGCGTCCGCTGGAGCAGTACCGCATTTGCAAGGAGGTGCTCGACAGCTGCCGCCGCAACGAGTCCATCTCTAAGCTGGTCAAGGGCTTTATGATCGAGTCCTACCTGGAGGACGGCAACCAGCCGGTCGACGGCGGCGTCTTTGGCAAGTCGATCACCGACCCGTGCCTGGGCTGGGAAAAGACCGACTACCTCATCCACGAGATCGCGGAGCGGATTTAGAGTTACGGCGTTTTACCAAACGCCGTAACCGGCCGACGCTGCGCGGGCCGCATTTGGACAATCTGACGTTCAACTTCAAGGGCGCGACCAGAAGGTCAGCGCCCTTTCGTTTCACGTCACCTTGCCTCAAATGCGACCCGCTCGCTGTCCGTCCTCTACCTGCGGCGTTGTCTTGCTCCGGATGCGGCAGTTAGGGACGTTCCTTTTCTGCCGGCAGCTTGGGACACTCCTTGTAGTCATTGGGGACGTTCTTAAACGACTACATAGAACAAGAGTGGATGATCTCCCGGTTTGAGCCTGCATTCAAGCTCAAAGTGGGAGATTATCCACTCTCATTTGTTGCGTGTCCGAAAATCCACGCTCGTTTCTACTCTGCCTACATTTGGAGGAAGAGCTCGTGGAGGCGGACGTCTTCGTCGAGTTCGGGGTGGAAGGTTACGCCGAGCTGGTTGCCCTGGCGGGCGGCGACGATGCGCTCGTCGACTTTCGCTAAGGCCTTGGCGTCGCCGTGGACCTCGACGATGCGGGGCGCGCGGATAAACGTCAGCGGCACTTCACCGTCGATGCCGGCTATTTGCCCCTTGGTTCGAAAGCTGCCGAGCTGCCTGCCGTAGGCATTGCGCTCGACAAGTACATCCATGGTTGCCAGGCGCGGCGTCCCCTTATCGTCGTGGGCTGCAAGGTCGTGAGCCAGCAGAATCAGGCCGGCGCAGGTGCCCAGGACGGGCATGCCTTCAGCGATACGGGCACGAAGCTCCTCGAGCATGCCCAACTCATCAAGCAGCTTCCCTTGAACGGTAGACTCGCCGCCGGGAAGTACCAGACGGTCAAAGTCCTGCTTCAAATCAGCCGCCTGCCTCAGCTCAATACAGTGTGCGCCCAGCTCGGACAGCCTCGCTTCGTGCTCGGCAAAAGCACCTTGGACCGCCAGCACGGCGACCGTCTGGTCTGCATAATCGCTCATGTGCGATCCTTTCTGCTGGACTAGCGCCCGCGCTCCTCCATGATGATCTCAATTTCGTC
Source organism: uncultured Collinsella sp. (assembly GCA_902493125.1). Lineage (GTDB taxonomy): Bacteria > Actinomycetota > Coriobacteriia > Coriobacteriales > Coriobacteriaceae > Collinsella. The sequence goes on along the minus strand of CABUOF010000003.1, from coordinate 40,795 downwards.
GGCGTTGATGCCCACCATGGCCTCGCCCAGGTCCTCCGAAAGCTCAGCGATGAGCTTGGCGTCGGTGAAGTTGGCCACGGCCTTGACGATGGCGGCGGCGCGCTTGGCCGGGTCGCCGCTCTTAAAGATGCCCGAGCCCACAAAGACGCCTTCGGCGCCCAGCTGCATCATCAGCGCGGCGTCGGCGGGGGTCGCTACGCCGCCGGCGGCAAAGTTCACGACGGGAAGCCTGCCCGTGGCATGGACCTCGCGCACCAGCTCGACCGGAACCTGCAGCTGCTTGGCTGCCTCAAAGAGCTCATCATCGCGCAGGGCAACAACGTCGCGGATCTGCTTTTGGATCTTGCGCATGTGGCGCACGGCCTGGACCACGTCGCCCGTACCCGGCTCACCCTTGGTGCGAATCATAGTGGCGCCCTCGGCAACACGGCGCAGCGCCTCGCCCAGGTCGCGGGCACCGCAGACAAATGGGACGTCAAACTGGGTCTTGTCGATGTGGTAGACATCGTCGGCGGGGGAGAGAACCTCGGATTCATCGATGTAGTCGATCTCGATGGCTTGAAGGACCTGCGCCTCGACGATGTGACCGATGCGGCACTTGGCCATGACGGGGATGGAGACGGCCTCTTGGATGCCCTTGATCATCTTGGGGTCGCTCATGCGCGACACACCGCCTGCGGCGCGGATGTCGGCCGGGATGCGCTCGAGAGCCATGACGGCGCAGGCGCCTGCCTCCTCGGCGATGCGCGCCTGCTCGGGCGTGGTGACGTCCATGATGACGCCGCCCTTGAGCATCTGCGCGAGTTCGCGGTTGAGTTTGACGCGATCGGCCTTGCTGGTCTGTTCTGCCATGGTTGCTCCCTTGGTTGGCATGTGCATTGCTTGACGGAACATCCTATCGGGGAGCTGGGTATGGCGAAATACTCAGTTTTCGAGATAATAACAAGGTCAGACTAATATCAGATTGAATGACTTAATAAGGTCAGGTGACAAATTCATGCTTGACTACAATTTGGAAAAACGCGGCGAGGCATCGCTCTACGAGTATGTTTACCAGCAAATTCGAGATGATATCGTAGCTGGACGCATTGCGGCGGGGGAGCATTTGCCGTCTAAGCGCGCCTTTGCCAGTCATCTGGGAATCAGTGTCATTACCATCGAGAATGCATATAGCCAGTTACTTGCCGAGGGCTATATTTGCTCAAAGCCGCGGCGTGGCTACTACGCTTGCGAGCTTTCGGATGCACCGGTTTTGCCTTTGGCTGCGGGGGGCATCGACCGAGATACCGTCTCTGTGGGCCCCAGCGCGCATGATGTCAACGGACGGACCGAGCAATTCGCCCCGCTCTCTCCTTCCGCTTTGGAGGCGGCGCGGCTTTGGCAAAGCGCACTGCGGGCGACGTTGACATCCGAAGACGAGCGCGAGATCTTTTCGCCCGCACCGGCACAGGGCACCGCTCGGCTACGACGCGCTATCGCTCACCATCTGCGTGGGACGAGGGGCATGAATATCGATCCCGACAACATCGTTATCGGTGCGGGCGCCCAGCTGCTCGATACCATGTTGGTTCAGTTACTTGGAGCCGACAAAGTGTATGCCGTTGAGGATCCGGGATATTTGCGCCTGACGCGCATCTATCAGGCTATGGGTTGCAAAGTTCGACATATCCCGTTGGATGATGAGGGCGTGGACTTGAGTACTCTGCAGAAAAGTGGGACCGATGTCCTTCACCTGATGCCGTCCCATCAGTATCCGACCGGCCTTGTGACGAGCATTGCGCGGCGCTATGCGCTTCTGAGCTGGGCCGCCGAGCGACCAGGTCGGTATCTCATCGAAGATGACTTTGATTGTGAGTTTCGCCTTGCCGGCAAGCCGATTCCCGCGCTCACGTCGATCGATGCCGCCCAGTCGGTTATCTACACCAACACGTTTTCGAAGAGCCTGTCATCTGCGTTGCGTCTAGCGTACATGGTGCTGCCCGATGAGCTAATGGAGCGGTTTAGGCGCAACCTTGGTTTTTACGCTTCGTCGGTGAGCTCTGTTGACCAGGTCGCTTTGGCGCGTTTGCTGGAATCGGGTGATTACGAGCGACATGTGAATCGCGTGCGCGTTCGTGCTCGCGAGGCGCGTGATGGCCTGGCGGCGCTTGTACGGAAAACGTTTCCGGCAGGGGAGGTTTCGATTGAGCATGAGGACGCGGGCCTTTACTGCACCGTGGTTGCGGAGCGCGGAACGGACGGAAGCTCTTTTGCGCAGGCCCTCACGCGCTCGAGTATCCCTTTTGTCGATATCAGTGAGTGTTATTGGTGCGCCGATGGCGCATCTGCCCCCGAAAACTCAAGTCAAATTCTTGTCCAGTATGACGATTTGAGTCCAAAAGTGCTAAATACCTTGGAATTGCAGCTCATGGAGGCACTCTGCAACCTAAGTGAGTAGGCTTTTGGAACTTTGGTGACCAGGCAGTTTTGTAACAAGTTATCTACCTGGGGTTTTGAAAAGCAGGATGGCCGGCCTGCTCGGGATGTTCAAAAAAGTCTACTCACTTGCCGCGCAAAGCTTCCGCACGAGAAAAAATGGGGTTTTCAACAGGGCTTCGTCCAGTTCTTGGCAAGCTTTTGGCCAGTTGGGGAGGGCTGTTGAAAACTTGGCGGTCCGTTCGGCGCCATTTTTGCTGCGTTCGCGCCGCATCGTGACTGACTGGGTTGAAATTCGTGTTTTCCTGTGTCTATGAAAGATCTACTTTGTGACATATCGGCTTTTAGGTACTGGCGTTTGCCTCCTCAGGTTCGCGCTTTGTGTCCGCCGCTTCCACGGCCGGAAGAAGACCGGCAGCGATATGACCTCGCCCGCAACCCGACGGCTGCGGTCGCGCTCGGTTTTCCGCTGTATACATTGGTTCGTACGAGAAACAAACGGACTTGCCCTGCCAGCATTAGGCAGCGGCTGTTCCTTGGTGAGCTCCCCAGGGAATCCGTGCTGGAAACGGAGCATGGGTTTATGGTTACGTCTCCTCTGCTGACGGCATTCATCATGTCGCGGCATCTGACGGATCTCCAGCTTCTTTTGGTATTGGCGGAGATGTGTGGCTAGTTTGCGGTGTGTGCCCTGCCGGCGGCACTTGAGGCGGAGCTTTCGCGTGCAATTGATTCGGGCGCGATTTCGACAACGGTCGGTTGGGTGCGCTGCCCGTCCGAGGACGGCACCGCCTCAAATTTATGGCGTCGAGACGCTTTGGTTTTGGGCAGAGACCTTGACCGTTTTTGTTCAGATGTTTACGGCAATAGATTTATGGCGGTATCGCAACTCGTTCCATTGGGTGCCGCGTCGCCTTTTGAGGTCGAGGCGTATTTGTTGCTTGGACTGCCGCGAGTCCTGGGAGGCGAGGGGTTTTGCGGCATAGAGCTCAATGTCGAAGTGACGCTAAGCACAAGTGCTCGAGCGATTGTGGGAAAGTCCCGTGTATATATCGACCTACTTCTTTCTTCGCCGGACGGCAGGCGACAGGTGGCCATTGAATGTCAGGGAAAGGCCTCGCACGGACGCGCAGGGGATGGTTTGCGTGACGCTGACCGCATGACGGCCCTTCAGGCCATGGGCTACGATGTACTTCTCCTGACACACAGACAGATATCGGATGAGGATAGATTCCGCGCCGTCGTTAAGGCCGTATGCAGGATGCTCGATGCTGAATATCGTGATAAAAGCTCAGATGAGCAAAGGGCTGAGACATTACTCCGGTCTGAACTATTCGTTGACTGGACAAAATTGGGAGTAATCGACGGAAAGATGCCCGTTAGACGCAAAACTGCTCGATCGTGGACGGCTGCGGTTCTAAGTGAGTAGACTTTTGGCACTTTGGCGACCAGGCCGTTTTGCAACAAGTCATTTAGCTGCGGCTTTATAAAGCAATATGGATGGTGTGCTCGGCAAGTTCCAAAAAGTCTACTCACTTAGTTTTTGACGAGCAACTGATGCCGAAGGCAGTCCTATTTCAGGGCGTTAACGAGTCCTCGAGACACAAAAAGGCCCGAACCAATACGGTCCGGGCCTTATCGAGCTAAAGATTATCTCTCAGGCGGCTGGCTTAGCCGAAGTAGCGCTTGAGCAGGCCGGCGAAAGCCTTGCCGTGGCGAGCCTCGTCGCGAGCCATCTCGTGCACGGTGTCGTGGATGGCATCGAGGCCAGCGGCCTTGGCGCGCTTGGCAAGATCGGTCTTGCCGGCGGTGGCGCCGTTCTCGGCCTCAACGCGCATCTCGAGGTTCTTCTTGGTGGAGTCGGTTACGACCTCGCCCAGGAGCTCAGCGAACTTGGCGGCGTGCTCGGCCTCCTCGTGGGCAGCCTTCTCCCAGTACAGGCCGATCTCGGGGTAACCCTCGCGATGAGCGACGCGAGCCATGGCCAGGTACATACCGACCTCGGAGCACTCGCCCTCAAAGTTGGCGCGCAGGTCGGCAACGATGTCTTCGGAGACGCCCTCCATCTTGGCGACGCCCACGACGTGCTCGGCAGCCCACTCGAGCTGGCCCTCCTCCTGCTTCAGGAAGCGAGAACCGGGAACGCCGCACTGGGGGCACTTGAAGTCCTCGGGCAGCTGGTCGCCGTCGAACTCTTCCACATAACCGCAAACGGGGCAAACAAACTTCATGATTCGATCCTTTCGATCGATGGCGATTGTGCGCTCGTCCGGTCCCGTAAGGGCCCTCTCCGGACGTGCGTCTTGACGAGTTCTATTATCCATAAATGCAACCAAATGTGAAGCCTATTAGGAATGATTTTTAATAAAACAATTTTGAGATATGAAGATGTTGATTGATTAACGATTGGCGTGCCGTCTGCGATCTCTGCTGAGTACAATCGGGCGAGCAAATGTTGACCTATCAACAAATGAAGGAGTTTCCTTTATGCATCTAGCGCGTCGTGCCTGGTGCCGAACATATCAGACGGTTTTTCGCATTGCATTGCCGATCCTGCCCTATACCGAGCCGCGCATTTTAGAGCATGCCGAGGATGTGCCCGCGGTGCTTCAAAAGCGCTCGATTCAGAAGGTCCTTATCGTGACGGATCCCGGCATTGCCCGTCTGGGGCTCACGGCACCGCTCGAGACGGCGCTCGTATCCAGGGGGATTGGCGTTACGGTCTATGCCGAAACGCGTGCGAACCCCACGGTCTCAAACGTGGAGGAAGCGGCGTTCCTGTATCGAGAGAGCGCCTGTCAGGCCATTATCGGTTTTGGCGGAGGATCAGCCATGGACTGCGCCAAGGGTGTGGGGGCGCGCATTGCGCAGCCAAACAAGCCCATCAACAAGATGCGCGGCCTACTGCGGATTCATCGTCTCCTGCCGCTGCTCATCGCCGTTCCAACTACGGCGGGCACGGGAAGTGAGGTAACGCTTGCAGCGGTAATTGCCGATGACGAGACGCACTACAAGTACCCCATTAACGACTTTGTGCTTATCCCGCGCTTTGCGGTGCACGACCCCGAGTTTACGCGCGGCCTGCCCGCCTCCATTACGGGGCAAACGGGCATGGATGCTCTAACGCATGCTGTCGAGGCCTTTATCGGGCGCAGTACCACGCCCTATACGCGCAAGATGGCGCGTCAGGCGGTGCTGCTCATCCACGACAATTTGCTCGATGCTTATGAGCGTGGGGACAACATACGGGCGCGCCGCAATATGCTTTCGGCAGCGTATAAAGCGGGTGTTGCCTTTACGCGCTCCTACGTTGGATACGTTCATGCCATCGCGCACAGTCTGGGCGGACGTTATGGGATTCCCCACGGTTTGGCCAACGCCATTATCCTGCCGCACATGCTTCGCGCCTATGGTGAAGCTGCTGCTCCTAAGCTCGCCGACCTCGCCCGCATGGCTGGTATCGCGCCGGCTAACGCACAGGACAACCTGGCGGCCGAAGCCTTTATCGATTGGGTCGATCGAATGAACGCCACCTTGGACATTCCCAAATATGTCTCGGGCATTCGCCGCTCCGACATTCCGCAGATGGCGGCGAATGCCGATGCCGAGGCCAATCCCCTGTACCCCGTTCCGCTTTTAATGGACCGCTTGGAGCTCGAGCATATGTATGAAGTCGTTGCAGGTGGTATGTTTGAGGGCGAGAACTAGGAGGGCACATGAACACCGAGGAAATTGCGCGCATCGTCGGCGATCAGCGCGCCTACTTTAAGACGCACGCCACGTTTGATGTCGATGCTCGACGTCGCGCGCTCGTGAGTTTACGCGATGCGGTGCGGGCCCACGAGGCTGATATCGCCCATGCGCTCAAGACCGATTTGGGGAAGTCGCATGACGAGGCCTATATGTGCGAGATCGGCACGTCGCTTTCCGAGATTCGTCATCAGATCGCTCACGTGGCTCGATGGAGTCGTCCGCGCCTGCGTCCGTGTGACCTTGCCAACGCCGTGAGTGTGTGCAAAACGCAAGCCGTGCCCTATGGCGTCACGCTCATCATGGCTCCGTGGAACTGCCCATTTTTGCTAACACTCGAGCCGCTCGCCGGCGCCCTTGCCGCGGGCAATACTGTGGTCATCAAGCCGAGCGCCTATGCTCCGGCATCGAGTGCGGTGCTCAAGCAAATCTGTGAAGAGGCATTTGATCCGCGCCTGGTGACGGTTGTCGAGGGCGGGCGCGCCGAGAACGAAGCGCTGCTCGATGAGTGCTGGGACAAGATCTTCTTTACCGGTAGCGTTCCGGTCGGCAAACTCGTCATGGAGCGCGCAAGTAAAAACCTTACGCCCGTGACGCTTGAGCTGGGCGGAAAGAGCCCCTGCATCGTGGATGCGACGGCAAACTTGAAGGTTGCGGCGCGGCGTATCGCCTTTGGTAAATGGCTCAACGTGGGGCAGACCTGCGTGGCGCCCGACTACCTGCTGGTCGATGCGCGCGTGCACGACGAGCTGCTGGACCTCATCAGGGAAGAGGCCCGCCGTATGTTTGGCGAGCATCCGCTCGATAACGAGGATTACGGGCATATCGTCAACGCCAAGCATTTTGCGCGCGTGCGTGGGCTGATCGATCCCGATAAGGTTGTGCTTGGAGGCACGGCGCGCGAGTCATCGCTCAAGATTGAGCCGACGATTTTGGACGGCGTGACCCCCGATGACGCCGTGATGCAGGAGGAGATTTTCGGCCCCATCTTGCCGGTGCTGACGTTTGAGAGCCTAGACGAGGCCGAGACGTTTATTACGGATCGTCCGACGCCGCTGGCTCTGTATATCTTTAGCCAGGATCGCGCAGTTCAGCAGCGCTTTGTGCGTTACGTGCCCTTTGGCGGCGGCTGCGTCAACGACACGATTATGCACTTGGCTACGAGCCATATGGGCTTTGGTGGCATGGGTGCGAGCGGTATGGGGCAGTACCATGGACGCGAGAGCTTCGATACGTTTAGCCACAAGAAGAGCATCGTGAACAAGGCAACGTGGCTGGACGTGCCATTCCGCTATGCTCCTTATGCAAGCTGGAAGCACAAGTTCGTGCGCATGTTTGTGCATTAGAAAAGGGCGCAAGTAATACGAACAAGTGTTCCTATTACCTGCATTTTGCGTTAGACTACTGTTATGGAGCACGGATGGGCCAACTCCCTTTAGAAGGGATTTGGTATGAACGTAAGCGATGTTATTTCGTTATTGGCGTTGTTGATTGCGGCTATCGAACTCGGTCTGTTTATCGGCCGAATGAAATAGCCGCCCCCGCGTAAGCGAAGACGGCCACTTCTCACGATGAAAACGTGTATCGGAGTTGGCAAGACCCGCGGCAACGGGTGCCATCCGTGTTCCTATCTTATCTGCAAGCGTTCTGTCACGCAAGCGTTGAGGCAAACGATTGAAGGACGCAGACAGGATGTATTTGTGTCCGCACGGGACCGTAGACTTCTCAATAAGGTTACACACCGGTTTATCCGGCCGTTAGAGGAGCTGCTATGTACGAGCCTTCGCGTGTTCTTCTGTCATTTCACATTGCAGGATTTCAGTATGCCGATGGCGCCTTGGTCTTGGGCGATCTTAAAGCGGGCGATAAGCTGACGCTGTGTGCCGAGCGCGATAATCCCCATGACCCTGAGGCGGTTGCGATTTATTACGGCAACACCAAGCTTGGCTATGTTCCGGGAAACGAGGTCGGTCCACTGTCCTTGATGATGTATTACGGCCACGAGGACGTATTTGAGGCCCGCGTGCAACAGGTTGCTCCCGAGCGCAGCCCGTGGCACCAGGTGCGCGTTGGCCTCTATGTGGTGGATGCTCGCTAGTCGGCAAGGGAGGCGGCCATGTTTGATGACGACGACCTATTCAATCTGACAGACGATTCGTTTGAGTGGGATCTGCTACTCGATGACGATGAGTTGGAGCAGGATCGTAGGAAACGGCAGGGCAAGAAAACTCAGGGTGACGCTTCGAAAAAGCAAGACAAACGCCGTCGAGGTCTGTTCGGCGGGCTCTTTGGCTAACCGACGCGCCAGAGCGTCTGTATACTAGGCACGTGTTAGACGCGTTGCGAAATGAGGACACAGACGATGATGTGGTTTACCGCCGACCTGCACCTGGGCGATACGAATATCTTGCACGACATGGATCGGCCGTTTGATTCGGTCGAGGAGATGAACCGCAAGGTCATCGATGCTATCAATGAGTGCGTGGCTGCGGACGACCGCCTCTATATTCTGGGTGACTTTACCTATCGTTTGCCCCTGGCGGAGGCGGTGCGCCTGCGCGAGCGTATCGAATGCCAGAACGTGACGCTCATCCGCGGTAACCATGACGGCGACTGGGAAGATCCCGACACCCCGCAGATTTGGGAAGACGTGCGCGATTACCTGGAGATTGCTCCCGGCTATGCCAAGGGCCATCGTCTGGTGATGAGCCATTACCCCATGCTCAGCTGGAATGGTAAGGCGCGTGGCGCCATCATGCTACACGGGCATATCCACAGCAGAGGAGACCGCACCAACGTGCGCAACCGCGACCGCGAACGCCCTATCTTTCGCTACGATGTCGGTCTCGATGCCAACAAGTACAAGCCCGTAAGTCGGGATCAAATCCTGGGCTTCTTTGGACTGTAATGCTCGAACCACCACACAAACCACCACAAAGGGGACAGGCACCTTTGTGGTGGTTCTGGCGCCGTTGCCATTATGGCGGCGGCGCCTTTTTTGTCCGCGCGGCGCGGTAGAGTGTAGCCGGTTGATATTTGCGTCCATCGAGGAGCTGCTATGAACGAGATCAAGTGCCCGCATTGCGGCGAAGTTTTTAAGGTCGATGCATCCGGCTATGCGGATATCGTCAAGCAGGTGCGCGATGCCGAGTTCTCGCGCGACCTGGATGAGCGTGTGAAGGCAGTCCAGCGTGAGGGTGAGCAGGCGCTGGAGCTTGAGCGCTCGCGTTCGACGGCTGCTTTGCAGGAGGCAGAGTCTCAGCGCAACGCTCAGCTCGTTGAGCAGAAGAACGCTGCGGCTCAGCAGCTGGCGCAAGAGGTTGCCAAGCGCGATGCTGAGCTTGCCGAGCTGCGCGCTAAGCTCGAGGGCGCTGCCGCAGAGCGCGAGAGTGCAAGCCAGCGCGCGGCGGTAGAGGCGCGAGCCAATGCTCAAAAGGAAAATGCCGAACTCCAGCGTGAGATTGATAGCCTGCGTGCGCAGCTTGGGCGCAAAGATGACGAAGCAAAGCTTGCCGAGTCGGCGGCGCGCAACGCTGCTCAAAACGATTTAGCTGCACGTGATGCTCAGATTGCCGAGCTGCAGGCCAAGCTTGCCGCGGCGGACAAGGCCCAGGAGATGGCGCTTGCCGCCGCTGCGGCTGAGTCGCAGCGCGAACTCGATGCCGCTCGCAGCGAGGCCGAGCGCGCGCTTACTGACTATCGCGCGACGGTACAAGAGAAGTTTTCCGCCGCTAAGGCACAGTCCGAGCAAGAGGCCGAGGGTCTGCGTGCCCAGCTGCGCGAGCAGGAACTGATGGCAAAAATGAACCTGTCGGAGGCGGTCGCCGCGGCGGAGCGAGAGCGCGATGAGGCGCGTGCCAAACTGACGAGCGAGCTGGCGGTGCGCGATTCTCGCGAGGAACAGGCCAAGGCGGCACACGAGCTCGAGCTTGCGCAGGCCAAGCGCGCGAGCGATGACCTGATTCGCTACAAGGATGAAGAGATTGAGCGCCTTAAGGACATGAAGGTCCGCCTGTCCACCAAGATGGTGGGCGAGTCGCTCGAGCAGCACTGCGAGACCGAGTTTAACCGTCTGCGCATGACGGCGTTTCCCAACGCGTACTTCGAGAAAGATAACGATGCGTCCGAGGGTACCAAGGGCGACTTTATCTTCCGCGAGTGCGACGCGAGCGGCAATGAGGTCATTTCGATTATGTTCGAGATGAAAAACGAGAACGACGAGACCGCGACCAAGCATAAAAACGAGGACTTCTTTAAGAAACTCGATCACGATCGTCGCCAGAAAGGCTGTGAGTACGCGGTGCTCTGCACGCTGCTCGAGCCCGAGAGCGAGCTCTATAACGCAGGGATAGTCGACGTGAGCTATCGCTACGAGAAGATGTACGTGATTCGCCCGCAGTTTTTCATTCCCATGATTACGCTTCTTCGCAACGCCGCCATGGGTTCGCTGCGCTATAAGCAGGAGCTGGCGGAATACAAACAGCAGAATATCGACGTCACGAACTTCGAAGCCAAGATGGAGAAGTTCAAGAATGATTTCGGCCGCAACTACGAGATCGCGAGCCGCAAGTTCCAAACGGCGATCGATGAGATCGATAAGACGATTAGCCACCTGCAGAAAACCAAGGAGGCGTTGCTGTCCTCCGAGAACAATCTGCGCCTAGCCAACAAGAAGGCGGACGATCTTACCATTCGCAAGCTCACGTGGGGCAACAAGACCATGAAGGCCGCGTTTGACGAGGCGCGCGGGGCTGCGACAGAGACAAACGATGAGCCAGCCGAGGCGGATTCGTATGAGGTCGAGGGTGCCGAGTAAGGCATAGCGTATAGCGCAAAAGCGGGGCCGCTGGCTATATTGCCAGCGGCCCCGCTTCGTTTCGTTCCAGTATGTTCGGCTAGTCCTCGAGCAGGTCCTCGATAAAGCCGACGCGGTAGTTTTTGAAGATGACCTCGCCGCCGTCTTGCGTGGCGTCCAGATCGACATCGCCCATGATGCCAAAATCGTGGTCGCCATCCTCGTCGGCAAAGATCTGGTGCACGTGCCATACGTGCGCGGTCTTCTCGTCGGACTCGTCAATGGAAAACATCGCGGCGCTGCGGGCATCTCCGTCGGTGAGGATTTCCTCGTGCTGCTCGTGGTAAGCGTCGAGTGTTTTTTGCCAGCGGATCTCGCTCATGCCCCAGTCGTCGTCGAGCTCGCCCAGGTCGCGAACGTGCTCGCGGGCGGCAAGGGTCACGCGGCGGAAGAGCGCGTTGCGCACCAATAGCGTGCAGCCGCGACGGTCCGCCACGACCTCGTCGATGCCCTGCGGCGGCGCAGCATCGAGGGCTGCCGGGTTGCCGGCGTTCTCCCACTCATCCACCAGGCTCGAGTCCACCGAGCGCACCACAAAGCCCAGCCACGAGATAATGTCGCGCAGGCGCTCGTCGCGCTTCTCGATGGGCACGGTGCGGTCGAGTGAACGGTAGGCCTCTGCTAGGTAGCGCAGCAAAATGCCCTCGGAGCGGGCGATGCCGAGCTTTTGGATATAGCCCTTAAAGTCGCTCGCGCTCTCCAGCATGTCGCGCAGGACGCTCTTGGGCGAGAGCTGGTAGTCGTTGGCCCAAGGTACTTCTTGGCAGTACTTGTCGAAGGCGGCATCGAGCAAGTCCTCGAGCGGCTTTTCGTAGGTGACGTCCTGAATGCGCTCCAGACGTTCCTCGTACTCTATGCCGTCGGCCTTCATTTCGGCCATCGCGCGGTCGCGCGCGGCGCGCTCCTGTGCGCGCAGCACCTGCTTGGGATCCTCGAGCGTTGCCTCGACCATCGAGATCAGATCCATGGTATAGGTCTCGCTCTCGGGGTCGAGCAGCTCCAACGCGGCAAGCAAGAACGGCGAGAGCGGCTGATCGAGTGCGAAGTCCTCGGGCAGATCGACCGTCAGCGCGTAGTCGATGTCCGGCGCGGCGTCAGCCGGAGCGTCGGGCGCGGGCGGCACCTCGGTGCGAACGACGACGCCGGAATCGATGAGTGTGGCGAAGATTTCGTCGGCGCGAACCTCGAGCTTGGCCTTTTCCTCGGGAGTCTGCAGGCTCGTTTCGATGAGGTCGTGTACGCGGGCTCGGGCATCGCCGCCCTGCTCGACCACGCTAATCACCATGGAGTGTGTGATGCGAAGGCGCGGCTTGAGCGTCTCGGGCTGCGTCTCGATCAGGCGCTCAAAGGTCTGCTTGTTCCAGGTGACAAAGCCCTCGGGGGCCTTTTTCTTTTTAATCTTGCGGAGCTTCTTGGGGTCGTCGCCCGCCTTGGCCATGAGCTTAGCGTTCTCGATCTCGTGCTCCGGGGCCTCGGCGATGACCATGCCCTCGGTATCGAAGCCCGAACGGCCGGCGCGACCAGCGATCTGATGGAACTCACGGGCGCGCAGGCGACGCATCTTGTAGCCGTCGAACTTGGTGAGCGCGGTGAGCACCACGGTGTGGATGGGCACGTTGATGCCGACGCCGAGCGTATCGGTACCGCAGATGACGGGCAGCAGGCCCTGCTGCGCCAAGCGCTCGACCAGCAGGCGATAGCGCGGCAACATGCCAGCATGGTGCACGCCGACGCCGCATCCAAGCAGGCGTTTGAGAATCTTACCAAAGGCCGTCGAGAAGCTCGTTCCCTTTGCTGCTTCTTTGATGGCCTCGCGCTGCTCCTTGCTAGCGATGCCAAAGTTGGCAAGCGACTGTGCCGTGGCAAGCGCGGCGTCCTGACTAAAGTGAACGATGTAGAGTGGGGCCTCTCCGCGGCGCATGGCGAGCTCGACGGTGCCCTCGAGCGAGGTCGTCACGTAGTCATAGCTCAGGGGCACGGGGCGCGGGGCGTCGACAACCAGGTCGCAAGCAGCGCCGGTGTGCTCTTCGAGAGAGGCGGCGATTGCAGTGACATCGCCAAGCGTGGCGCTCATGAGCATAAACTGCGTGTGGGGCAGGGTGAGCAGCGGCACCTGCCAGGCCCAACCACGGTCGGGGTCGGCAAAGTAGTGGTCCATGGCCACGCAGCCCACATCGGCGTCCTCGCCCTCGCGCAGCGCATCGTTGGCAAGGATTTCGGCCGTGCAGCAGATGACGGGCGCCTTGGTGTTGATGTGCGTATCGCCGGTGATCATGCCAACGTTATCGCGGCCGAGCACCTGTACCAGATCGAAGAACTTTTCGCTGACCAGAGCCTTGATAGGAGCCGTATAGTAGCAGCGCTTGCCCTGTGCCATGCCCATAAAGAGCATGCCTAGCGCGACGAGCGATTTACCCGATCCGGTCGGTGTTCCCAAAATGACATGGTCACCGGCGGCTAGATCCATGAGGGCCTCTTCCTGGTGGTCCCACAGCTCAATACCGCGATCGCTCGTCCATTCAAAGAAGCGCTCGAAGGCCTGATCGGGCGTGAGCCACGGTTCGGGCTCGCTGCCGTCCTCGGGCTCCCACCAGGTGGGGGAGAGCGCGCCGAGCGAGCCGAATTCGGCTTCGGTTCCCGTGCCGCCCGAGAATGAGCTGGCGGCGCCGGCGCCGGAGACGGTGCTGGCGGCGGTATCTGTCGTGGTCTGTGCCATGTGTTTGCTTTCTCTCGCGATTGTCCGCCAACTATTATGGCGTAGCGGCGGCGCGGGGTGCTAGCGCGCGAGAAAATGCAGGAAATGGGCGTTCTGTCCAGCTGTTTGGTGCAGTTGCCAGCTAAGTGAGTAGACTTTTTGCGATATCGCGAGCACATGGCTTTTGCGCAAGGGATCTACCTGCGGTTTTAGTTTTCGTTATGCGGGTTGTGCTTGGCTATTGCAAAAAAGTCTACTCACTTAGGTTTGAGGGCCGTTTGCTGGCGCCTATTTGCGCTTGTTTGCGCTTGTTTGCTGACGCCGCGACCATCAGAAGCCCCCCTAGGACTCCTGCGGCAGGCGCTTCTTGCCTTTGCGGGCACGGTTTTTAAAGTTCTCGACGGCCTCTTCCATGCCGAGAGGCACGTAGGTGAGCTCATCGAGGTTGTCGGGCAGGTAGCAGGCAAGGCTTTGCTCCTGCGCGCGGCCCGCCGCGAGCTGTTCGTCGCTGGGCTGTGCGCCGGGTGCGGCGCAAATGCCGTAGACGACGGCACCCATCTCGCGCGTGCGGCGCTCGTACTCGGTCTCGGGATGCTCGGGATGGTCGCGGCGGACGTCGTCGCTTACCCAAAGCGTATCGTAGCCGGCCGCGGCAAACTGTCCCAGGGCGTAATCGCGCAACGGCTTGCTATCGGTGCGCAGTGTGACGGTAGCGCCGGCTGAAAAGAGCGGGCGGTAGAGCATCAGATGGTCGACATGGACGAGTCGTTTTTTAGCGTACTTGGCCTTGGGCTGCGGCGTGGGAAAGTTAATGGTGATGGCATCGAGCTCGCCTGCGGCAAACAGCTGTGGCAGCGATGCGGCGCCTCGGGGCAGGACGAGTGCGTTGGATAGCCCCTGTTCGCAGATTTTCTGCGCGGCATAGGCGATGCAGATGGGCTCCTGGTCCATGCCGATAAAGAGGGTGTCGGGCTCGCGGTGGGCGCGCTCGACCAGATAGGTTCCCTTGCCACAGCCCAGATCCAGATGAAGGTGTTCGAAGGGCTTGCTGCCTGCGGGCGCACAGGCCTTGCGCCAATCTCCGACATAGGCCTCGGGGTTCGTCTCAATCGCATCGGCGTAGCGCTCCAGGCGCTCCTCGAGCACAAAGTTCTTAGGCGTGCGAACGTGGACGGCTCCCATGAGGCTCCTTGGTCATAAGTATGGAACGCATAGCTGCGCGTTCCGTCAATGGGTTGAAAAAAGGGTAGGCATAGTTTGCCCGAAAGACGCTGTGCGGCTCGACGGCGAGTCGTCGGTGCCTACAGGCGCTTGAGAATCACATAGCGATTGAGCTCGCCGCTGCGACCGTCGGCATGGAAGCGCTCAAGCTCGCGCACGGGGACCTCGCCGCTCTTGTAGAACGTACGGACGCCGCGCACCAGGTCGGTGATCTGCTGATCGTCAAAGTGATGGCAATAGCGGTAGGCGTGGCGGTCGTTTTGCCAGCCAATGAGGTGGTCGCCGGCTTCAAACTGCGCGGAATCGTAACCCTCAAACGGCGGGGTGAGCTCGGCGCGGGCCTCGGCGCGAACGGCTTTGCGCGCCATGCGCTCGTCATTCATAAACTCCCAAAAGCTGATGGCGATGATGCCGCCCGGGCGCGTCTGGCGCACCAGGGCGTCGAGCACGCGTACGCGGTACTCGCACGACGGCACGTGGTGCATAAAACCAAAGCAGACCGAGATGTCGGCGAGCGGGGCGTCGAAAAGCACGTCGGGCGTCTCGGCGGGGTTGAGCTTCATAAGGGCGTCGAGCACGTCGAGTTCCTGGAAGTGCAGGTTGGGAATGCGCAGGGCGTGTCCATGTGCATCGATAGCCAAATCTTGGCACGAGTCGACACCGTAGAACTCAAACGGGCAGCTGGCATCTGCCGAGGGGTTTGCGCCGTCGACGCCCTTGGCGGCAAGTGCGCCGCCGGCGGCAAAGTTCTCGAATCGCATATTGCCGCAGGCGAGATCGAAGACGCGGACGGGATGCTCAATCGTGGCGACATCGAGCTGTTCGAGCGCGATGTCCATGGTGCGCACCCAGCCGGGCCACGGGGCCTGGCGCGTATCGGAGAAGGAGGCGGAGTGCTCGCGATAGAACGTGTTGTTGAGCTGGATGAGCGATGAGGCGAAATCGCGGTTCACGGCGCGGGACTCCCTCCGTTGGCGGTGCGGAATAAACAGTACGACCATACTACCGTTAACGCCGCAACGGGGACAACCGAGCTGCGGGTCATTGCTTTGTTTGGACACATTTCCGCAGCTCATATATGCCCGCAACCGCCGGTTGTCAAAAATCTCACTAAAATAGGTGGCATGTTTTTGGTGGTGGCGGATACATTTTTAACTGTGCAAGGCGCCTAAGAACAAATGCGGTCCGGCGGCACGGCTGGCAAAAGCATAGGAGGAACCATGAATGTAGAAACTGCGCAGCGGCTCGCCGACCTTCGTCGCAGCAAGGGCTTTAGCCAAGAAGGGCTGGCACGAAAGCTGGGACTGTCGCGCCAGGCGGTCAGTAAATGGGAGCGCGCGGAGAGCTCGCCCGATACCGAGAACCTGATCTCGCTCGCCAAACTCTATGGCGTGAGTTTGGACGAGCTCCTCAATCCGAGCGATGAGATCGAGGACGATATCGAGTTTGAGAACGAGGACCGCGCTCGTCAGCGCGAGGCCGAGGCGGCAGAGCGCGCCCGCACCCATGAGGCAGCGGCGCGTGCGACTGAGGCGGCAACGCAGGCAAGTGACGCGGCAGCCAAGGCGGCACAGGCGGCAAGCTGGAGTGCGCAGGCCGCCAATGCGGCGACGGCTCAGGTGACGGGTGCCGTTGCGGCCGGCCCGACTCCGGTGAAGGGTCCGTTCCAGTCGTTCCCGTATTGGGCCGTGTGCTGGCTGCTGTTCTTTTTACTGATGTTCCTGGTTGGTGCCAGCCCCTTTCCCGCACTGATCTTCTTTACGATCCCCATCTATCACTGGGTGGCACGTGCACTCGATGGCGATTGGGCGCGCGGGGATATCCAGGTTGGTCCGGCGCCGGCGGTCGCTAGGACTAAAGGGGAGGACGTTTCCACAGCGGTTGACGCTGACATGGCTGCCGCGACCACCGCTGAGTCGAGTGCCAAAGAAGGTGATGAATGATGAAGCTCTCGCATGAGTCTAAGAGGCGCTTGGGCATTGGCATCGGAGCGTTTGTGCTTATCATCGGACTTGTCTTTGGCATTTCGCGGACATTGATTCATTTTGATGGTCCGTGGGATCTCGACGATGTTGTATCCGGCTTGTCCAGTATGGACGATGTGGTTGACGACGACGATTTTATGAACGATGGCGGTAAATATTCCGCTCGGCCTCAGCAGCTTTCGAGCGAAACGTTTGATGCCGACGCGTTCACATCGCTTGACTTGGACGTGACGTCGGGCACGGTCGAGGTCAAACACGTCTCCGGCGGGCCAGTGCGCGTAATTGAAAGCGGTCGCGTGGCAACGGGGACCGTTGCCTTCGATGCGGCAACCCAGAACCTGGCCGAAATCAAGGGCTCTACGCTCAAGATTCGCCAGTTCGATTGCGATGACGAGCGCGCCATTGACCGCACGGTTACCGTCGAATTGCCGCGCGAAGTTGCCGATAACATGGTGGGCATTACAGCGAATGTAGGATCGGGTGACCTGACGGTCGCGGGCATTGCGTGTCATGACTTCAACCTGACTTTGGACTCTGGAGACGTTGAGTTTACGGGCACCGTGACCGATACCCTGAATGCCGAGGTCGTTTCGGGCGATGTGACGTTCGAGCTCTACCAGGCCCCCGCGAAGTCGATGGACGTGAGTGTGGGCTCGGGCGATGTGGAGATGACGGTTCCGAACTCGACGGGCTTTAAGGCGAGCCTCACCTTGGGCAGCGGCGACTTCGAGAGTGATTTCCTTCCGCTTGGCTACGACGGCGAGACCATTTTGAATCTTGAATTCGATAACGGCGATAAGTCTGCTACGTATCGTTTTGAGGTCGGTTCGGGCGACATGTCGTTTGATCCGGAGTGATATGCGGTTTTCGGAGATCGGTACATATAGGCATGCTCTTTGATGGAGGCGCCGGAGCCGTGACGGGCTCCGGCGCCTTTGCCTTTACAATGGGGTCATGGAACAGATTATCTTGAACATACTCGAGGCCCTGCGTCGCGGCGAGACCGTGGACGACAAGGCGCTCGTCAAACTGATACATGCCGAGGCGCGCCGTGAGGGCGCCGACAAACGTGACCTGGCCAAGCGCCGCCTGCTGCCATTCTGCCAGCGGGTTAAACGCGAGGAGCCGGCTCGGTGGGCTGCGTGGAATGTCGATTCCGATCTGGAACGTCAACTGCTGCAGGTGCTGCGTATGAAGCCTCGTCGCACGGCTTCGGGCGTGGCGACCATTACCGTTATCACCAAGCCCTGGCCGTGCTCGGGCGATTGCCTGTTTTGCCCCAACGATCTGCGCATGCCTAAAAGCTATCTGCATGCCGAGCCGGCGTGTGCCCGTGCGGAGCAAAATTGCTTTGACCCGTATCTGCAGGTGAGCGCTCGTCTGACCGCGCTTTCGCAGATGGGGCACGCAACCGATAAGATTGAGCTCATCGTGCTCGGTGGCACCTGGAGCGACTATCCGCTAGGGTATCAGACGTGGTTTATGTCGGAGCTTTTCCGTGCGCTCAATGACGATGCCGTCGCCGGCGTGGCGGCCAACCCCATGCTGGCGCGTCCGGGCATCAGCCGTGCCGAGGCGGGGCGCCTGCTCGATGACGCTCCCGCCGATGCGCTGCCGCCGGTGGTAACAGAGCGCCGCGAGCGCTATCGGGTTGCCGGCATTGCGACAGACGAGGCTGAGCTTGCTGCTGGCGTTGCCGACGAGCAGGAGCGTGTGGATGCTGCCGTGGGCGGCTACAACCGCGCGGTGCGTCGTCTGTACGGCCCTGGTACGCCGTGGGGCGAGGTTGCCAAGTGGCAGACGGCAACGATGGAGGAACTTGAGCGTCAGCAGCGCATCAACGAGACGGCGAAGCATCGCGTGGTGGGGCTCGTTATCGAGACGCGCCCCGATGCCGTAACGCCGCAGGCGCTTACGCTCATCCGCCGCCTGGGCTGCACCAAGATCCAGATGGGTATTCAGAGTCTCGACCAACATTTGCTCGATATCAACGAGCGTCGTATTTCGGTGGCGCAGATCGAGCGGGCGTTTTCGCTTGCGCGCCTGTTTGGCTTTAAGATCCACGCGCATTTTATGCTTAACTTGCTGGGCGCCACGCCCGAGGGGGACAAGCGCGACTACGAACGCTTTATGACCGAAGGGGCCTTTATGCCCGACGAGGTCAAGGTTTACCCGTGTGCGCTCATTGAGGGCTCGCGTCTGGTGGGCTGCTACGAGCGCGGCGAGTGGCGTCCCTATACCGAGGAAGAGCTGCTCGATGTGCTGGCCGACGACATCGTGGTGACGCCGGCGTTCTGCCGCATCAGTCGCATGATCCGCGACTTTAGTTCCGACGACATCATGGTGGGCAACAAGAAACCCAACCTGCGTCAGCTCGTCGAAAACCGCTTGGCCGCTCGGGGTGACGGTGCGACGGTGCGCGAGATTCGCTATCGCGAGATCAGCACGGCGGGTGCCGACTTGGATGAGCTATCTCTTGATGAGGAGGTGGCGTACGAGACGCCGGTGACGCACGAGTGCTTTTTGCAGTGGGTGACGCCGCAGGGCAAGATCGCGGGCTTTTTGCGGTTGTCGCTGCCCGACCATTCGTTTGTTGCCGCGCATGCGGACGAGTTGCTGACGATGCCGGACGAGGCGATGATTCGCGAGGTACACGTGTATGGCATGGCGGCGCGCGTGGGGTATCAAGGCCAGGCGGCCCAGCACCATGGGTTGGGGCGTCTGCTCGTAGAGCGTGCGTGCGAGATTGCCCGGGATGCGGGTTATACGCGCATCAACGTGATCAGCGCGATTGGTACGCGCGAGTACTATCGCCATTTGGGTTTTTACGATCATGGACTCTATCTGCAAAAGGAGCTCTAGATGAACAAGCCGAGTGTTTCTGCTGGCGTCGTTGCCGGCGTTGCCCTGGGAGCCGCGGCGCTTGGTGCGGCCGCCGTCGCTGTTCGTGCTGCCTGTCTGCAGGTTGCGCGATCCCGCAATGGGTTGGCGCGTGTGAAACGCGTGCACGATGGGGACGGCGATGAGATTCGCGTGTTGGTGCAAGGCGGCGTCTACCAAAGCGCAAGCTACGTTGGTGAGCGTTGGGCGGAGCCCGTCTTTGCGTACTATCGTGCGTTTGACGACGTGTTTGAGTCCGAGGATGCGATGCGCGATGCTTATGGTCACGGCATCAACCGCATGCTTGTGCTGGGTGGCGGCGGGTTTGCCTATCCCAAGTTCGCGCTGATGTCGCACGAGGGCTTGCGCATGGACGTCATCGAGTATGACGGAGAGATTACGCGCCTGGCGCGCCGCTGGTTCTACCTAGACGAGCTGGAGCGCGCGGCGGGCGATCGCCTGCGGGTGATAACCGCTGAGGCTCGCTCGTATTTGGGTGTGACGAGCGTGGGCCATCGTCGCTACGACGTGGTCGTGAGCGATTGCTTTGGCGGTGCCGAGCCCGTACGCGAGCTGGCGACGGTTGAGGCATTGCGTTTGGTGCGGGGCAGCCTAAATGTCGGTGGCGTCTACGTTGCCAATATCGTGAGTGCAAACGAGGGGAGCGATGTGACGTTCCTGCGCGACTGCGCTGCCACGGCACTCGAGGTATTCGCCCATGTCTGGGTGGTCCCCTGTGGCGATGCGGAGTTCGGCGGCGAGGAGAACTACCTGCTCATCGCCAGCGACGGCGACTATGTCTTTGCCGAAGCCGTGCCCTTCGACGCCGACTTCCTCGGCACCGCCCTTCACGACAAGTAAGTCTCTCCGTCCCAAAAAGACTGGTCTTAGGCGTGGTCGCGCCAGCTGAGGACGCGCTGCTTCATGCCCTCTATGTCGAGCACGCCTTCGGCAAAGCCCTTGCGCACGAGCTCTTCGGGAACAAACTCGTCGTAGCGGTCAAAGTAAGGCACCTCGCCAGGATAGACGAGCTCGATGGGATCGAAGTCTTTCTCGGCCTCGGCGGCGAGTACCTCAAAGAACGTCTCCTCGTCGGCCTTCATCTTAAACTGCATAAAGTACGGGCGTGACGGGTCGAGTCCGCGAAGGCCCAGCTCAGCTGCGCATTTGATTTTAAGCATACGCTCGAGCGCCAGAAAGGCGTAGCTTCCCAACCAGGGGAAGAGCGCCCAGGTGTCGCCGCCCAGGTTAATGAGCGGCCTAGTTCCCGCACCCGAAATCTCAGCCGTATGGCGAGCCTGCGCCAAGCGGGCCCGCGCGTTACCCATAAGATACGGATACGTGGCATGTTCGTTGAGCGCCTTGCGCATGCGCTCGAGTACGTGTGTATTGATGTCTCCGGGGCAATCGCCAAAGTATGCCGGCACACGGCCCTTGACCTGCGTGGCAAAGACGGTGTGGCGCTTCCAGTCCACTTCCTCGACAATCCAGCAGTGTCCGGCGATGGCGATGCGCTCACCGGGCGGAGGGGGGTTGACGATCGTGCCCAACTCGGCCGACTCGCTGCGAACGGTGAACTCCTCGTTTTCCTGGAACACGGCGTAGAACTTAAAGTTGTTGATGATGCGCTCGCCCGCGAGGCCCACGATGAGCCCGCCACCTTCGGTGACCTGGATATGGTCGATCTTAATGAGGTGACGCAGCAGCACACGGTAATCGTCTGCCGAGACACGGTGGAAATAGCTGAGCGTGAGCACGCGCTGGGCAAGTTCGGCCGGCGTGAGCTCGCCGGTGCTGGCGAGGGTCGACATAGTCTGGTGATAGAGCAGACTGTAGGGGAGTCGATCGAGCTCGGGCGGCTCGACCCACTTTTCCTCGCGATAGAGTTGTACGAGCGCGATACCCTGCAGGAGCTTCCAGGGAATGGTTTCGGGCATCATCGTGCGCGGCTCGGGTTCTTCCTCGCGCATGACAAACCACATCTCGGGCGGAAGGTCGCGACGGCCTGTGCGCCCCATGCGCTGCAAAAAGGAGCTGACGGTAAACGGCGCGTCAATCTGGAAGGCGCGCTCCAGGCGGCCGATATCGATACCGAGCTCCAGCGTAGAGGTGGTGACGGTTGTCTGCGCCTGCTCCTCGTCGCGCATGAGCTCCTCGGCCGTCTCGCGCAGCGATGCCGAAAGGTTGCCGTGATGGATTAGAAAGCGGTCGGGCTCGTGTCGACTTTCGCAGTAGCTGCGCAGCATGGAGCACACGGCCTCTGCCTCCTCGCGCGAGTTGGCAAAGACCAGGCACTTGCGGCCGCGCGTATGCTCAAAGATATAGCCCATACCGGGGTCGGCGTTGTCGGGCGCCGTGTCGGTGGGGTTGAGAAGCGCCTGCTCGGTCGCTCGTGGGATGTCGACTTCGCCCTCGGGGGCCGAGGAAGTGCGACGGTCTTTGGGAGCGGCCTTGCCCCGTGCCCGCTCACGACGTTGACGGCGCTCCTCTTGTGTGAGCTGCCCGCTGTGACGCATGTCTTGTCCGGATGCGGGCAGTGCCGTGGGCGCCACCGCCTCGATGCGCTCGCATGCGAGCACTTCGGCTTCCTGCGGACCTGTACTCGCGAATCCTCGCTGCTGCGCCTGGGGACCCGAGTTGTAGAAGTGCTCCATGGAGATGCGCCACACGCGGCGCGGCTCCTCAAAACGTGGGATGACGCAGTTGCGTCCCGTCCCCTGCGACAGGAAGGCGCCCGTGCGCTCGGGGTCGCCGATGGTTGCCGACAGACCGATGCGGCGGGGCTGCACGCCTGCCATGCGCGAGAGCCGCTCGATAAGGCAGAGCGTCTGCCCGCCGCGGTCGCCGCGCATGAGCGAATGGACTTCGTCGATAACCACATAGCGCAGGTCGCAGAACATACGAGGGATCGCCATGTGCTTATGGATCAGGAGCGCCTCGAGTGACTCGGGCGTAATCTGCAAGATGCCGCTCGGTTTTTTGATGAGCTTAGCCTTGTGCGACTGCGAGACATCGCCATGCCAGTGCCAGACAGGGATATCGGCTTCTTCGCACAGATCGTTGAGGCGGACGAATTGGTCATTGATGAGCGCCTTGAGGGGGCCAATGTAGAGGGCGCCCACGCTTGCGGGCGGGTTCTCCCAAAACTCGGTCAGGATGGGAAAGAAGGCCGCCTCGGTTTTGCCGGAAGCCGTGGATGCCGTCAGGAGCACATTGTCCTGCGTGTTAAAGATGGCATCTGCCGCCGCAACCTGGATGGAGCGCAAGCTCTCCCAATCGTGGGAGTAGATGAAGTCTTGGATAAACGGGGCGTAGCGGTCAAAGGCGTTCACGGGGCCTCCTTTCAAAAGCGAATCTCTCAACGCGGTGGGCAGTGGTTTGCTGCATTACTGCCTCAACGTTTGCCCAGATAGAACCTACCAAAATAAACCTGTCCCTTTTTGGCAGGTTAGATGGTGAATTCGGCGAAGTTACGGTCGCCGTCTGCGGTGCCGGTGTCGCCTGTTGCGGCTGCCGGCGCCAGCGCGTCGCCACCAACGCTTTGCAGTAGCTCCGCCACATTTGCATCGGGGTTCTGACACAGGATATCGAGCAGCTCGATAAAGTCGCGGATGACCTCGCGGGGCGTCAGATGCGTGTCGGCCCCCACGCGGCCAAACTCAATCTTGAGGAAGTCCACCAAGTCGTTCTCGGTAAGCGTGGGCGTCCAGCCAAAGTAGCCGGCATGGATCTGCATGAGCTTTTCGATGAGCACCAGCAGCTCCTCGTAGGTGAGCGGCTGCAGGCGGATGATGGGCGCGAGCATGTCTTTGAGATCATCTCGCGCAAAGCGACCCTGAGCGAGTCGGCTGCGCAGAGCCTCGTAGGAGAACACGCCGCGGCGGCGGTCTTCGATGGAGGTTGGCGTGCCACCCATGATCATGCCCAGGTACTGCGCCTTGCCCTGGAGCGTGTCGTTGTACATGGTCAGGATCTTCTCGTAGTTATATTGGCGTGTGATGGCGTTGGGAATCTTATACAGATTCACGAGCTCGTCGATGAGCACCAGCATGCCCTTGTAGCCGCTGCAGACCAAAAAGCGCGCAATGAGCTTAACGTAGTCGTACCAGTCGTCATCGCTGATGATGGTCGAGGAGCCCAACTCGGCACGGGCCTCGCTCTTGGTGCGGTATTCGCCGCGGATCCATTTGGTCACGCGGCTCATGGCCTCTTCGTCGCCCTCGGATACGGCCATGCGATAGCGGCGGAGCATGCGGGCGAAGTCGAAGCCGTGGACCATCTCCTCGAGCGGGGCCAGTTGGGTATTGACGATCGACTCGTCGACATCGGCACACGAGGCGACCCAGCGATCCAAAATAAGGTTGAGCGCACCGCCCTCGGGGCGCGTCTTGGTCGATATATTGCGGATGAGCTCGCGGTAGGTGGCAAGGCCCTGTCCCTGACCGCCCTGCAGACGGCGCTCGGGCGACAGGTCGGCATCAGCGACGACGAATCCCTCGCCCATGGCGTGCGTGCGGATGGTCTGGAGCAAAAAGCTCTTGCCGGCGCCGTAGCGACCGACTAAAAAACGGAAGCTTGCGCCGCCATCGGCGATGAGACTCAGATCGGTAAGCAGGGCGCGAATCTCGACCTCGCGTCCTACGGTGATGTAAGGAAGGCCGATGCGCGGGACCACGCCGCCCTTGAGCGAGTTGAGAATGACGGCAGCGACGCGCTTGGGCACGCGGGGTGCTGCGGATGCGGTATCACTCATGGTCTAGGTATCCTCTCACGTCTGCTTCGTAGTCCTCAATAATCTGCGGCCCTGCCGCGCTAAATTCAATTACGGTGTCGCCCACCAGGTCAAAGAGCGCCTCGTTGATGGTATCGACGAGCATGTCCTCGCTCTGCCCCGATTGCGCTACCGCCGATTTCGCCTGTACTGCGTTGTGCTCGAGCAGCGCGCGGAGATAGGCGTCTGCGGCGGGCGCGAGTTCGTTCGTTGCGTCAGCGGGCGCAGCGGCTGCGAACGCTGACGTTGACGCGAGAAGCGGTGCCACGACACCAAACTGTTCGGTGGATATGGTCGGCTCGTCGGCCTCGTCCTGCCGAATTGGTGCCGCGACCGCCTCGACCGTCGCGTCGGCTACGGGCTCGGCTTCCGGTTGCCCAGAGTCCGCTGCCTCGGCTTCTGCGGATGCGTCGTCCTCGCGCTCTTCGTCGGTCAAAAGCGCTTCGCGCGTTTGCGCAGCGGCGCTCCGAATGTGCCCCAGCTGACTCAGATCGATATCGATCTTGACGGGCTGGTGTGCGGCGTCCCACGAGAGCCATGCCACAATCTCGTCATCGATAATCTTGGCCAGATATTTGGGGACCTTTTCTTCCTTAAGGGGATGGGCGGGGTCCAGCGCCAGGCGCAGGCGTTGGTCGCAGGCGCGCATCATTTCACCGAGCTTGCTGCTCTTTTGCCTACTACCGTGGATACGCATGCATTCCCAAAAGCCGTTTTGGCAACGGTAGATATGGATAGGATCCAGGTGGTATTCGCAGTCCTCGTGGCACTCGGGCGCAAAGAATACGGCCGAGGCAAACATGGTGTAGGGCATGGCCGTCTCCTCCCCAAATAAACTCGCCACGATGCCGGTCTTTCGGTGCGTGTCATAGTAGCGCGCCATGCGGACATACACGGCGCATGCCACGTGGCGCAGATCGCGGTGGTGGCTGCGGTCGAGCCGCGAGTTACTTAGGTTGTACGTGGAGAGGGCGTTGATGGCGGCTATGAGTCGCTCCTCGCGCACCTCATCGGGCGGAAGGGGGAGCGTGGGCTCGGAGGTTTTGCGACGCTTGGGGGTCTGGCCGGACGGTGCCGGTGCTGGTACAAGGTCTCGTGCCGCGCGCCGCAGCTCGATAAGGGCGTTGTCGAACATGA
The DNA here is from genome assembly GCA_902493125.1 of uncultured Collinsella sp. Taxonomy (GTDB): domain Bacteria; phylum Actinomycetota; class Coriobacteriia; order Coriobacteriales; family Coriobacteriaceae; genus Collinsella. The sequence goes on along the minus strand of CABUOF010000003.1, from coordinate 15,086 downwards.
CGGTTTTAGAATCACGAAGCAGCTTGGGGTCGAGCCCGTGGAACACGGCGTAGTCCTGCAACCACACGCGTGCAAACCGGTCGATGCCGGGCTCAAAGGCGCGGTAGGCATCCCAAAAGGCCTTGATCTTGTTAAAACCATCGAGCGGATTATCTACGCCGATGCCGCAAATCAGCTCATAGAGATACAGAAAGGCAAAGGACGTAGACGTTTCCTCGACGGTCCCGCGGCGCACTTGGGCGCGCCAGGTAAAGTAGCCGCGCAGCTGCCGGTCGCTCATGGCGTTGTAGGTGGGAAAGTACGACTTAAAGGTGCCGTTGTAGGGACAGTCATCCTCAAAGTCGGCCATCAGCAGGCCCTGGCGGTAAAAAAGCTCGGCTTCCGAAAGCCAGCGGCCCGCACCGCCCTTGGGGTCATCCTGCCAGCGCGATATCTCGTGCATCTTGCGGTACTGGTCGGGGAGGAAATTCTGCATCTGTCGGCCGGTTTTGAGAATCGGCTCGTCTGCGTAGATTTTGTTTGAGAAGCGGGCGGACTGATGGGTTCGGGCCTCGGCCATAATGCGCTCGATGAGCATCTTGATGTCCTGGTCGGCCACCGCTCCTCCTCTCGAACGCAGCTACGGTGACCTCATATCATAGCACAGCATCAAACAGATGTTCGAGATACCGCTGCGTAGATAGATTTAGAACAGGAGGGCGTAGATGACGGCGATGACAACGGAGGGGAGCATATTGGCCGTGCGGAAGGTCTGAGGACGGATGAGGTTGACGCCGACGCAGAAGATGAGCATGGAGCCTACGAGCGAAAGGCTGTCGAGGGCTACCGTGGTCATGATGGGGGAGAGTGCGCCGGCAAACAGCGTGATCGTCCCCTGGAACACGGCGACGGGCAGGGCGGAGAAAATGCAGCCGCGGCCGAGCGACGCCGTCATGGTGCAGACGATGATGCAGTCCAGTGCGCCCTTGAGGGCAAGCGTTGACCAGTCGCCGAGCAGGCCGTCCTGGATCGATCCCACAATTGCCATGGCGCCGATACACACGGTGAGTGAAGTCGAGACAAAAGCGTTGGTGAACTCGTTATCGCCCTCACTGCCGGTCTTGCGCTTGAGCCATTCGCCAAGGTTCTCGATGGCGGCTTCCAAGTTGACGGCCTCGCCGATGAGCGAACCGAGCGCAAATGAGACGATGAGCATGGTGGTGCCGGTGGTCGCTAGCGCCTTCCCATCGATGATGAGCATCTTTTGCATGGTGCCGCCAAGGCCGATAAACAGGACGCACAGCCCCGATGCTTTCATGAGCGTGTCTTGGATGCGCGGTGTAATGAAGCGGCCGCCCGCTAATCCCAAAAGACCGCCCGCAACTAAAAGCACAACGTTGATGATTGTTCCCAAGCCCGGCATGAGCCCTCCTGTATTGATGCCAACGTGGCAATCGTAACAGAACGAAATGCGAGGCACATCGCGACTCATCTAATACGTTATATAAGTGGTGTTAGGAATGATGCGCAGCATTTAAGCCTCACGTGGTTGTCGGGACATAGGGATAGTATTCAAAGCGCAGTGTCATAAGCCGCTGTGGGGATTCAATAGCCGCGGCAATGATATTGGCATCGCGGGCACGATCAAACCCTTCGAGCTCGATCTGGTATGAGACGTCTTGCATAATGTCCAGACGTCGCCAGGCTAGGAGTGTGTCACCATCGAATTCCAAGGTCTTGCCTCCGTCTGGAGCAACGGCGTATAGACGCAGCTTGGCGGTGGTTGCAGGGTCAACAACTGTGACCTTTTTAATTTCGTTTCGAGTATTCTTGGCGCCCAACAAGGTGAGCAGTGTTGGGGCCACGACCTCGCCCGATGGCGAAAAGACGACTTCGATGGATTCAGGAAATGCGATGATGGCCGACTTGCGGACGGGCTGATTGGCGGCGGCAACTTCGATGTTCGCAGCGTCGATGACCTCTGTGTGGTCGAGCGCGGCAAGCACGCAGCAGTTACCTTCATCTATCTCTTGAGGATCAGCAAGCCCCAGACTGTCCGCGAGCTCGGTATCGTTTGGATCGGTAGCGGGCTCATTCGGTGCTTCGAAAGAAGCTGGGACGCTGTTTGTCGGCGGCGGCGTGTCGCCCGCATCTGCTTCTTTGTCCGCGCCCTCTTCTTGTATGGTTGCGTTAATGGGTTCGTCGTTTGAGGGGAGCGTCTTGGCGTCAAACGCGGAGGGGAGAATTCCGATGGCTCCGGATCCGTTCCATTCCATTTCGAGAAGCGCCGGGTCGGCAAGAATGCGTTGCCTGCTTTGCGCGTGGGCATCGATTTCAATAGGGCCTGCCTCTAACCCTCGTGTAAGGCTGAGTGATCCGGCTGGCTTCTCGAAATGAGCGTCTGTGTCTTTGGCGCTGACGGTGTAGAACAGCAGGGACGCTTCTCCCGCCGCGATGGCATCGGTACCGGCTTTGGTCAGCCGCAACGATGCCGTGAATGAGAGGGTGGGCTGCGTGTCGTCTGCATTCGCGGCGGCGCAGCCCAGACATATACCGCCTCCTTTCTCAAAAAACGTACCGTCGAAGGCGACCTTCGCTCCGTTCGCCGAGTCATCGACCGAAGCGATGTCGATGCGCAGCTCTAAATTGCATGGATCGCCATCCGCATCGAGCACAACCGAGCGCCACGTGCAGACGGCACACCCCGCCTGGGAGCCGTTTGCCTTGTTCGAACGCTTGATATCCACGACTATCGAGCCGTCCGTATTACGACGAAGGCATCCCGAGGTTGAGATCGCGGCCTGTGCGATCGAAAAACGCTCGCACGCAATGGCGCTCGACGGATTTGGTGCGGAACTTAGGGCTACTGGTAAGGAGTCTGCCATGACGGGAGTCGCCCAAGCGGCGACAGGCGTTCCGGTTGCGAGCGCGCCGCAGAGTGCGACGACGGGCAAAAGGTTCTTCGATGCCATGGGGTCTCCTTAGCTAATTTAGTGCGGCCTGTCCGTGTTTTGTTTCTGGCTGCGTTTGATGTGCAGACCGAGGCCGGCGGTTCCCGCGCCTGCTGCTGTGGCGCCTGCTGCCAAGAGCCATCGTCTGTCGCCTGTCTGCGCCAACGGTTCCTCGCGGTCGCCGCGGTCGAGCTCCGAGAGGTCGACCGTCACTTGCGTGGCGGCCTGCGCCTGTTCTTGCTGGGCAAAGGCCATGGCTGGCCCAAACGCTAGGATGCTGACGGCGGCGGCCAGGGCGACGGCCTTATGCCGTGTGCGCACCGGGCTCGACCGTCCAGGTGATCGTCGCAACCTGATCGTCTTCGCCGGTTACGCGGAAGATGTCGCGCGTGACGCGGGCGACGTTTCCGCTTGTCTTGAGCTTGATTTTGTCCGTGCCGCCGGCAATGCCCTGGTAGCCCATGTCGAAGGCTGCATTCTTGGAAAGATCGAGGCCCGTCCCTTGCGCGGCGGCGCTGGCGTTCTGGAGCGCGCCGTCGGGGCCGACCTTAAAGTCGATGGAGTTCTGCGCGGTTCCGGCCTTGGCGTCGGCGGCAATGGTCCAGGTGTTCATGGCGTCGATCTTCATGTTGGTGACATGGATGCCGTAGGCCGAATGATTGTCGATGGTGGTCGCGTCTTCTGAGGGGCCCTGAAGCGTGCCGTCGGCCTTGGCGACGAAGGGAATAACCGTCGGAACTTTGAACTCAACGTTGTCGATCTCGGTCCTGACCATTACCTTCGTGGTTCCAACGCGCCCGGCTGCCATAGCTGGCGTCGGGGCGGCGCCCATTGCGAGCGCGAGCGCGAGCCCTGTGCCCACGACGAGCGCTCTGACTCCGTTCATGTTCCTGGTGATGTCCATGGTCGTTCCTTTCTATTCGCCGCGGGCCGTCCCCGCGATGATTGGACGAATGCTGGTGAATTGCGTGCGGTGCTGCGTCGGCCGGAAAGCTAGTTCTCGGCTTGCTCAACCCGTACCTTGACACGTGTCGGATTGCCGTGGCTGTCGAGGGTCTTGGCATCGAGTGCCTGGATCTCGATGTACGCCTCGCCTTCTTTGATGCCGCCGGCGGGGCACGTCTCGATTGTCTTGCCGGTCTCGACCACACCGGATTCGTACATGGTCTCGTCGTTTTGGATGACGCGGAATCGCTGGGGAAATTTATTGTCTTGGACGTTTTGCACGTTGACGCGCAGCTTGCCGTCCTCCTGCAGCTGAGCGACCGGCGCGACCGAAATCGTCATCATGTTGTCGCGGACGATGGCGTCGAGCTCATCCTGGATTTCCTGGCGCGTTTTGCCCTCGGCCGTCGTAACCGAAGCGCCCGCCTCGGGTACGGGCCGCGACTGCCAAGTGTATAGTCCTACGGCGACAAGGGCGCAGACGATGGCCAGGCAGGCAACGATGAGCTTCTTGCGATGCCCCAGGCCTGCAAAGTGGGGCGGCTTCCTCGCGCTCACGCGGCATCCTTGGCGGTATAGACGCGCGCAAAGGTGGACGGGTCCGCTCCAAAGAGCATGTGAAGCATCAGGCGGCGCGAGTAGACGAGTTCTTCGAAGTCGGGAGGGAGCTCGATGTCGTGGATATGCGCGATGTGGTGGGCGAGCGCCGAGAACGACTCGGGGTCGCAGATCACATCGGTGGTAACGTGGTAGACCGTCGTATCGGGGAATGCCTCTTCGTCGAAAGGCAGGAGATGGGGATCGTCGTCGACTTCGATGGCGATGCCGTACTGGGGCCAGTAATATGCCATGGGAACCTCCCTGCTTCTGGGCCAAAACTTCTATTGGTTTTGGCTGTCGACGCCGACCGTATCAGCCGCTACTTGACCAATTTCTGACCAAATGCTTGACGGATTGGCGTCTTCGCAGATAAAAGGCGGCAAAAAATACTTCAACTTTTTTCGAGCGACAATCGAGCGATCGGCGACGGCAGGGAGATATGTGTCAAAAGCATCGTCTGTCGAGGAAATCCAGCCGCTCACCGAATTACACGAACGTAAAAAACGCCAATTATGGAGACGGTCTCGAACACGTCGACGAAACGATGCGGTAACATCTCCCTGCAAACACTGTAGTTAGCTAAAGGGGGGGTTCGCGTGTCTGCAACCATTAAACCCTTCACCGACGAGTTCGAAGAGTATGGTCGCGATGAGTCTCGCACATCGGGCGAGGCCTCGAGCATCTCGTTTCCGACAACGGAGGACGAGGTCCGCGCCATTTTGAAAAAGCTCCATGCCGAGCGTGTCCCGGTAACGGTTCAGGGCGCCCGAACCGGCCTTGCCGCCGGTGCCGTGCCCCACGGCGGGCATATCCTCAATACTTCCCGTATGAATCGCTACTTGGGCCTTCGCCGCGATGAACAAGGCCAATTTTTGCTGCGCGTGGAGCCGGGCGTTGTGCTCTCGGAGCTGCGCAAGCAGCTGAGCAAGAAAGTGCTGCCGACCGCTGGCTGGGACCAGGCATCGCTTAAGGCCTACGATGAGTTTCAAGAGGCCCCCGAGCAGTTTTTTCCCACCGATCCCACCGAGGCATCTGCCTGTCTGGGCGGCATGGCGGCATGTAACGCCTCCGGTGCCCGCAGCTACGCCTACGGCCCCATGCGCCCACATATCACGGGACTCCACGTCGCGCTGGCTGATGGCGATTTGCTTGAGCTTCAGCGCGGCGAGGCTTTTGCCCAGGGCCGCCACCTGTCGCTTGTGACGGCAGCGGGCCGTGCTCTCGAGCTCGACCTTCCCGACTACACCATGCCCAAGACCAAAAATGCTTCGGGCTATTTCGTTGCTGACGATATGGATGCCATCGATCTGTTTATCGGTGCGTGTGGCACAATCGGCGTCATCACCGAGCTCGAGATTGTCCTGCAGGCGGCGCCTGCGGTCGTTTGGGGCGTGAGCTGCTTCTTTGACAGCGAAGACAAGGCCGTGTCCTTCACCGATTCTGTGCGTCCCGTCCTGTCCCACGCGGCTGCCATCGAATATTTCGATGCGGGCGCCCTGGATATCCTGCGTCGTCAGCGTGAGCAGTCGACCGCGTTCGCCTCGCTGCCGTCGCTCGACAAAGAGGCTAAGGTCTGTGTCTACGTGGAGCTCGACTGCGATGACGAAGTTCAGGCGACTGAGGAGCTGTATCACTTGGGGTGGGTACTGGAGCTTGCGGGCGGCAGCGACGATGCGACATGGGTCGCGCGCACCGAGGTCGATCGCGAGTGCCAGCGGTTCTTCCGCCACGCGGTGCCCGAGAGCGTCAACATGCTTATCGACGAGCGTCGCCGCATGGATCCTACCATCACCAAGCTGGGCTCGGACATGTCGGTGCCCAATGCACGCTTGGCCGATGTCGTCGCCCTCTATCGCCGCACACTGGCGGAAAGCGGACTTGAGTCTGCTGCCTGGGGACACATTGGCAACAACCATCTGCATGTGAACATTCTGCCGCGCGATGCGCAGGATTACCGCCGTGGCGGAGAACTCTTTGCCCAGTGGGCTTCCGAGGTCACGGCCATGGGCGGCGCCGTCTCTGCCGAGCACGGCGTCGGCAAGATCAAAGCGGGCTTCTTGGAGACGATGTACGGTCACGAGGCCATGGTCGAGTCGGCGCGGCTCAAGCTCCAGCTCGATCCCGACGGGCAGCTGGGTCGCGGTAACCTGTTTTCGGAGAAGCTCTTGAATGAGCTCGTCCAGAAAGGGGGCGCGTGAAGATGAGCGATTTCCATATGGTGGTGTGCGTCAAGGCGGTGCCGGGCAGCACCGAGGTCAAGATGGACCCCAAGACCAATACCATCGTGCGCGATGGCAAGCAGGCGGTCATTAATCCCTTCGATGCAAGTGCCCTAGAATGCGCGCTGGCGCTGAAGGACGACTTTATCGGCTTTGGCATGGACGTGCGCGTGACGGTGGTGTCGATGGGCATCCCCGCGACCGAATCGCTGCTGCGCGACTGCATCGCTCGAGGCGCCGACGACGCGCTGCTGCTGACCGATCGCGCCTTTGCAGGTGCCGATACCCTGGCGACCACCTATGCTCTCAAATGCGGCATCGAGGCGCTCGACGAGGACTTCGACCTGCTCATCTGCGGCAAGATGGCGGTGGATGGCGATACGGCCCAGATTGGTCCCGAGCTTGCCGGTGCCTTTGAGATTCCCTGCGTGACCGACGTGAGTTGCGTGCAGAGCGCGGGCTTTACGACCTGTGGCTCGCTGGCGCTCGTTCACGGATGCGATGCCGGCGAGGAGACGGTGTACCTTGAGATGCCGTGCGCGATGACGACTGCCAAGGAGATTGGCCAGTTGCGTATGCCGAGTATTGCCGGTATTCGCGCGGCAGAGGAGGCGGACGTGCGCGTGGTCAGTGCCGCCGACGTGAACGCCGACCCCGCGCGTTGCGGCCTTGCCGGGTCGCCGACACAGGTCGTGCGCTCGTTTGTGCCCGACCGTGACCAAACGTGCGAGACCGTTGAGGGGACGGCGTCCGAGCAGGCGGCAAAGCTTGCCAAGATTATCGAGGGGATGGCATAGATGAGCGGACTGATTATCGATAGCGAAGCCTGTATCGGCTGCGGTCGCTGCGTTCGCGCCTGTGCCTCGGGCGGCATCGTAGTGGAAGGCGAGCGACCCAGCCGATGCGCCCGCGTAACCGACGGCTGCATCCTATGCGGTGGGTGCGTCGACGCCTGCCCCGTCAACGCTATCTCGATCGAGCGTGACGAGGCCGCTGGTACGGTGGACCTTGATGCATATCGAGACATTTGGGTCTTCGTGCAGACTGACGAGCACGATGCCGTGGCTCCCGTGGCCTACGAGCTCATGGGCAAGGGGCGCGAGCTTGCCGATGCTCGCGGCTGCCGTCTGGTGGCACTGGTCGGCATGAGCCCCGAGGGCTCGCTTGGGGACCTGGAGCATCTGGTTTACGCGGGCGCCGACGAAGTCCTGGCCTGTCGCGACGAGCGCCTGCGCCAAAACGATGCGGAGGTCTACGCCCGCTTGATCTGCGATTTGGTAGCCGAACGCAAACCCGAGGCCATCCTATATGGTGCGACCGCTTTTGGTCGCGAACTGGCACCCGGCGTTGCCGTGCGTTTGCAGACGGGTCTTACGGCCGACTGCACCGTGCTTTCGATGGATGCGGAGTCGGATCTACTGCAGCAGACGCGCCCGGCGTTTGGCGGCAACTTGATGGCCACCATCATTTGCCCCAACCACCGTCCGCAGATGGCAACGGTTCGTCCCGGCATCTTTAAGGCGCCCGACTTCGACTACGGCCGTTCCGGCGCGATCACCCAGGTGATGCTTGCGGAAGACGTTAAGGCCCGTGTCGAGATCTCGATTCCCGCCGAGGAGTGGGGGCAGCAGGCTTCGATTGCCGATGCCGAGCGCCTTGTCGTGGTGGGTCGTGGCATTGGTTCCAAGAAAAACCTGCCGCTGATGCGAAGGCTCGCCGATGCCCTGGGTGCCGAGCTTGGTTGCACGCGTCCCGTCGTGGAGGCGGGTTGGCTGGAGTATCGCCACCAGATTGGCCAGACGGGCGTATCGGTTTCGCCCAGGCTTCTCGTGAGTATCGGTGTTTCGGGCGCCATCCAACATCTTGCCGGCATCGGTGGGGCGGAGTGCATCATCGCCATCAACGAGGACCCGGATGCCCCCATTTTTGGTGCTGCCCAGTACAAGGTTGTTGGGGACGCCGCCGAGGTCGTCGAAGAGCTGCTGGCCCAGCTTGAGCGCTAGGCACGCGCCAGCCAGTCGCGCATCTCGTCCTTTAGGCGCTCCCAGGTCGCTTGCGTGGCGGGATTGGTAAAGGGGCGCGTAATGCCAAAGGGTGCGTCGAGCAGGCGGTAGATATCGCCCTGCTCGCGCGCCAGCGCGCGGCTCGCTGGATAGACGAGCTCAAACATAAAGCAGATGAGTCCCACCAAGAAGTCGGCGGGCTCGTTGCGCTCGTCGCGCGCGACGCAGCGGTGCTCGTCAAAGGCGGCAAGTGTCGGCGACGAGAAACGGCTGCCGAGAAACGTCTTCTCGTCCACCTTGAGGATGGTGTCGACGGTGCTGTCGGCGATGGTACGCATAATGTCGATCTTGTCGCCATCGCGCACGATATCGCAGAAGCTCTGCGTGCGCTCGTCGAGCTGCGCGGGTAGACGGAAATCGCTGTGATAGGCAATGCTCGCTCGGATGAGTTCATCTTCTGCCGGGTCATCGATAAAGTCGCGGATGCTCGTTACAGCGGGTGCATCGGCGGGATTTTCGCCAAAGAGGACCTCGATGCCCAGCGCCGCATGGCTCATGCTCTCGGCGTCCTTAAAGGTGTCCCAGCGTCGCAGCTGCTCAAAGCGGCCCATATCGTGTAGCAGGCCGCAAAGCCATGCCAGGTCAATATCTTCTGACGACCAGCCCTGCTCGCGCGCTACGGCATCGCATGCCTCGGCCACGTGGTACGTATGCTCGATTTTGAGCGCGATGCGTGGGTTGGTGGCGTCGTAGGCATCGGTGTAGCTTTTGAAGGCCGCGCGCGCCCGGTCTCGATCGATAGCTGTCATAATGACTTCCTAAAAAGTTGTGTCTTTCGATCCGGTGGCAATTGTAGGTGAACTCGGTTGCTGTCGGATGATGATTCTGCCGTATCGCTACATGCGGCTCGGAGACCTTGTCAGGATGAGAAGCGTATGGTGCTCAAAATCGTTAGAACCGTCTGGCCGGTGATGCTTACCTATGTTGCAATAGGCGCGCCGTGCGGAATGATCATGGGGCAGACGGGAATGGAGCCCTGGATGGTCTTTGCCCTGAGCAGCACGTTTGTGACGGGCAGCGGGCAGTTTATGATCTGCAACCTGTGGCTGGCGGGTGTGCCTGCAGCATCGATCGTCGCGAGCGTCGCCGCAATCTCCTCGCGCTTTGCGCTTTACTCGGCGTCGATCGCACCGCATCTGAGGGGTGCCTCGAAGCGTCAGACGCTGGCTGTTGCCGCGACACTTACCGAGGAGGCATACGGCATCTCGCTTGCCAAGTTGGTTGAAGGGGAGGATTGGGGCCCGCGTGAGTCCTTCGTGCTCAACGTGATCCTTATCGCAACATGGGGCGTTTCGTGTACGACGGGCGCCATCGTCGGCGCCGTTGTCGATGTTCCCACCGCCATTGCAGCCTTTGTCTGCACCTCACTCTTTATCTGCCTGCTCTTTTCGCAGCGGCTGTCGCGCGGCAACGTTGTCGCGGCGGTTTCGGGCGCGGTGTCCGTCGCCGTATGCAAGTTCTTGGGCCTCACGAATATTGCCGTGCCGGCAAGCGTCGTGGCCGGCATTGCCATTGCGTTGGCGTGCGATGCTGTATTTGACGGAAGAGGTGCCCGCGATGCCCGTTAACGAGTTCTTGGTTCTGTGGCTGTCGTCGTGGGCCGCTATCGCGTTCTTTCGCATCGCGCCGGCGTTCGCCTTGCGCGGGCGGACCCTGTCGCCCCGTATTACCGAGGCCCTGGGCTATATCCCGCCCGCTGCCTTTGCCGCGCTGGTCGCCAACGACTTGGTGAGCCCCGGCGCGTTCGACGCGGGACTCTGGCCTGCCTTGGTTCCCTGGATTGCGGCCGCCGGCGTCGTGGTCGTGGCGGTCAAGACAAAATCGATGCTGTGGTGCTGCGTCTCGGGCATCGTACTCTATATCGTCTTGAGCCTTATATAGGGGTGGCGTCGCGGGCGCCGAATCTCGTTCCATCCCAACTTGTCGAATTTTTCACCGAGCTGGTCTATTTCTTCTGGTACCATGGTCAAACTTTACTGTAGCAAAGTGTGACGTGGGCTTTTGTTCCGCGTCAGCGGAAATGGGGGTTTCATGGCACAGGAAGCGACCGCCAACGTGCAAAAGAAATTCAAGGTACCGCGTATCCCGGGCGACATCATGATCTATCCCATGATCGTTGGCCTTTTGCTCAACACCTTCTGCCCGCAGGTCTTTGAGATTGGCGGCTTCTTTACGGCTGCCTGCCGCGGTGGCTCCAATACCATCGTCGCCGCGATCCTGCTTTTTGTGGGTGCCGGCATCAGCTTTAAGTCCACGCCGGGCGCTATCAAGACCGGCATCGTCGTACTGATCCCCAAGCTTGTTGTTGCGGCGGCCCTTGGCTTGGGTGTGGCATATTTCTTTAACGACAACTTCCTGGGCCTGAGCTCCGTGTCTATCATCGGCGGCATCACGTTTTGCAACATGGCGCTCTATACGGGCATCATGGGCGAGTTCGGCGATGAGTCCGAGCAGGGCGCCGTCGGTATCCTGTTCTTTACGGCCGGCCCCGCCGTCACGATGATCATCCTCGGTGTCTCGGGTCTCGCCAACATCCCCGTCGGCACCATCATCGGATCCATCCTGCCGCTTGTTATCGGCATGGTCCTGGGCAACTTGTTCCCGTTTATCAAGAATCTGCTGGTCCCCGGCGCCAATCCCGCGATCGCCGTTATCGGCTTTCAGCTCGGTGCGTCCATGAGCCTTTCGAGCTTTATCACCGGCGGTATTTCGGGCATCCTGCTGGGCCTCATCACGCTCTTTATCGTCGGTCCCATTACCTTTGCGTTCGAGCGCCTGTGCGGTGGTAACGGCAAGGCGGCCGTTGCCTGCTCCACTATCGCCGGCACGGCTATGACCACGCCGGTCGCCCTCGCCGAGGTCGCCCCGCGCTATGCCGAGCTTGCGCCCACTGCGTATGCGCAGATCGCCACTGCCGTCATCATCACGGCAATCATGGCTCCGATTCTGACCGGCTGGGTCGATAAGAAGTTCTGCCACGGCAAAGAGGATCTGTCGCCTGCCGGCGTCGAGGCCATCGAGGAGGCCGTCGCGACCGACATCGACGGCGAGTAATCGTCGACGCGAGTCAATCAAGCCGGCGTGCAATTCGCGCCGTTTGAGCGCCCGAACGAAAGCTGTCTTGCAGTGACGTTCGGGCGCTCTGCTATTATTCCCCTTACCCCTGCGGAGTAGGGGTGTTTATTGCCCAGACACGAATCGGGCGATTCTGACCACTTGGATATTGAAGGGATGGCGTCTAGTGGTTAAGGCACTCAAGATTGAGATATTCCTGCTATGCATGATTGTTCTTATCGGGCTTGCCGCGCGAAGTCGCCACTCCTTGTTCTCGAGTACCCAGCAGTTATTGTTTAGTACGCTCGGTTACACCTCTGCCGCGTACATGCTATTCGATATAATCTGGACGCTTTCGGACGGTGTGGGCGGCACGCTGGGCATTGCTGCCAACTGGATTTCCAACGCGGTTTCGTTTTCGCTCTTTGCCGCCGCGTGCCTCATTTGGTTTATCTATTCCGAGACGGTGCAGGGTTCTCGCCTTTTGACCGCGCGCTATAGGATGGCGTTTGTAACGCTGCCTGCGGTGCTGGTAGTCGTACTGGCGTTTACTAGCTACTGGACGCATGCCCTGTTCTATATCGATGCGCAGGGCGCGTATCGTCGCGGTTTTGTCTATATGATCCAGCCCATCGTCAGCTACTGCTACGTTATATATACGTCCCTGCATGCGTTTATACAATCTTGCAAGGTCGAGAGCCTACAAAAGAAGGCCATCTATCAAACCTTGGCATTTTTCGCCATTCCGGCCTTGGTGGCCGGTGTCTTTCAGATCTTTTATTCGGGTCCCTGCCTTAGTGTCGGCATCATGTTAAGTATGTTGCAGCTCTACATTGTTTGTCAGGAGCAACTGATCTCGACCGACCCGTTGACTGGCCTTAACAATCGCAACCGTTTTGAGACCTATATGCTGTCGCTCTTTTCAAATGTGGATCAGGCCGAAGATGTATATCTGCTTATGATGGACGCCGACAGCTTTAAGCAGATTAACGATCGCTATGGACATGTGGAGGGCGACCATGCCCTCCAGGTCATATCCGCTACGCTCAAAGAGGTCTGTTCGGCGTCTGGCGGCTTTATCGCACGTTATGGCGGCGATGAGTTCGTGGTGCTCCAGAAGGCAGCGGCGGAACAGGACATCATAGATCTGTGTTCGGCGATTAGCGACGAGCTCGCGCGCGCCGAGGTCCCGTATCTGTTGCGGATGTCCATCGGCTACGCACGGGTTGGTGATGGCGTCGATACCTGGCAAGACTTGCTTCGCGCTGCCGACGCGGAGCTCTACCGCGTCAAGGCCGAGAAAAAGAAAGCCGGCATCCAGATACGCTAGAAAAAGGGGCGCACGCTTGCGTGCGTGGTGGCCCTCAGCTCACCGATGTACTCCATTAAGCTAAAGTGTACGACACCCTCTCTAAAAAGGTGAGTTCGCTAGGCTTTTTTGGGTTTGTTGACGATGATGATGCCGCCGCAGACCAACAGCAGGGCAACGATGACGGTAACGGGGCTCGTCCCGGTGCCCTCGCCGAGCAGCAGCGCGCTCAGCAGCACACCAAAGACGGGGTTCATAAACCCAAAGACCGAGATGCGGCTGACGGGGTTGACGGCAAGCAGACGCGACCATAGCGAGTACGCGACGGCGGAAATGAGTGCCATATAAATGATGAGCGCGATGGCGGGGGCAATCGCCGTGGGGGAGAGCGCGCCGCCCATCAGAAATCCGATGGCGGTAAGGACCAGGCCACCGACCAAGAACTGCCAGCCGGCGAGCAAGACGCCGTCATGCTCGCGCGAAAAGGTGCCAATGAGACAGGTCGATAGGGAGCCTGCAACAGTGGAAGCCAAGATAAAGCCCTCGCCGTCGAGCGTAAAGCCAAAGGTGCCGTCCGCGCCCGAAAGGTTGACGAGCGCGACGCCGGCAAAGCCCAGCGCACAGCCAAGCACCTTGGCCGTATTGAGCTTCTCGGTGTGAAATGCCAGGGCGGCAAAGAGGATTGCGAGGAAGTTGGCGCTGGCCTCGATGATGGAGCTCGACATGGCGCTGGCGCGCGAGAGGCCCAGATAGAAAAAGAAGTACTGCCCGATAGTCTGGAAGAGCGACAAGACAAAGATGGGCTTGATGTCGCGCGCTTGCGGAACGAGCGGACGGCGTTGGGCCGCGCTCATCCCAACGATAACCAGGGCGCCGGCAAGCGTAAAGCGTAAACCTGCAAAGAGCAGCTGCGAAGCGCTATCGTGCGCTGGGATGCCAAAGAGTGCGTAGCCGATCTTGATGCAGGGAAAGGCCGATCCCCAGAGTGCACAGCAAACAAGACAGCCCAGGATGAGTCCGGGCAGGGTGGCGAGATACGGCTTGCGGCTTTCCATAATGTCCTTCCTGTATGCGCGAAACAAAAAAGAACCCGCCACCGGGCGAGCCGGTGGCGGGTGTTGTTACCCGAGGGGATTGTACCCGATGGGAAAGCTTTAAGCGAAGTAGGCTACGCCGCTCTCAAAGACTGGCATGAACTTATCGCCGGGGACATGCTCGGGCACGTTGCGGTACAGGTTGTCGCCACGGCGCTCGGCATGACCCATCTTGCCCAGGACGCGGCCGTCGGGGCTCGTGATGCCCTCGATGGCGAGTGCGGAGCCGTTGGGGTTGACGGAAAGATCCATACTCGGCTTGCCGTCCTCGCCTACGTACTGCGTGGCGACCTGGCCGTTGGCGATAAGCTGGGTGAGCACCTCGTCGTTGGCGACAAAACGGCCCTCGCCGTGGCTGATGGCGACGGTGTAGGGGTCGTCCAGACTGCACTGCGACAGCCACGGGGACAGATTGGACGAGATGCGAGTGCGCACTAGACGGCTCTGGTGACGGCCGATGGTGTTAAAGGTCAGCGTGGGTGCATCCGGCGTAGCGTCGACGATGTCGCCGTAGGGCACCAGGCCGAGCTTGACCAGGGCCTGGAAGCCGTTGCAGATGCCCAACATCAGGCCGTCGCGGGCCTTGAGCAGGTCGCGGACTGACTCGGTGACTTCGGGAGCGCGGAAGAACGCCGTGATGAACTTGGCGGAGCCATCGGGCTCGTCACCGCCCGAGAAGCCGCCGGGGATCATGACGATCTGGCTTGCACGGATGCGGCGGGCAAGCTCGTGGGTGCTCTCGGAGACGGCCTCGGGCGTGAGGTTATTGATCACGAAGGTGTCGGCCTCGGCACCGGCGGCACGGAAGGCGCGGGCGCTGTCGTACTCGCAGTTGTTGCCGGGGAACACGGGGATGATCACGCGCGGGCGGG
>CABUOF010000002.1 GCA_902493125.1 uncultured Collinsella sp. | reverse complement strand
AGGGTTACGGAACCCTTTGCGTCGTAGGTGTTGTTGAAGGTGGGAGCCGTAGCGACACCGTCATAGGTGACGGTCGCCTTCGCCTTGTTGTTGTCGCCCTGGTCCTGCTCTACCTTGACGTGGACCTTGACTTCCTTGGCGTCGTAGAGCACGCCGTCAACGGTCTGGCCGGCTTTCTCCTCCTTGAGCGTGTAGTCGTACTCGCCCAGGTTCAGGTTCTTGACGGCCAGCTTGACCTTGCCGCCCCGGTCGTTGGTGCCCTTGGCGACCTCGTTGCCGGCCTGGTCGTACAGGCCGAAGGCGAACGCGCCGTCCGTCAGTGCCTTGCCCGCGAGGGTCTTCGTGGCCTCGACGGCAACGTCCGTCGTCGGCTTCGCGTTGGTGAAGGTCGGCACGGCCTTATCGCCGCCGTAGGTGGCGACCGCCTTTAGCTCGCCCTTCTCATCGGTGACCTTGACGTGGACCTTGACTTCCTTGGCGTCGTAGACCACGCCGTCAACGGTCTGGCCGGCTTTCTCCTCCTTGATGGTGTAGTCGTGATCGCCCGGCGTGTCGTAGCCGATTGCCTGGAAGGTGACCTTGCCGCCCTTGTCATTCTGGACGGTCTGGACCACGCTGCCGTCCTTGTCGAGCAGCTGGAACGTGAAGTCGCCCCCTGCGAGGTCGCCGCCCGTGAAGCGCTTCGTCGCCTTGAGCGTTACCGAGGTCTCCTTCGGGTGGTACGTGTTCATGAAGGTCTGCGAGTTGTCTCCACTCGTTACCTGCGGTGTGGCCCTCAGCGTGCCGGTGCCATCGTCCGCGACCGTCACCTTGTAGATGAGCGCATGGGTGTCGTAGAGCATGCCCGGCTCCGTGCCCGGCTTCTCCGCGATGGTGTAGGTAAAGTCCTTGCTCGCGGCGCCGTCCAGGTCGGAGAGCTCGAAGTCGCGCGTGAACTTCACCGTGCCATCGGCCTTGTTCGTCGCAGTGTCGAGCACGTTGCCGGCGGCATCCTTCAGGTCGAAGGTGTACTCGCCGCCCTTCAGCTTGGTGTCGTGCGTGAAGCCCGGCGCGACCGCAACGACCTTGGTCGCCGTCAGCTCCGCGGAGCCCTTTGCGGTATAGGTGTTCTTGAAGGTGGGGGCATCCGTCTTGCCGTCGTCGTAGGTGACGCTCGCCTCCAGCTTGCCGGCGTTGTCCACGACCGTCACCACGGCATGGTGCACCGTAGCGTCGTAGGTCACGTGGGACAGGTCGCCCTTCTGCTCCGCGACGGTGTATTTGTGCTCGCCGGCCTTGGTGTAGTCGATGGCCGGGAAGGTAACGGTGCCGTCCTCGCCGTTCTCAGCGGTCCGGATGGGTTGCTTGCCCTTCAGCTGCTCAGCCGTCAAATCGCCCTTGTACAGGTTGAAGGTGAACTCGCCGCCCTTGAGTGCAGCCGGCGTGCTGTCGGACTTCACATAGGTCTTCTTCGCCGCGAGCGCCACCGAGGTCTCGGCGGGCTGATACGTGTTCTCGAAGGTCGGGGCATCGTTCTTGCCGTCGTAAGTGACGGTCGCCTTCGCCTTGCCACCCTCCGCCTTCACCGAGACGTGAACCTTCACCGCCTTGGTGTCGTAGGTGATAGTCGGATCGGCACCGACGTTCTCCTCCTTGAGTATGTAGTCGTACTCGCCGATGGTCAGACCGGTGAGAGCAAAATTGATCTTGCCATCCTTGTCGTTCTGGGCGAGCTGGACGGGATTACCCGTGGACGCGTCGCCTTGGTACAGGCCGAAGTTGAACGCGCCTTCCGTCAGGTCCTTGCCCGTGAGGGTCTTCTTTGCCTCGATGGTTGCATCGGCCGTCGGCTTCGCGTTGGTGAAGGTCGGCACAGCCTCATCGCCGTCGTAGGTAGCGGTTGCGTCCAGCGTGCCGTTCTTGTTATCGGTGACGCTGACCTTGACCTTCACTTTCTGACCGTCGTAGACGATGGTCTGGTCGTTACCGGTAACTTCCTTGATGGTGTACTCGTAGTCACCGGACTCGGTGTAGTTGATGGGCTGGAAGGTAATGTTGCCGTTTTTGTCGTTTGTGCCGGTCTCAATGGGCGTGCCTTCCGTCTTGTCACCCTTGTACAGAGCGAACGAGAAGTCGTTCCCCGCGAGCGCACCGCCCGTAAAGCGTTTCTTCGCCGCCAGGGTCACGGAACCCTTCGCGGCATAGCTGTTGGTAAAGGTGACGAGGTTCACCTTGCCGTTCTTGACCTCAAGCGTCTCGCTCTTGTCATCGCCGTCCTTTTCCACCGCCACGCCTGTGACAGTCAGCTTGGCATTCTTGTCCTCAACCTTCACCGTGACGGTGTAGGTGGAATCGTCCATCGTCCAACCGGCGTTCTGCACACCAGTCGTATTAGGATCGTCATCTTCCCCGTGGGCCTCGGTGAGCGTAAACGTGTAGTCGCCTGCCTTGTTGAATTGCATGCCGGAGAAGCTGAGGGGCTGACCGTCCTTGCTGGTGATCTTCCCCTCCGTGGTCTTGGACTCCGAGGATGTGTCGCCCTTCAGGCCGTCAGCCTTCAGATCGCCGGCGGCAATCTTATCCTTCGTCTCCGACGTGGCAGTCAGCGTGAACGAGAACTTCTTGTCCGTGCTCTCGGTGCCGGAAATCTTCTTCGTTACCTGCGGGGTCAGCTCGTCGCTGGCGACCGTCTTGTAGCTGTTCTCGAACGGAATAGTCGCCGTGTTGTCCTCGAGCGAGGCGCCGGGGGCAAACTTACGGTAATCGACCCTCTTGCCATCACTGTTCAGAACCGTCGTCTCGACTTTCAGTGTGCCGTCGCCGTTGTCGGACACTGCGATCTTGACGGTATAGACCGTCTTGTCGTAGGTGTAGCCGGCGGGGACGGGCTTCGGCACGTTCTCTTCCACCCTGTATTGGTAGACGTTGGCGCGGCATTCATTGCTCACGTCGTCGTGTGTGAACTGCAAGCCCTTCGGCAGCAAGCTCACGGTCTTGGTGTCCCCGAGCTTCATCTCGGGAATCTTGAAGGTCTCCGCCCCGCCCGTGATGTCGAGCTTCTTCGCCGCGGCGTCGGCGGAGGTCAGGATGAACTTCGTGCCATCCTGACCCTCGGCCTGATAGTCCTCGGGCGTCACCGTAAAGCTGAATGTTCTGCTCGCATCACCGGTGCCGGTGAATTTCTTCTCAATCTGTAGACCGGCCTTCGCACCGTACTCAACCGTCTCGACCTTGTACTCGTTCTTGAACGGGACGATAGGCGTAGCGGGCTTCGCACCGCGACTCGAGACCGTCTGCACGTAGTTGGTCGTGGTATTAAGGCCCTTAATCGCCTCGGCCGTCAGCGCATCAACGTTGTCGCCCACGCCAACGAGCGCCGTCACGTCCGGGCCCTTCACGATGGTCGTCTTGGTGTAGAGCTGGCCTTTGTTGTCCGGATTCGGCTTCACCGCGATGAGCACGAAGGCATCACCGGGGTACTCGGTGTCATACGTGTATCCAGCAGCGTTGGCGTCATGTACCTCAGACACCTTGTACACGTACATCTTGTTGTAGCTCAGCTGCGTGAAGTTCATCTTCAGCTTACCGGACATCGTGGCGGTCTGCGTATCGTCACCGTCATCCTTGCCCACGGTGTTCGTGAACGACTTATCGGAATCAACCGGCTCCGGGGCCTTCGTGCCGTTATACGTCATCGCCTCGATGGTTAACGGGAACCTGCCATTCTCCAGCGAGGTACCAACCAGAGTCTTGGTCACATCGATGCCCGCGTAGGTACCGGAGGCCGCATAGGTGTTGGTAAACGCGGCAGCACCCGTCACCTGCCGGTCGGCATCCGTCGTCGCCTGCTTGTTGTCGTACGCAACCGACGCGGTCAGCTTACCGGTATGCGTGCCGTTCTCGATATCGGTCACTGTGTACGTCACTGTGGACGTATGGTCGTCATAGCTGATGCCGGTCTTGTCCGCGTCGGTCGGCCTCGTCTCGTTCACTTTGAACGTATACACGCCCGGCCTGGTAAACACAAGGTCGCCCGTGCCGAACGGGGTGGTGCGCATCGCGTCGCCGGGACCTGCGATCTCGACCTTAGTCGTCAAATCGCCAGTCTCATCGGAGTCGGCAGCCTTCTTCTGAGTAACGACCTTGTTTTTAACCGCTTTCATCGTGGCGTCATCCGCTGGCGTCAGCGTGAAATCGAACTTGTCATCCTGCTCCCACGCACGCCCAGCCAGCGTCTTCTGCACAGTAACCGGTGCCAACATCGTCTGGGCCACCGTGTAGGTGTTCTTGAACGGGATATATCCACCCGTGTCCGTCAGCTGCGTGCCGTCGGCCTTCCAATACGTGGCCGTGGAGGACAATTGGCCCTTGTCGTCGAGCGTGTTTTGCACCATCGCGTAGTACACGGTGGTGTCGTACGTCATGCCGCCCGTTGTCGAAGCATCGGAACCAGCTTGCTCCGTCACCTGGTACACGTAGGTGGTGTTCTGGTCGGCAGCGGTGAACGTGATCTGCGGGAAAGCCGCAATGCCGCCGCCATCGTTCTCCGCGGTCGTCACGCCGTCGGCGGGCATCGGCGCGTCGTTCGCACTGACCGTGTAGCTCAGGTCATTGAACTTGATGGGGGCAGCCCCCACCGCGCTGTTGGCCAGGCCGCCCAGCGCCTTCAGCTCGAAGGTGAACTTGCCCGCGGCAAGCGGGTTGTCGCCCGACTCGTCGGTATACGACTTCTGCGCGTTAAATGAGATTGTCTTGGTGTCGGTGCTGAACTTGTTGGTGAACACCGCGACCTTGTTATCGACTGGCACGGCCGGGTCGTGGTGGGCGCCATCATCGTCGCCGTTGCGAGCCATAGTGACAACCGGCTCGGACAGCGTACCCCTGCCCGTGTCGTCCACCTGCACCGTCACCGTGTACCCGGCGCTCGAGTAGCCGAAGCCGGGCAGCCAGGACGAGTCATGCTCGTCGGGCGTCCGCTCGGCCACCGTATAGGTGTACGTGCCGGGCTTCTTGTACGTAATCTGGCCGAAGTCGAACTCATCACCATTGTTGACGGTCTTGACCACCTGGACGTATCCGGGCACGCCGGATACGCC
Organism: uncultured Collinsella sp.; assembly: GCA_902493125.1. Classification (GTDB taxonomy): domain Bacteria; phylum Actinomycetota; class Coriobacteriia; order Coriobacteriales; family Coriobacteriaceae; genus Collinsella. The sequence continues at coordinate 50,239 of CABUOF010000002.1, read as the reverse complement.
CTTGTAGCCCCCGGGCATGGGCGTGCCCTTGGCAGCGCGCAGATAGATGTCGAAGCTGTCGGCCTTAGTCCACTTGCGGCCTTGAAGCACCTTCTGCGCCCGAATGCCGGTGAGCGTCACCGAAGACTTCACGCTGTAGCTGTTGGTGAACACCAGCTTGTTGTCTTCGGCCAGCGTGCCGTCGGTATTTTGCTTCGCGATCTTACCGGTGATGATACCATCGCCTACGCCGGTCAGATTCTTGTCACCCTGCTTGCGGCCGGTCAGCTTATAGCCCGCGGGCATCTCGTCTGCGCCGGTCAGCTCCTGCACCGTGTACTCGTCGCCCTCGCCAAGTCCGTACACGCGGATCGTCTGGCCGGCCGTGATGGTCTGCTCGCGTCCGTTCGTCAGGTCGAACATATCGCCGACCTGCTTCTCATCGGCCGCGCCCGCCTTCTCGAAGACTGCAGCCTTATACGTCTTCCCCTTGGGCACGGTGAACTTGAAGGTGAACTCCGCATCCTTATTGCCCGTCAGTCCATCGGGCACGTCAACCTTCTTCGTCACCTCGAGGCTCGCCTCGCGCTTGTTAGCCACGCGCACGCAGGTGGCGCCCGTAAACAGGGCATTCAGGTTGTTCATGTCGCGCAGATCGGCACGGGCACCTTTCGACTTGGTCCCCTTGGGCTGCTCGTCCTGGGTGATACCCATACGTATCCAGCCCGTCTCGGTCTCCAGGCGGTAGGGTTTGCCCTCCTCGGTGGGCCCATACTGGTAGACACGTCCGTTGGCACCGTACTTGAGGTGCACCGTGTCGCCGGCACCGGCGGGATCGACATTGCTCCACGACAGATTACCGTCAGTATCGGTCACACCATTCGAGGTCTGCCGCACACCCTTGATCCACGTGAGCGTGTTGTCGATGTCGCCCTCTGCGCCAAACTGGCCCAGGCTCTTCATCAGCGCGCCCGGGCCCACAAACGTCGAAACGCCGTCATCGCGCGTACCGGCATCGGCATGGACGCCGTAATCGTCCACAATCACTTTGGTGAGCGTGTCGTTGAGCAGGAAACCGCTCGGCGCTGAGATTTCCTTCAGGTAGTAGGTGCGTTTCGTAAGCGGCTTGTGCTCCTTGCTCGTATTCGGGAATATGCCCGCACCTTCGAGCGGGACCGGGTTGCCGACCGACCCCGTCGTCAGGGTGTCGTAGGGGGTCTGCTCGCCCTTGAGCACGACCTTGCCGTTTGCGTCTGTTGTCACCTGATCGGCCGTGTACAGGCCGAACTTCGCCCCGTCAACGGGCTTACCCTCGGTATCGGTCTTCTGCACGAACAGGCGATTCTGGATGTTCGTGACGAGCAGGCGCGTGGCGAACTGCCGCCGGAAATTCTCCTTGCCGTCGGGGAGGTCATCGCTGAACACGTGGACCGTGTTGTCCATATCCGCCTCGGCGATGGAGCTCGCCGCTGTGTAGTAGATGGCCACCGTGTACTCGGCATCCTTGCGGGCATCACCGCTCAGCAGGTAGTAGTACTTGGAGATGTCACCGGGCAGATTTTGAATCTCTACCTGGTACTGGCCGCTCGTGTTGAGCGTGAAGGCGTGCAGGTCCTTCTTCGCCGCCTCGATAGCACCGGTCATGCCCGGCTCCTTGGCGAGGGTGTATCCCGCTCCCGTCGATGGGTCGCCCGACACGGCGTACCAATTGCTCGGATCTTTGATACCTGTGCCTGCGCTTTTGTCGCGCTTGAGCACCACAGCGAACAGTATGCCGGAGTCCAGATTGACGGTCTTGTCGGACTTCGTCAGGTCATTATTTGCCTTGTACACGGTCGACGGCGCGGTGATGGTCTCCTTCGCGGCGGCGAACGCACCGGTCTTCCACACGACGCTGCCCGCGTCCATACCGCCGCGGTTGATGATGACGCCGCCCGCGCCGTTCTCAGCGCTCGCGGGCACGTACTCGAGCTGCATGCTACCACCCGTCGCCGCGAGACTCGAGCGGTATCCCTCGGGTACGCGCGTCTCCTTCAGGAGGTAGTACTTGTTGTTGTCGTGATCCTTGTTGTAGAGATCGTCGAAGTTGATGACGCCGTTGTCCACGTCGTTCGTGAGCGTTAGGTGGCCGGCCTCGTCCGTGGTACCGGAGCCGATGAGCTCGCCCACGGTCTTGAAGTCCTTGTCGGTCTTATAGAGCTTGAACTCGGCACCCTGTACGAACTTGCCGTCCTGGTCGAACTTGATGATGTCGGACTCGGGCACCGTCACGAGGTTGAACTTGAGCTCCATGTTGGAGTCGGTGGCGCCGCGCTCCAGGTAGAAGAACTTGAGGGTGTGGTTGGTGCCGTCGGCGAAGGTGTTGCCGTTGAAGCCCGAAGTGTCCTTATTCGCCTTCTGGTACTTGTTCTTCAGTGTGCCGTCGTTATTACCGTTCACCTTAATGTCGCCCGTACAAAAGTTGATGCTCAGACTCGCGCGGTTGTGAATACCGCCGATATCACCCACGAGGACATCGTCGATGAACACCCAGACGTCATCATCGCCGGCGAACTCGAACACCATGTCGTCGCCCGCGTTCGTCTTGCCGCCAGCAGGCTGCACGAATCGCGTGGACATTGAGAGGCCGAAGTGGTGGTTGACGGGGCGGCCGTCGTTGTAGCGCGAATCACCGGTGTTGTCTGCCTTGATGCCGGTTTGGACGAGCCGGCCGTTTTCCTCTTTGAGCACCTTGTCTGCCGCGTCGAACGGGAAGAACTGACCCTGGTGGGACGAATCGCCCACTTTGTCAATGCCCCAGGTGTCATAGATGTCGAAGGCATTCTTGTCAGCGTTGTAGGCTGCGTAGTTTTTGGAGCTGTCATAGACGTAGTAGCCGTTCTGAACCTTGAGGAGGCCCGTCACGCCAAAATGGGACGTCTTGCCGATCTGGGCAGAGGAATCGAACAGGTAGCAGAGGGACTCGCCGCCCCAGGTTTTGGAAAGCTGCGGATAGCCGTCTAAAAGCGTGTTGTTGACAATGCCGGGCTGCGGGTTCGTGTTGCCCGTCCAATGGTTGAGCGACTCACCACCCTGGCCGTCGTTAAACTGGAACCGGTGGTTTGCGTTGACGCCGCCGTTGCCGGAAACCGACAGATGGTTATCGGGATTCACCCAGTAATCAAACAGGTTGATTGTTGTCCCCGAAGGCGAAATCGTCGTAACCGTGTGGTCCGAAAACGCCGCTTCCGCACGGGTCGGCAGGAAGAAACTCGCCGTCAGCGCGACGGCGAGGGCCAAAACAATCACATATGGCGAGACCGGGCGCAGCCCACGACGACGGCCATAAGACATGACGGACCACCGCTCGCGCGGCCGGTGTTCACCAGGAAGTTCCCTGCTTAGACACCCCCCCGGTAGCATTATTCACGAGTCGAGACGTCGTCTCTCTGAGCTCCTGCATAATTTCCTCCCCAGTCACACGGCGACCTGCCCGGGTGCTCCCCGGGGGCCGAGGCAGTCTGGCACATGCCCGCAGTCGTTCATGGAATACCAACCCCAGCATATGTCTCTTAAGATATCTTAGTCTTTTTCTATGACAGTTTTTATCTCATTACCGATGAAACCGGTTGCCAGTTGCCGGCTCAGTCCCTTTGTCACATTCTAGAGCGTATGGAGCAGGGCGATGAGGAAGCGGACACCCTGGAGGTAGGCGCGACGGGTGATGCGCTCGTTGGTGCCGTGGACGCCGCGGTCGCATTCGTCATCGTCGACCACAAAGGCGGAGAAGCGGATGCACTCGTGGCAAATGCGCTGGTAGTTGGCGGCATCGGTTGCACCAATCACGGTCGAGGGCACGATGCTCATCGGCTCTTGGCCCACCGCAGACGATCCGTTTTCCTCCGTCGGCTTGGGATCACGGAAATAGCGGGCGGCGATGGCGCGGACGGCCTCGAGCCCCGGACCGCCCACGCGCGGGGACGGCGAGGGCTCGGAGCTGCCGGGGCCCAGCTCGACCTCGACTCGGCCGGCGAGCCCAGCGGTGGCAACGGCCTCGCGGCAGCAGGCCACGACATCGGCCACGCTCGTACCCTCGAGCATGCGGAAGTTGATATTGACCCACATATCTTGCGGCATTACGTTGGCACCGGTACTGCCGCCCTCGATTTGCGTGGGCGCACAGGTGGTGGTCACAAGCGGGTACAGCTTTTTGCTGGCAAGGCAGTCGCGCACGATGTCATCCTTGCTGGCAGCAATCTCGTCTGCGGTATAAAGCCCCAGCTCGACGAGCTGCGCGGCAAGCAGATCGGTCACACGCGCCGGCCACTCGATATCGCAAATCGCGGCAATAGCGCGGCTGAGCACTTCGAGCGACGTGCCACCGTAAGGGTTGGAAGAATGCCCGCCCTCGCTCTTCGTCCTGAGCACGATATCGGCATAGCCCTTCTCGGCAAGATCGGCATGCATAAGCCAACCCTCGCCTGCGCCGTACTCGGCAGCCTCAACGATACGATAGTCGCCCTCGTCAATCAGGTACTCAAGCTCAACGCCGCGCTCCTCGAGCGCTCGGCCGATGGCGCCTGCGCCGTACTGCGTAGTCTCCTCGTCCTGGCCAAAGGCCAGGAGCAGCGTGCGCTCGTGCTGCCAACCGTGTGCCAGCGCATACTCGACGGCCTCGAGAATGCCTGCGACCTGGTCCTTCATGTCGATCGCGCCGCGGCCCCAGATGTAGGTGTCGTCCACGTACCCGCTAAAGGGGGCGTGCGTCCAGTCGGCCTCGGTACCCGGCACCACGGGGACCACATCCATGTGGCCCATGAGCATAACGGGCTTAAGAGCTGGATCGCTGCCGGCAAGCGCCACCAGCAGCGAATGGTCAATAAGCTCGACCTCGCCCGCCGCAAATACGTGCGGCCAGGCCTGCTGCATATAGGCGCGCAGGTCGTCGAAGGGCCGCCAGTCCACCGTCTGGGCATCCATGCTCGAAATCGTCGGAAACGACAGCACGCGGCCCAGGCGCTCGCACGCGCCAGCTTCGTCCAAATCGGCAAAATCATCCTCATGCGCAAAGAAGCGCCAAACCTCGGCCATGACATCCTTTCGATTGTGATGACGAGGGCCACCCCACCGGAGCGGCCCTGCAACGTAAGCGTTTGCGGTCGGTTATTTGTCCTCGAGATAACGCGAGAGGAACTCGCGGGTGCGCTGGTGTTTGGGATTGCCGAAGAGCTCGGCCGGTGCCGCATCCTCGAGCACCACGCCCTTGTCCATAAAGACCACGCGATCGGACACGGTGCGGGCAAAGGCCATCTCGTGCGTGACGACGACCATGGTCATGCCGTCGGCCGCGAGCTTGCGCATGACCTCGAGCACCTCGCCCACGATCTCGGGGTCGAGTGCGGAGGTCGGCTCGTCGAACAGCATGATCTGCGGATTCATGCATAGGGCGCGCGCGATGGCCACGCGCTGCTTTTGGCCACCGGACAGGCGACCCACAGCGGCGTGCGCGAACTTTTCGAGCCCCACACTCGTCAGATGCTCCATCGCGACCTTTTCGGCCTCGGCCTTGCTCATCTTTTTGAGCGTGACGGGCGCAAGCGTGCAGTTGTCGAGCACGTCCATGTTGTTGAACAGGTTAAAGCCCTGGAACACCATGCCGATGTCCTCGCGGAGTTTATTGATATTGCAGCGCTCGGCCGTAAGGTCCTGGCCGTGGAACCAGATGTGGCCCGCGTCCGGGGTCTCGAGCAGGTTGAGGCAGCGCAGGAAGGTCGACTTGCCCGAGCCCGAAGCGCCGATAATGGTGACGACCTCGCCGGGGTTAACGGACAGGTCGATGCCCTTGAGCACCTCGAGCGACCCAAAGCTCTTGCGCAGGCCCTCGACGCGGATAAGCGGCTCATTGGTCTGTGCGGCGGCCGCGGTGCCGGTAATGGCGGTATCTGCCATGATGATTCTCCTCGTCCTAAGCCTAGTTGGAGCTGGGCAGCGTGACCGGAGCCTCGGCGCCGAGCTTTTTGCCAAAGGCCTCGAGCAGGCGGCTCGCCACGAGCGTCAGGATCAGGTAAACCACGAGCGCCACGCAGTAGACCTCCATCTGGCGGTAGTACACGCCGGCGACGGTGGTGGTGGCGTACATGAGGTCGAACACGCCGATGACCGAAAGCACCGACGAATCCTTGATGTTGATGATGAGCTCGTTGGTGAGCGCCGGAATCGCGTTTTTAATGCCCTGGGGGAACACGACTTTGCGCATGGCTTGCCACTGCGACAGGCCCAGCGAGCGTGCTGCCTCGGCCTGGCCGGGATCGATGGACTCGATGCCGCCGCGCAGGACCTCCATCATGTAGGCGGTGGAGTTGAGCGAGATGGTGACGAGGCCGGCGGTGAAGGTGCTCCAAATCTGGTTGGCCTGAGCGGTCTCGAAGCCCATGCCGCGCAAAACGGTGAAGCCCGCGTAATAGATGAGCAGACCCTGGACCATCATGGGCGTGCCGCGCACGATGGTGGAGTAGACGGTCGCAAAGCCGCGGCCGATACTCTTAAAGAAGCGCACCAGGTCGTTGTCCACGCGGTCGAAGGTCTGAATACGCAGGAACACAAAAAGCAGCGCCAGGAAAAAGGCAATGACGGTGCCGAAGGTGGCAAGCGCGATGGTGATCTCGATGCCGCGAATGAAGAAGTCCCCGCTCTTGTAGGTCATGTAGACCAGGCTCGACAAAAAGTCGCTGGGGTTGGAATCCGAGACAATGCTCACCTGCACCAGGTCGATAAACGACATGATGCAGCGGTCCACGAAAAAGATCGCTGCGATGGCGACCACAACATAGCTACCCAGGCGCGCGCCGCGGCGGAAACGCTCGGAGGCGAACGGCGACTTTACGCGATAGTCGCTCCAGTGCATAAGCTTGGTGACCAGCGCCGCCGCCGACACGACGAGCCAGGCCCAAAGAATCGCCCAAAGGCAATCTTGGAACACGCCCGTGGGGGCCAAGAAGCTCAGCGGCGTGGGGTTGCGCTGGCTAAACGCCAAGCCGAGCGCCGCGATAACGCTCGTGCCCAGGTACACATAACGGTGGTCGGCCTTGATAAAGGAGGCCAGGCGATTAATGGTTTTCATGCTGCCTCCCTATGCCGGCTGACGGTCGAGGCACGCGTCCCACATTTGGTCGCGCTCCTCTTGGCTAATGCCCTTGAGTGTCTTGTCGATGAGCTTAAGCAGTTTGTCCGAGCCCTTGCGGCAGCCGACGTTTGCCGTGACCTCCTGCTTAAAGCCCTCGCCCTCGGCAAATTGAATCGGCACGATACCCGGGTTTTGGGCCATATAGCCCTTCTCATTCTCGGTGTTGTAGGTCACAGCGTCGCACGTGCCCTGCAGCAGGTTCGAAAACACCGTGGGAACCGAATCGACCGGGTTCTTGTGGACAACGCCCGGGATCTCGTCGATGACGGTATCGAGCATGGTGTCCTTTTGGCCGAGCACCGTAGCGCCGCTAAAGTCGCTGAGCTTGGTCGCGTTTTGGTAGGGCGAGCCCTCTTTTACGAACAGGCCAAAGTAGCCGATAAAGTACGGGTCGGAGAAGCCGACGGACTCCTCGCGCTCGGGCGTGGCGCTCATGCCGGCGATGATGAGGTCGATCTGGCCGTTGTTGAGCGAATCGATAAGGCCCGAGAAGCTCTGCTTGACGGCAACGGGCTCGCCGCCGAGGGCCTTGCAGACGATCTTGGCGATCTGCACGTCGTAACCGTCGGCATAGGCGCCCTGCACGTTGTCGATGGGGATGGTGTACTCGCTGGCCTCGGAGACCTGCCAGTTGTACGGGGCGTAGGCCGCCTCCATGCCAATGCGGATCTTATCCTTGCCGATCACGGAATCGGACAGGTCGTCGCGACCGCCGCCCGTCGTGGGCTGAACTACTTCCAGCGTGGAGGGGCGCTGGCAACCGGCAAGTGCGCCGGCGACGACAGAAGCGCTCGCAGCGAGAGCGCTACCCAAAAAGATGCGACGGCTGCATACCGGCTGGGTCTGCATGCCGCGCTGTTGCCGACGTTGCATCTGGTGCCTTCCCTATTTTGCGTTACTGACAATAAGACAGGATATACGCCCGCAACCAGCAGCGCGGCATGTGCGCGAAAAATTAATAGACACACAGTAGTCGTTTAAAAACGTCCCCAATGACTACCTACCAAAAAGCCTCCCTGCCGGATGTGGCAGGGAGGCTTAGCGGACGGGAATGTGACAAAGGGACTGTCCCTTTGTCACATCTAGAGCAGCGTTACGCTAAAGCTACGTTTATCGGTAGCGCCGGGAGCCAAGGTGATGGTGTTGACCTTGTGCTCAAAGACGTCGTCCTCGGTGTCCATGGTGGTGTGACCGGTCCAGGGCTCGAGCGCCACAAACGGGGCGTCGTTGGCGGCAGACCACACGCCGATGTACTTAAAGCCCTCAAAGTCGATCTTGACGCCATGGCCCGACTTGCGACCGCGCAGCGTGAGCGTGGAGCCCGGGGTATCGGTGAACATGATGGCATCGTTATCGAAGCTGCGGTGCGTGATGGGCAGCACGTCCGAGTTATCGGGAGCCTTGTAGCTGTCCTCGAACGTCATGAGGCCATCGGGCGTGATGATGGGGGCCTCGTTGGTCCAAGCCTCGGTAAATGCCAGCTCGTAATCCTCGAATGCCTCGTCCTCGGCACCGGGAGCGGGCACGTTAAATGCAGGGTGACCGCCCACCGAGAACGGCAGTTCTACGTCGCCGGTGTTCGCAACGGCAAAGGTCTGCGTGAGCGTGGCGTCGCCGGTTAGGGCATAGGTCATGTTGAGCTTAAAGTGGAAGGGGAAAGCCTTGAGCGACTCGGGCGTATCGGTGATCTCGTAAGTTACCGAGGAGCCGTCCTCCGAGACCTCGACCAGCTTGTGCTCGACGATGCGCGCGAGGCCGTGGCGCGGCATCTCGCAGGTGCCGGCCGCAGACGTTGCTGTGTTGTTGCGCAGTGAGCCCACGATGGGGAACAGAATGGGCGCGTGCTTGCCCCAAAAGGCCGGGTCGCCCTGCCACAGATACTCGTTGCCGTCGAGGGCAAGGCTCGTGAGCTGGGCTCCCATGGAATCGATGGCCGCGGTGAGGCCGCCGCGCTTGATGGTGGTGACGGTGGACATGCTACTTCCTCCAAAAGTAAACAATAGTGTCGAGGGCTATTGTGCCACTCTTGGCGGCAAGGAGAAGCGGCAGGCGCAGTTATTGAGCGATTACGTAAAGGTCGAATCCGCCCTGCGGCGTGCTGTCGACCGTATCGGGCGCCTGCGAGTTAAAGCTCACGGGAACCATGCGCTTTGAGGCGCGGAAGCGCGTGCCATCGGTGGCGACGGGTGGCTCGTCGACCGTGAGCTCGTAGTCGCCGGGCTTGAGTTCGATGCCGTCGCCAGCGGAGTTGACATATTGATACTCGTCAATCGCCTGCCCCCTGAGTGTGCGGCCCACGATATGGATGAGCATCTGGCTGTCGCCGCGGGCGGTGTCCCATGTCGCACCGTCCTTGACCTCGACCGACACATGCACCGAGCGCGTGCGGCTGAGCGATTGCTCGACAGACATCTCGACCTTGGCGGCATCTTTGCGCTGTTGCTCCACATGGCTCCAGACATTTCCGATCGCCGAGCAAGCGATGACGCCGGCCATGAAGGCGATGAGGATGGGGCCGAGCGGAGAGCGGCGGCCCGCGTCTTCCTCGCGAGCTAGGTCGGGGCGATGCGTGGGCGCAGGCGCCTGAGCACCATGCGCGGGCACGTCGAGTATGCTGAAGGATGCCGTGCTGCCGGGGTCGATGTTATGGCGCGGCTGCGGGGTCTTTGCCGGCGAGATGGACATGTCGGCTGGCTCACCCAGTGTGGCCGTGGCATCGGCCTTAGCCTCGTCGGCCTCGGCCTGGGCCCAGGCCTGTTCAAAGGTTAGGGGCTCGGCGGCATCAGGCTCGACAGCGGCATCGTTGCCGGTCTCGTCCTCGTCGCTCGACACGTCACGCGACGCGGGCTCGTCCCACTCCTCGTCCGGAGCCTCGCCCTCGCTATACCACCATTCAAAGTTATCGATATCCATACGGGGCGCCCCTTAGGCCTCGCAAATAAACACTCGCTAGCCTTATACCCCCAGACGGCACGGCGGCTCGCCGGCACAGATAGGAAAACCATCACAACATTCGACGCTTTTCCTCGTTTTTAAGTTTTTCAACGAATGTTGTGACGGTTTGGGCGACTGGCCGGCAGCGCAATGTGACACAGGGACTGTCCCTTTTCACATTCTGTTAGAGTTGCAGGGATTGAATCCCGCTTATTCATGCGACATTGGAGTGACAACCTTGACCGCCGCAACCACGCCTAAAAGTAAGCCAACCGCCGCCGCGCTCTCCCCCGCGCGCACCAAGCTCTGCCTGGCGCTGCTCGTGCTGTTGGGATTCTCGCTCGGCTGCTCCGAGTTCGTGGTCATCGGCATCGAAAGCGACTTGGCAACGGAACTCGGCATATCACTTGCCACTGCGGGCCAGCTCATCAGCGTGTTTGCGCTCGTCTACGCTATCGCCACGCCGGTGCTTGCGCTCAGCACGGGGCGTTTTCGCCGCTACCAGCTGCTCGTGTGCTATAGCGTCGTCTTTGTGCTCGGCAACCTGGTCATGGCGTTGGCTCCCAACTTCCAGGTGCTGTTTATCTCACGCATTGTCCTGGGCTCTGTCTCGGGTGCGCTGCTCGCCGTGGGCGTGACGTACATCCCTGAGCTGCTATCCCCGCAGCAAACCTCACTTGCCATCTCGGTCGTGTACGGCGCGTTTTCCGTGGCGATGGTCTTTGTGACCTCGATTGGCAAGTTTGTGGCCGACACACTCGATTGGCACGTGGCCATGTACGGCACGCTGACCTTTGCCGTTTTGATCTGTAGCGCGCTCGTGGCGTTTATGCCTCGCGCCGGGCAGACCGATGAGCCCGCCACCTTCCGCGAGCAGGCGGGGCTACTACGCGAGCCGAGTATCATCACCGGCATGCTCATCTTCTTGTTTGGCGTGGGCTCGGTCTACGTATTCTACGGCTACGTGACGCCTTATCTGGAGCAGATGCTGGGCATGGATACCGTTCAGGCGAGCACCACACTTATGGCCTATGGCGTGTTCTGCCTGATCTCGAACATCCTGGGCGGATGGATCGATGCGCGTTTTGGCATGAAGGCGCTGCTGGTTACGTTTGTGCTGCAGGCGGCGGCACTGCTCGGGCTGTTTGCCGTGGGCGCCGCCATGCCGCTCGCGCTGGTCTTTGTCTTTAGCCTGGCGATGCTCATGTACCTGTTCTCGGTGTCGTGCATCACGCACTTTGTGGACGTGGCTCGCAGCCGCCATCCCAAATCGATGGTGCTCGCGAGCTCGGTAGAACCCATGGCGTTTAATGTCGGCATTTCGTTTGGCACCGCGGTGGGCGGCGCCGTGGTAAGCGGAGCTGGCATTGCCTACGTTGGCGCGGTCGGTGCCGTGTTCTCGCTTGTTGCCTGGGCGCTCACGCTGGTGACGATTAAGTTGGCTCGCTGGGAGCGCCGTCGTCAATCAGCACAGCCCCGGATGCAGGCATAGGGGCGAACATAGCCCAAGGTGGCGAGCAACCGGTGAAAACCGTCCCATACGAGTAGTGTTTATCCGCCTGCAAGCTCCAGCAGTGCAATTTCGTGTACTTCAGATACACACTTTTCCACTATTTCGTGTATTCCAAGTACATGAAATCGTACTAAACTATGTATCTGAAGTACACGAAATTGGAAAGGCGGCCCCATGCGCAGATCAATCGAATCCGTTATCGAATCATGGGCGACAAAGGACGCGTCGCGCCCCCTCCTCATCCGTGGTGCGCGACGCATAGGCAAAACGTACGTTGCCGAGGAAATCGGCAGACGAATCGCCGGCGATGCGTTTGTCAAACTCGACTTTCAGACCGATCTTGAGCTGATCGCTCCGCTGTTCGACTGTCCCACCGACGACGTTGACGCCATCGTGGCGCGAATCTCAGACTATAAACGCACCCCCATTCGCAAAGAAACCGCCTTCATCCTGTTTGACGAGGTGCAGCTCTGCGAACGGGCGCTCAACTCGCTTCGCTTTTTTTCGGGTTCGGGCTGGCGCATATGCGCGACCGGCAGTCAGCTCGGCGTCGCCACGCGCAAGCGCAAGTTGCCTTTTCCCAGCGGCGTTCGTCAAGAGACCATGCATCCTATGTCGTTCGAGGAGTTTCTCTGGGCGCTCGACGAGGAGCAGATGGCCAATGCCATTCGTACCCACGCCGACACGCTCGAGACCTACGCCGCGCACCAAGCCGCGCTCAGCCTGTTTCATCGATACCAGATCGTGGGCGGCATGCCCGCCGCCGTCAACGCATATCGCAAGACGTTATCCATCGAGGATGCGCGCGTCGAGCAGCGCGAAATCGACGAGACCTATACCGCCGATATGACCGACCCCGAAAACGGGATCAGCGGCGTGGCGGCGCGCAAGGTCTGGCGCTCCATTCCGTCCCAGCTGCTGAGATCGTCCACAAAAAAATTCAAGTACTCCGAGGTCGAACGCGGAGGCCGTCGCGCCAAGCTTATCGAGCCGCTCGACTGGCTCGAAGGCGCCGGCATCATATCGGTCAACAACCTGACCGAAGGCATCGAGCCTCCCCTCGTTCCCTTCGACGACGAAGATGGAAGTTTCTTTAAGGTCTATCTTCTCGATACCGGCCTCATGTTCTACAAACTCGGCATCAACCCGCGGCTCTGGCTCGACCTCAAAGAGGATTCCGCCATAGCGCTATCTTCCGACTTCCGAGGCGCCCTGGCGGAAAACTCGGTCATGCAAGCATTTTCGGGCAATAGCTTGCAGACGTATTACTGGGTGCCGCCGTCGTCTTGGAAGACGACCGGCGAGCTCGATTTTTTACTTCAGACCGACCGTATGGAAATTGTGCCCGTCGAAGTAAAGTCCGCACGTAACGTGCGCGCGAGAACCCTCGGGTCGTTTATGGACAAAGCCCGATCGCCATATGCCTACATTTTGTCCGAGAACAATTTTTCCCGCAGCGAAACCGATGACGGGCGCGAGCTGCGCCACCTCCCCTTGTACGCAGCGGGCTTTATTGGAGCAAACTGCCTCAAGAGCAGTCTGTAAGCCCTGCGCGACCGCCTAGAAAGGAAGCCGCTCATGCAACGCATTCTTTTTATCTGCTATGGAAACATCTGCCGCTCGACGATGGCTGAGTCGGTGTTTACCGAGCTGGTGCACCGCGCTGGGCGCATGGGCGAGTTTGTCATTGATTCCGCAGCGACCTCAACCGAGGAGATCGGCAACCCGCCACACCACGGCACCGTTGCCAAACTACGCGAAGTCGGGATTCCCGTCGTCGCGCACCGTGCCCGCCAGGTGCGTCGCGCGGAGTATGGCGACTGGGACCACATTGTATATATGGATGCTGAGAACGCGCGCGGCCTGCGTCGCATTTTTGGCGACGACCCCGACGTCAAGATTACGCGCTTGCTCGATTGGACCGATCGCCCCGGCGACGTGGCCGATCCCTGGTACACCGGCAATTTCGACGCCACCTACCGCGATGTACTCGCCGGTTGCACCGCTATGCTTGAGCAGCTGTAGGCGCTCGGGCGGCGCGGACACACGGGCCACGCCATCGGCATAAAACGAGCGTGGATTTTCTCCCACTTTGAGCGTTCGAGTGCGCTCTAAACGGAAGAAAATCCACGCTCGTTATCTCGGTGGGAGAAAATCCACGCTCATAAATCCACGCTTATGAATGTGGCAAAGGTACTGTCCCTTTGTCACATCCGGGACTAGCCCTAGACCGGCTTGACCTCCAACTTTATCCCCTCGGCACAGGAGTCGCCCAAAACATCCGAAAGGGCCCAGGTCGCATATAGCGGCAAATAGAGAACCGCTCCGTTGCGCTCAACGTTGCCTCTCGAGAAAACAATCCCGAGCCTTACGCCATATTCAGCCGTATCAAGCACATGACCGAGCGCAGCGTGCGCGTGGTAATAGGAGCCCGATTTAACCTCGATCGGAACAGCCGTCCCATCCGGCCCATCGACCACAAAGTCCACTTCACCGCGCTTTTTTGTCTGATAGTAGTAAAGCTGGCGATTTTGGGCAGCCAGCTGCTGGGCCACCACGTTTTCGTAAATGCCGCCCAGGTTGGGCTCCTTGCTATCAAGATACGCCGCTTGGGCGACTCCAACGGGGTAGCGCGCCATCAACATGCCCGTATCCGATTGATATAGCTTGAACTGCGATGGTCGTGCCGTCTTGAGCAGGGGCGATTTTGGCTCGGTTACGATATCGGCTTTGAGAGCAACGCCGGCATCGACAAGCCATACAAAATCTCGCTGATACTTCTCGTAGTGAGCCTTGGGGTCAATGGAATTGAGCACGAAGCGCTTGTTTTCGCCCTCGAGCATAATAGGGAGCTGATCGTAGATGCTCTGCACCTGAAGGGCTCGCCCGCTTGCATACTTGGAGATATCCCGCCGGTACTGTTCGTTGAGCTCTGACTGCAGCTGACGAACAGAGGCAAGGTCGCCCCGCGTGTCAAGGAAACGCTGCACGACCTCCGGCATTCCGCCGACAACGGTATAGGTCCTGAAGTTTGCCATCATCGCGTCATGAATGTAATCAGGAATGGGCCTCTCGCTGATACACGCGTCACGTATCGTTTGACGAGCCCCCTCGCTCACCCCGATTGCCCAGCAAAACTCCTCAAAATCGAGCGGGAACATCCTAAGCTCGCGAACATACCCCACGGGATAGGACCTGACGCCCTTGAACTGAGTCCCGAGCATTGACCCCGAAAACGCCCAGCGGCACCTCCCGTCCTCAACAAGGAACTTTGCCATCGTCATGATGTCGGGGGCCTCTTGGACCTCATCGATAAACACGAGCGTTTTGCCTGGTGCAATCGACTTTCCCGAAAGAAGCGTCACCCTGCTGATGAAATCATCGGCATTCCGCGCCTCGAGAAGAGCATCTTTTGCCTGGCGGTTTTCCATGAGGTTAAGCTCGATGTAGGTTGCATGGTTGGCTTTGCCAAATGCGCGAATCGAATAGCTTTTGCCAATCTGGCGAGAACCCGTAATGAACAAGGCCTTTTGCTCGGAAGACTTCAGCCAACGCTCCAGCTCTGCCGCTATTTTCCTGCGCAGCATAGGCTCTCCCCTCGGTGTTATCGAATGAAATGCAAAGTTTTATATGCTTGATTATCGATGAAACGCAGAATTTTTAGAACCTAAAATCGGATGAAATGCAGAGATTTGAGATTATAAGCAAAAGAAGGGGCACCACCGGCGAATGTGTCAAAGGGGCTGTCCCTTTGACACATTGCGCTCGACTACTCGTCAACGATCTTGGCAAGCCAGACGTTCAGTGTATCGACTTCGGGGCAGCAGAACTTTGCCGTGCCGGGCTCGTTGCCAGGCACGGTCCCGCCATAGCGCAGGATATCGATATAGGGAAAGCCCACGTGACAGGCCATGGCGCACATCCTGCCGCGGTCCCGGTCGAAGTCGAAGACGTCGCCGGGCTTGTGACCATGGTGACAACGGCACGCACCCAGCTGGTCCACGCAGCTCACGCGGATACGCGGACGCTTGCCACGCGACGCGCCGAGCGGCTTGCTCTCGCCCGCAGGCCTGATGCCGCCCTCGCCGGCGTTACTCATGGTCGATCACATCCAGGCAAGCCTCGATGGGAAGGCCGGCCGATTTGTCCTCTTGGTCGGCATTGCGTTCGATAAGCTCTGCCACCACGCGCATGGCATCGGACGTCGCGCGCTGCAGACTCCAGCCTGCCATAACGCGGCCGACGAGCACCGCCGAGAACGTGTCGCCCGTGCCCGGGAAATAAACCGGAATGAGCTCAAAGGGAATCGTAAAGTACTCCCCCGCCACATGGTCGTAACCGATAACCGCGTTCGTGCCATTGACCACGGCGCTCGTAATGACCACCGACTTGGCACCCAGCTCGCGCACGGCGTCCACAAGGGCGCGGGCCTCGTCGGGCGTGATTTGCTCGGCGATAGGCGTATCGGTGAGCAGACATGCCTCGGTATAGTTGGGCACCGCGTAGTCTGCGCACTCCAGCAGATGCCGCATAAGGCCAATCGTGGACTCGGGCACGCCCGCATAGAGCTTGCCGTTGTCGCCCATGATGGGGTCGACGAACACCTTGGTGCCCTTTTGCGCACGACGGTGGCAAAAGTCCGAGATGATGCGCGTCTCTTCCTCGGTCACGATAAAGCCGGTCGAGATGGCGTCGAACTCAAAGCCGAGCTCTTCCCAGATGGCAAGACTCTGACGCACGTACTCCGTGGTATCGTGGATGTAGAACTTGGGATAGTTGAGCGTATCGGACACAAGTGCCGTCGGCAGGTTATGGATACGGTAACCCATGTGCGACAGCACCGGCAGCATGGCGGAAAGCGCGACCTTGCCGTAGCCGCACATATCGTTGATCAGCAGCAGCTGAGTATTCTTCATGAGGGTCTCCCTTGGTTCGGGCACGGCGCAGCAGCACCACAGTGCGACTAAGTGTAGCGCAGGGGACGTTGTGAGCGGGCGCTACGGTCGCGAAGAGCGCATTGTTGCGAAAAGGTTTCGGAAAATGATCCCTTTTCCTCCGTCCCCAAGGGATCACATGCACCGAAGCGGACCGTGGCGGAATCACAGGTTGAGGACGGACAGCGAAAGCGTTCCTAAGCGAGCAAGGTGACGTGAAAGAGGAGGGCATAGGCCTTGTGGCCATGCCCGACGATTGAACGTCAGATTGCCGCTTAGGAACGCTTGCAGCGTCGAGCGGTTACGGCGTTTGGCAAAACGCCGTAACTTAATAAGTTTGGTACCTTGACATTGATTTCTCACGCTCCTAAATTGATTAGGCACAAAACAATTCCACTACCTAACTAAAGAAAGGAGCAACACTAATTCATGTGCGATGAACTTCTTAACCTTTGTTCGCACGAGCCCGGCGGCGACCCGTCACAGCCGGCGGATGTACCCGAAGCGGTTAGCTCGGAAGACAAGCTTGCCAAGCGCATCCTGAGCGGCCTGGGTTTTTGCGGCCATTACATGCATTTTCATGGCGGAGGCGTGTCCGGCAAGGCGCCCATCATCTGCCTGCTGGCCAAGCAGCCCGGCGGCGAGATGTCTCAGCAGGAACTCGGCATGCACTTTGACCTCAAGCCGGGGTCGCTTTCCGAGATCTTGTCCAAGCTCGAGGTCAACGGCCTCATCGAGCGCAGCCGTAACCCCAAGGATCGACGGCAACTCACCATTCGCCTGACCGAAACCGGCCGGGAAAACGCCCGCATCGACCAGGCGGCCCGCATCCGCTTTAGAGAACGGGCCTTTAGCGCCCTCACCCACGACGAGCGCGAGCAGCTCGCCGAAATGCTCGAGAAAATCCGTGTAACCTGGGAGGAACTGGATGATTAAAACCCTCATGGGCAGCATCCGCGACTATATGAAAGTCACTGTTGCCACGCCATTGCTCGTGCTTGGCGAGGTGCTCTGCGAGATGCTGATTCCATTTATCACCGCCAACCTGATCGACGCCATCAAAGACGGCGCCACCGTAGCCGAAATGCTTCCCACCGCGGGCTTTTTGGTGCTCATCGCGCTGACGTCGCTTGCTTTTGGCGCCGCTGCCGGCGTCACCTGCAGCCATGCGAGTTGCGGCTTCGCTAAGAACCTGCGTCACGACCTGTTCTACAAGATCCAGACGTTCAGCTTTGCCAACATCGATGAGTTCTCGAGCTCCTCGCTCGTCACGCGCCTGACCACTGACATCAACAACGTGCAGCAGGCCTTTATGATGATCATCCGTATCGCCGTGCGCGCGCCGCTGGTATTGATCTTCGCCTTTACCATGGCATTTATCATGGGCGGCAGCGTCGCTATGGTCTACCTGGTCATCATTCCGCTGCTGGGCTTTGGACTGTTCTTTATCATCTTTAAGGTGCGTCCCATCTTCTCGCGCGTGTTCCACAAGTACGACGCCCTTAACGAGTCCGTCGAGGAAAACGTCACCGGCATGCGCGTAGTTAAGAGCTATGTGCGCGAAGACTTTGAGAAGGAGAAGTTCGCGACCGCCGCGCGCGACGTCCAGATGGACTTCACCCGCGCCGAGAAGCTGCTTGCCTTTAACAACCCCATGATGAACATCTGCGTCAACGGCGCGTTTGTCGTCATCATCTACCTGGGCTCCAAGCTCATCATCACGAGCCAGGGCACGCTGTTCGACGTGGGCCAGCTCTCCTCGATCTTTACCTATGGCTTCGCGATCCTCATGAGCCTGATGCAGCTGTCGATGATCTTTGTCATGGTGACCATGGCCGACGAATCGGCGCACCGCATTACCGAGGTGCTGGCCGCCGAGCCCACGATCGCCGATCCCGCCGAGCCCGTGCTCGAGGTGGCCGACGGTTCCATCGACTTTGACCACGTGAGCTTTAAGTATTCTGCGCATGCGAAGCGCCAGGCGCTCGACGATATCGACCTGCACATTAAGAGCGGCGAGACCATCGGCATCATCGGCGGTACCGGCTCGGCCAAGTCCACGCTCGTAAACCTCATCGCCCGCCTGTACGACGCCACCGAGGGCACCGTGCGCGTGGGTGGCATGGACGTGCGCGACTATGACCTGGACGCGCTGCGCCACCAAGTGGCCATGGTGCTGCAGAAAAACGTGCTGTTTAGCGGCACCATTGCCGAAAACCTGCGTTGGGGCGACCCGAACGCCACCGACGAGGAGGTCCGCGAGGCGGCACATCTGGCCTGCGCCGACGAGTTTGTCGATGGCTTCCCCAAGGGCTATGACACCTGGATCGAACAGGGCGGCTCCAATGTTTCCGGCGGTCAGAAGCAGCGCCTGTGCATTGCGCGTGCCCTGCTGCGTCGCCCCAAGATCTTAATCCTGGACGACTCCACCAGCGCTGTCGACACCAAGACCGACGCCAAGATTCGCGCAGGGTTGGCAAGCTATCTGCCCAACACGACCAAGCTCATCATCGCCCAGCGCATCAGCTCCGTGCAGGACGCAGACCGCATCATCGTCATGGAGGGTGGCCGTATCGCGCAGATCGGCAACCATGACGAGCTGCTCAAGACGAGCGAGATCTACCGCGAGACCTTTACCTCGCAAAACAAGATGTCTGCCGAGGGCGAAGGGGCCGTCAAGGCCGACACCGAGGCATCCGCAACACAAGCCCAGACCCAGGAAGGAGGCGAGGCACATGAGTAAGGCAACGACCGCCGAGCGCGCGCTCAACCGCAAGGGTGGCACCATGTCGCGCCTCATCAAGACGCTCTTTGGCTTCTACCCCGTGCTTTTGCCCCTCGTCGTCGTCGGCGTGGTGCTCTGCGCCATCATCAACTCCATCGGCGCGACCTTCCTTCAGAGCGCCCTGCAGATTATTAGCGAATCGTGGCAGTCGGGCGATTGGGAAGCTGCACAGCCCAAGATCGCACAGCTCGTGACCACCCTCGCCTGCATCTACGGCGTCGGCATCCTGTCCTCGCTGTTCTGGAACCGCGCCATGGCCATCGTCACGCAGGGCTCGCTCGAGAAGCTGCGCGAGAAGATGTTCAACCGCATGCAGGACCTGCCGATTCGCTACTTCGACACGCACCAGCGCGGCGACATCATGAGCCACTACACCAACGACATCGACACGCTGCGCCAGATGATCAGCCAGTCGCTGCCCAACCTGCTCATGACGACCATCGTCATCGTCACGGTGTTCTTTATCATGCTGTACTACAGCGTTTGGATGTGCCTGGTCATTGTGGCAGGCGTCGCCTTTATGACCTTTATGACCAAGCTGCTCGGCTCCAACTCAGCGCGCTTCTTTATTGCGCAGCAGACCGAGCTCGGCGTTGTCGAGGGCCATATCGAGGAAGTCATGAACGGCCAGAAGGTCGTCAAGGCATTCTGCCACGAGTCTGCCGCCGAGGCCGATTTTGACGAGCGCAACGAAAAGCTCTTCGAGGTCTCGCAGAAGGCCAACATGTACGCCAACATCCTCATGCCCATCCTTATGAACCTGGGAAACCTGCTCTACGTGCTGGTCGCACTGGCAGGCGGCATTTTCCTGGCGCTGGGCGTGCCCAACCTGAGCATCTCGGGCATGGCACTGTCCATCGCCGTCGTGGTGCCGTTCCTCAACATGACCAAGCAGTTCTGCGGACAGATCGGCCAGATCTCGCAGCAGATCAACGCCGTGGTCATGGGCCTCGCCGGCGCCGACCGTATCTTTGAGCTCATCGACGAGGAGCCCGAAGCCGACGAAGGCTACGTGACGCTCGTCAACGCTCAGGTGAACCCCGATACCTGGCAGCTCGAGGAGGCCGACCACCACACCGGCATGTGGGCGTGGAAACATCCGCACCGCGCAACCGGCGAGATCGAGTACGTACCGCTGCGCGGCGACCTGGTCATGGACAACGTGGACTTTGGCTACACGCCCGACCACGAGGTGCTGCACGGCGTGTCCGTGTTTGCCAAGCCGGGCCAGAAGGTCGCGTTTGTCGGCGCCACCGGTGCCGGCAAGACGACCATCACCAACCTCATCAACCGCTTCTATGACATCGCCGACGGCAAGATTCGCTACGACGGCATCAACGTCAACAAAATCCGCAAGGCCGATCTGCGCCGCTCGCTGGGCGTCGTGCTGCAGGACGTGAACCTGTTCACCGGCACCGTGATGGATAACATCCGCTACGGCAACCTGGATGCGACCGACGAGGAGTGCATCGCGGCGGCCAAGCTCGCGGGCGCGGACGACTTTATCACCCGCCTGCCCGACGGCTACGACACCATGCTTACCGGCAACGGTGCCCAGCTGTCGCAAGGCCAGCGCCAGCTGATTTCGATCGCGCGCGCCGCCGTCGCCGATCCGCCGGCAATGATTCTGGACGAGGCCACGAGCTCCATCGACACCCGCACCGAGGCCATCGTGCAGGCGGGCATGGATAAGCTCATGGAGGGCCGCACGACGTTTGTCATCGCGCACCGTCTCTCCACCGTGCGCAACTCCGACGCGATCATCTGTCTGGATCACGGCCGCATCATCGAGCGCGGCAACCATGATGAGCTGATTGCCAAGCGCGGGTATTACTACCAGCTGTACACCGGCGCGTTTGAGCTGGAGTAGCTCGGCCCGCCGAGACGGCCGATTTGCCGCTCATTCGTCGGGCATGACCCTAAGGTCAATGCCCTCCTCTTTCGGGGCAAATCGACTCATCTCAGCGACCCAAACACAATGCGCCGCAACGAATAAAGCCTCCGCAGCCACACGGGCTGCGGAGGCTTTTCTATGCCCTCTGTTACAGGCTTACCGCTCCTCGCGTTGCGGCCCAGCTGCCTCGGCTGTCTTTACGCGGTTCTTGTCGATGTACATGTTTTTGTCGGCTTGGGAAAAGAGCTCGCGCATCGTAGGCGGTTCATCAAAATCACTGGAAAGCGCATAGCCCACCGCATAGCTAATAGGCATGTCGGGGTGAGCCTCGGAATACTCGTTCACGTTCGCACGAACCCGAGCGAGACAGGACTCCACGGCAGCTCGATCGGCATCCCACAGCACCGCGATAAACTCATCGCCGCCGTCGCGACCCACGAAGCAGGTCTCGGACGACACACGCCCCAGCTGCCGGGCAAAAGAGCGGATGTATTCGTCGCCCTTCTCGTGACCAAAGCTGTTATTGACCGCATGCAGATTGTTAAGGTCGAAAACGCACACCGCAACGGGCGCCTCCGCGGAAACAGACTGCTCCTGCCCCAAGATCTCCTCGCACTTGTTCTTGTTGGGCAGTCCCGTGGCTCCGTCGAGATAGACTTTGCTCTGCAGTTCGCGATTGAGCGCGGCAGTTCGCACCGCGCGAACAAGTTCAACCGCAAAGGCCGCCACCAATCCCATGATGTCGATGATCACCAAGCCCTCGAGATAGTTGAGCGCCGATGCCTTCTCCTGAGAGTAGTCCTCTGCGAGTCGCGTAGCATCGTCGCAAATGCCAAAGAACTCCTCGCTCATAGAGATGATGTCGGTGTTCTCATAGCCGACTTCGCGCACGCGGATGATCTCGGTGCAAAGCTCATCAAAATAATTAGCAAGCTCGGTCATCTTTGTCTGATACTCGTCGTCGTCGAGACGGACGAGGTTGAGGTCGTCACTTCCGTAACGGAAACCGTTGATGTATGAATCCACGGCTTTGAGCAGGCCATCTTGAGGCTGGCCCGCGTCCTCGAGCTTAACGATTCGCTGCGTGGTACCGCGCACCAGACCGGCGTAGTTGACCACGCGCGCCGTGCCCTGGATATCGGAGACGAGCAGCATAACATTGATGAAGAAGAAGATGAGAACTGCCGTGAGCACCATCATGAGCAGGCGCACCGCCCGGCTGGCCTTCTTGGCGACAGAAGTATTCACAAGTTCAATCCCCTAAATGACAAAAGAGTAGGTGGCGCATAGCGTCTTGTAAATCATGCGGGGTCAACTCTACCAGATGATTTTTCTAGGACGGGGATTAAAGAATCATCGACACGATAGCTATTTGAGAAGCTGAGCCATGGCGTTCACGAATTTTTGGACTTGGAGGGTGGGCTCGAGCGGGTAGTGCAGAAAGACCGGCACCTCGCGGCCGCACAGGAACGGCACGCCCACAAAGGCTGGGTGCACCCCCGACCACGCTCCGCAGGTGAGTACCGCGTCGCCCTTTTCCTCCGCCTCGTTAAAGAGCGCAAAGTCGAAGCTGTCCACATCGATCACGTCCACGCCGCCGTCTGCCAACAGATCGATACGCAGGCTGTCCATAGCGTCGTTGCCGTGGCGGAGCACGCGCAGGCGCATGCCCTCTAAGTCGGCAACCGTAATGCGTTTCTTGCGCGCCAGCGGGCTCGTCCGTGGCACGTCGATATAAAACGTCACGTTAACGATGCGGAGCTTTTGGCAGGCATCACCCCAGCGCGGGGTCGAAAAACTCGACTGCACTACATCCACCTCGCGACCAAGGCTGCGCATGACGGATTCGCGTTCGTCGTAGAGGTCGCTCACCGGCACGATCTCGAAGCGCAACGATGGCTCCAGCTCGTGTACGCCCGTCCACATCGACAGCGTCTGGCGCCCCGGACACATCATCGACACGCCCAGACGCACGGCCCCGCCATCGCCCGCCGCGCGTCGGGCACGGCGTAGCGCGTCCTCGGACTGCCGCATGATCGAACGTGCATCGTCCACCAGCAGAGCACCTGCCGGCGTCACCTTAACACCAGAATGCGAGCGCTCGAACAACGTGATGCCAAACTCGGCCTCGAAGCCCGACACCTGCTTGACGAGCGCCGGGGTCGACACGCGCAATTTTGCCGCCGCCCGCGAGAAGCTTCCCAACTCAGCGGCGGCCGATATGGCCTCGAGTCGTCGATCGTACACGTCAATCTCCTGTTTCCAGACGTATGCCCATGCACTGCCGAAGGGGGTCTTTTTGGCAGGTCACACACTCAATTAAAGGCGCATTGTCTTGCGAGCTATAAACCATTGGTTAACGCCATTCTAACAAATATGCAATTCACCTGCGCAAATGTAAAGCATACGATAACCAGCGAAAACCACGTGGGTCGATTAATGGGAGCGACCCACCGGGAGGCACAAGAAGGGAAGTTCCTATGAGCAATTGGCTTAAGCTCGAGGGCGATGTCTGCGCCGTGACTGGCGCGCTCGGCGGTATGGGCGTCGAGATTTGCCGCGAGTTCGCCCGCAACGGCGCCAACGTCGTCCTGCTCGATCTGGACGAGGAAAAGGTCAAGGCCGCAGCCGCCGACCTCGCCGCCGAGTTTGGCATCCACGCCGAGGGCTACAAGATGAACGCCACCGACGAGGCCGAGGTTCAGGCCGCCGTCGACGCCACCATCGCCGACTTCGGCCGTGTCGACGTCCTCGTCAACACCGCCGGCATCCTGCGCTTCGCCGCCATGGAGGACCTGCCGCTGAGCGACTGGGAGCAGGTGCTCAACGTCAACCTCACCGGCTACTTCATCACCTCGCAGCGTTTTGGTCGAGAGATGATCAAGGCCGGCCAGGGCCGCCTGGTGCACATCTCGACCGTCGCCAGCCACTCCCCCGAGACGTTCTCGGGCGTGTACAGCTCCACCAAGGCGGGCGTCAACATGATGTCCAAGATGCTCGCCGCCGAGTGGGGCCCCTACGGCGTCCGCTCCAACTGCGTCGAGCCCTGCTTCGTTAAGACCCCGATGTCGGCCAATTTCTACGCCGACCCCGAGGTCGAAAAGAGCCGCAGCCGCCTGATCGCCACGCGCCGCATCGGCGAGGTCAGCGATATCGCCAACGCCGTCATGTTCCTGGCGTCCAAGCGCTCGGACTTTACCACCGGCGACGCCATCAAGGTCGACGGCGGCTTCTCCAACATGATGGGCGACCTCACCGCCAAACCCGGCGGCCGTCGCGCCTATGCCGACAACTACCTTAAGAACAAGGGTGTCGAGCTCTGGTCCGATGAGTCCGGCGTCGCCAAGCCGACTGACCAGTAAACCAACCCGACAGGGAGGACCCGCAGACACGCCTGTTCCTCCCCCGTATCGATTAGAAAGAGTCCAATGGCTTCCACCAACTCCAACAAGGGTCGCGCCGTCGTGCTTTCCGCCGCGTGCGTCACCATGTTCTTCATCAGCTCCATCGCGCTGTATTCCGTCGTGAGCAAGAACCTGCTCGCCGTCTACCCCGAGTGGTCCAGCGCTCTTACCTGGGCCTTCCCGGTCTTTCAGACCATCATGGCCGTGACGGGCATCTTCGCCGGCCGCATCTCCGATAAGATCGGCCCGCGCAACGTCGTGATCGCCGCCGCCGCGTGCTACGGCCTGGGCTGGTTCATGTCCGGCACCGTCACCGAGCCGTGGCAGTTCTACCTGTGGTTCTCGCTCGTCGCCGCCATCGGCAACGGCCTGGGCTACAACCCCGCGCTCACCACCGGCCAAAAGTGGTTCATCGACAAGAAGGGTCTCGCCTCCGGCATCACCCTGGCCGCTTCGACCGCCGGTCCCGCCGTGCTGTCCCCGGTGCTCGCCTCGCTGCTCATCCCGAGCCTGGGCATCTTTGGCGCCCTTAAGGCGCTCGGCGTCATTTTCTTTGTGACAATCGCCACCTCCGCCCTGTTCCTGAAGGCCCCCGAGGCCGGCTGGCTGCCCGAGGGCTTCGAGGCCCCCAAGGGTGGCGCACATGCCGGCACCTTCGGCGACCTCACCCCGGGCGAGATGGTCAAGACCCCGCGCTTCTGGGTCCTCATCGTCACCTTCGCCTTTGCCGCCACCGCGGGCACCCTGCTCGTGGGCAAGGTTGCCTCCATCGCCGCCGTCCAGCTCTTCGCCGACCCCACGAGCGCCGCGGCCGTCGCCCTCGGCGGCGTGGTCGTCTCCGTCAACACCTGCGCCAACCTGGTCGGCCGTCTGTCCTTTGGCCAGATCATCGACAAGCTCGGCGCCTATAAGTCGCTGCTCATCAGCCTTGTCGTCACCATCGTCGCACTCGTCATCATGTCGATGAGCTTTACGCAGAGCATGTTCTTTGTGGCGCTCGCCCTGCTCGGCTTTAGCTTTGGCGCCCTGCTCGTCATCTACCCGCCGCTCACCGGTGGCGCCTTTGGCACCAGCAACATCGGCGTCAACTACGGCATCATGTTTTTGGGCTATGCCGCTTCCACCTGGATCAGCCAGCCCATCACCGCCGTGCTGTATCACGCCGAGGCCGGCAGCGCCGCCTACCAGCAGTCCTTCTACGGCGCCATTGTGATCGCCGCCATCGCCGTCGTGCTCACCGTCTACATGATGGTCTCCGACAGCAAGAAGAAGTCTGCCTAGTTTTACCGATGCGACAAAGGGACGGCCCCTTTGTCGCATTCCACCGGTCACCAGTATTAAGGAGTCGAAATGTCTGAGCTCAACCCCGTCCGCATTGCCGTTATCGGCGCCGGCGCCATGGGCCGCAACCACATCCGCTTTGTCACCGAGGAGCCCGAGGCCGAGCTCGTCGCCATCGCCGACGCCTTTGAGGGCGCCCGCGCCACGGCCGAGGCCGCCGGCGTGCCGTTTTACACCGATCCCGCTCAGATGATGGACGAGGTCAAGCCCGAGGCCGTCATTATCGCCACCCCCAACGACCTGCACCTGGGCGTTGCCCGCGAGGCCGTGAAGCGCAACATCGTGCCGCTGGTCGAAAAGCCGATCTCCAACGATCTCGAGGATGCCCAGGCCTTCGCCGCCGAGGCCGAGACCGCCGGCGTGCCCGTGCTCGTAGGTCAGCACCGTCGCCACAACCCCTTCGTCAACAAGGCCAAGGAGATCATCGAGTCCGGCGAGCTGGGCAAGCTCACCGTGTCGAGCTTCCACTACATGATCTATAAGAATGACGAGTACTTCGACGTCGAGTGGCGCCGTAAGAAGGGTGCCGGCCCGATCCTGGTCAACCTGGTTCACGACGTCGACCTGCTCCGCTACCTGCTGGGCGAGCCCGTTGCCGTCCAGGGTATGCAGTCCAGCGCCGCCCGCGGTTTTGAGACCGAGGACTCCGCCGTGGTCAACGTCCGTTTTGCCGATGGCGCGCTCGCAAGCATGACCATCTCCGACGCCACCGCCAGCCCCTGGAACTGGGAGGCAACCGCTCGCGAGGATCCGCAGTACCGCCCCTTCGACGCCGACGCCTACTTTATCGGCGGCACTAAGGGCGCCCTGTCGCTGCCCCGCCTGCACCAGTTCTCCTACGACGGCGCCTCTAACTGGCACAAGCCGCTGCAGATGGAGATCCCGGCCGTGGACCCGGCGCTGCCGCACAAGATGCAGCTCAAGCACTTTGTGAAGGTCGTCCGCCGCGAGGTCGAGCCCGTCGTGACCCCCGCCGATAACGTCAAGACGCTCACGCTGCTTAACGCTATCAAGGAGGCCGCCGAGACCGGCCAGCTCGTCGAGCTGTAATGCCTTAAGAGCGACCGCGGCAGAAACCCCCATGCCGAACCCTTCGGTCCGCCACCAACAAGCCCCTCTTCTTTGCCCCGCGAGCAGCCTCCTGCCCGCGGGGCTTTTTGGTACCTTGCCGGCGATTTTTCTGGGGCAGGGGCCATTTTGCGCCTCAGCTTGGTTCGTGCGCCACGAAATGGGCCTATCTACTACGTTTAGCCGACCACCCTCAACCATGCCAAATTCCGCGAAGTAAAAACCGCAGGTAGACGGGTTGCGTATTTTCGGAAAACCGGGAGATGGTCGGCCCATACGGGTTAAACGTAGTAGATAGGTCATTTTCGTGGCGCGGCCCCAAAACAGTCTTTTGGGACGGATGGTATCCTTGGTAGCTCTGTGCTGCAAACGCACCTTAAACGCAAGGAGTTCCATGGATCTTATCGCCCAGCTCGCCCGCGAGCTCAACCTTAAGGCCGCCAACGTCGAGGCTGCCGTCAAGCTCATCGACGAGGGCAACACCATCCCCTTTATCTCGCGCTACCGCAAGGAAGCCACGGGCGGCATGGACGACGTTGCCCTGCGCGCACTTGACGAGCGCCTGTCCTACCTGCGCAATCTTGAGCAGCGCAAAGAGGACGTCATTCTGCTCATCGACGCCCAGGGCAAGCTCACGCCCGAACTCGAGCAGCAGATTCGCGAGGCCACGCAGCTCCAGCGTGTCGAGGACCTCTACAAGCCCTACCGTAAAAAGCGCATGACCCGCGCGCAGAAGGCCCGCGAGGCCGGCCTGGAGCCGCTCGCCAACATGATCATCATGCAGGCCTCGGCCAAGGGCAGCGCACTCGACGCCGCCGCGGCATACGTCAATGAGGAGGCCGGCTTTAACACGCCCGAGAAGGCGCTCGCCGGCGCCGCCGACATCGTGGCCGAGACGGTGGCCGAGGACCCCGAGAACGTCGCCGACCTGCGCGCCTTTACGCAAAACACCGCCGACATCGTCGTCGAGGCCACCGACCCCGCCGAGAAGACTCCCTACGAGCCCTACTACAACTTCGACGAGCCGCTGCGCCGTATACCCAACCACCGCGTACTGGCTATCGACCGCGGCGAGCGCGAGGGCAAACTCCGCGTGCGCGTGAACGTCGACGGCGCTGCCGCCACGACACGCCTCGGCAGCCGTTGGCCCCGACGCCAGGGCGTGTTTGCTCCCATCTTCGATGCCGCCATCGCCGACGGCTACAAGCGCCTCATGGCTCCCTCGCTGGAGCGCGAGGCCCGTGCTAAGCTCACCGTTCGCGCCCAGACCGAGGCCATCAACGTCTTTGCCAAGAATCTCGAGGGCCTGCTCTCGGCACGCCCCGTGCGCGGCGCCCGCGTGCTTGCGCTCGATCCGGGCTACCGCACCGGCTGCAAGGTCGCCGTCATGGACGAGACCGGCAAGCTGCTCGACCATGGCGTGGTCTACCCCACCAAGCCGCGCCACGACGTTGCCGGCACCAAGCGCGAGCTCGCCCGCCTCGTCAAGAAGGACAGCGTCAACACCATCGTCATCGGCAACGGCACCGCCAGCCGCGAGACCGAGGAAGTCGTTTCGGAGTTCATCGCCGAGCAGGCGCCCAGCCTTCGCTACACCATCGTTAACGAAGCCGGCGCGTCGGTGTACTCCGCCTCCGAGCTCGCCAGCCAGGAATATCCCGACCTGGACGTCACCGTGCGTGGCGCCATGAGCCTGGGCCGTCGCCTGCAAGACCCGCTGGCAGAGCTCGTCAAGATTCCGCCCCAGTCCATCGGCGTTGGCCAGTACCAACACGACCTTGACCAGGCCGAGCTCTCGCGCACTCTGGGCCACGTGGTGGAGGACGTCGTCAACCGCGTAGGCGTCGACGTCAACACCGCAAGCGCGAGCCTGCTGGGATACGTATCGGGCATCACGCCGAGCGTGGCCAAGAACATCGTGGCCTACCGCGAGGAAAACGGCGCCTTTACCGATCGCCGCCAGCTCAAGAAGGTCCCCAAGCTGGGACCCAAGGCATACCTCAACGCCGCGGGCTTCCTGCGCATCAGCGACGGCAAGAACCCGCTCGACGCGACAAGTGTCCACCCCGAGAGCTACGAGGTGGCCACGTCCGTCCTGGAGCGTGCCGGTGTGGAGGCCAGCGAGCTCAGCCGCGGCGGCGTGCCCGACATCGAGCGCCGTCTGGGCAGCATCTCCGCACTGGCAAGCGACCTGGACTGCGGCACCCTGACACTCATCGACATTGTCAACGAGCTCAAGAAGCCCGGCCGCGACCCGCGCGACGACGCGCCCGAGGTAGTCTTCAGCCGCTCGGCACTTTCCATCGACGACCTGGATCCCGGCATGGAACTCAAGGGCACGGTGCGCAACGTTGTGGACTTTGGTGCCTTCGTCGACGTGGGTGTGCACCAGGACGGCCTCGTGCACATCTCCAAGCTGGCCAACCGCTTCGTCAAGCACCCGAGCGATGTGGTGCGCGTCGGCGACACGGTCAGGGTGTGGGTCGAAAAGGTCGATCGCGACCGCAAAAAGATCTCCCTCACCATGGTGCAGGGGAAGTAGACCGCAAAGCAAGGGTCCCCCCTCTCGCGACGTGCAAAATCGCGAGTATTCTGCAAATTCCGCCGTTCCAGATGTCCCTCAGAGACGAAAAAGCAAAAACAGCCCCCGTTTTAGCGTCGTCAGAGCCAAAACGGGGGTTGTTCCGTGCTTCAACCAGCTGGTAAAAACCTTTACCTTGCTGAATACTCTCAATTTTGCACGTCGCAGGCGGGGGTACCTTTGCCCACGGCAGGATTGGAGGCCGATCACCAACCTACCGGCAAGCTCGTGTCGGCAGCCCCGGCCTTTCCTTTGCCTAGCGCGACCCTCGCGAAGCGCGTGAGCGATAGGGAAAGGAAAGGCCGGGGCGATCAACCCGAGGCGCAGCCAGTGTTCGTGCTACGGCAGGATATGGAAGCCGAGCGAGGCGATATCCTTGGCGAAGCCGCGGACGGTGTCGAGCGAGACCTCATACGGGTCGCGGCCGATGTTCTTGCGCTTGGCCAGGATGCTGTTGGGCACCGTGATGATCTGGCAACCGCAGGCCTCGGCCTGGTAAATGTTGATGAGCTCGCGCGTGGATGCCCACAGGACCTCGCAGTTGGGGTTGACGGCAGCCTTCTTGACCGACTCCGTCATAAACGGAATGGGATCGACGCCGGTGTCGGCGATGCGGCCGGCAAAGAGCGAAATAATGGACGGCGTCTCGGCGTCAACGGCCTCGACCATCTCGTCGACCTGCGCAGGCGTAAAGATGGTGGTGACGTTGACCTTGATGCCGTCGGCCGAAAGCTTGCGGACCAGCTCGGCGGTGGACTCGCCCTTGGTGGTCACGCATGGAATCTTGACGTAGACGTTATCGGCCCAGGTGGCGATCTCACGGGCCTCGACCTCCATGGTCTCGACGTCATCGGCAAAGACCTCAAACGAGACGGACACATCGGTGATGTGGGCCAGGACCTCCTTGGCAAACGCGCGGTAGTCCGTCACGCCGCCCTTCTTCATAAGGGACGGGTTGGTCGTGAAACCCTGAACGTTGCCGTTCTCGTACATGTCGAGCATGCCCTCGAGGTTTGCACCGTCAGCGAACACCTTGATTGCCATCTGCCTGATTCCTTTCGTTTGCATAAGGCCGATAAACTGCTAAACACTTTACCTATGTTTATCAAGGCGTGAGCTGCGGGTTTTTATCTTCTCGGCGAACGGTTTTGCAGTTTTATCATTTTTATATCGACACCCCAGCGGCAAAACGTTTTTGCTGATCATCGCGGTTGATTCCGTTCGCGGCGCAGAGACAGCGCTTCACCGGTGCGTTTTCACAACCAGTCCAAAACAAAAAGCGGTGACGCCTCATTTGAGACGTCACCGCTTCCGTGTAGGAGCCGGTTATCGGAGCTCCGCCCGATTAGGGCTTAACGTATGCCTGGATTACTCTTCCTCAACGTGATTGATCACAGCACCCTTGGTGTGGATGAAGTTGGGAACGAAGGCGACGATCAAAAGGACAGCGAGAATCGCGTAGACACCGGTGGTACCGAAGGCCTCGGCAGCGCGGCCAAGCGTAATGCCAATGACGGAGAAATCGAAGTCGCCGAACGTAGTGTTCTTGAAGCCAAAGACGTCAAGAACGGGCAGGAGCAGGGCCGGGGCAAAGGTGATGAGCAGGCCGTTGACGAAAGCGCCAAGAGCTGCGCCCTTGCGACCGCCGGTAGCATTGCCGTAGATGCCCGCGGTAGCACCGCAGAAGAAGTGAGGAACCATGCCCGGGATGATGAAGATGCCCAGGGTAGCGCCCACGATGAACATACCGACCACGCCACCGATAAAGGAAGCGACAAAGCCGAGGATGACGGCGGTGGGAGCATAGGGGAAGAAGACGGCGCAGTCGACGGCGGGGATGGCACCGGGGATCAGCTTGTTGGAGATGCCCTGGAAAGCCGGGACCAGGTCGGCAAGGATCATACGAACGCCGTTATAGACGATGGTGACACCAACGGCAAAGGACAGGGCACAGGTCAGGGCATAGACAATCACGTTGTCGCCGCCAGCGGTCTTGGTAACGACCGCAGGATCTGCGATGTAAGCGGCGAAAGCGGTAACCAGGTAGAAGAAGGCCATGGTAAGAGCCGTGGAGATGGTAGTGTCGCGCAGGAAGGCGAACTTCTCGGGAACCTCGATCTTCTCGGTGCTGTTCTCCTCGGCGTCCTTAGCAAAAAGCGTACCGACTGCAGCGGAGATGTAATAGGCGAGTGAACCGAAGTGGCCCATGGCGATTTCATCGCCATCGGTAACCTTCTCGGTGAAACGCTGACCAACGGCGGGAAGCATAGCGCTCACGAGGCCCAGGAACATGCCGCCCACGATGACAAGCTGGACATCTTGGAAGCCAGATGCCTGCAGAACGGCAGACAGCAGGCAGGCCATAAACATGCTGTGATGGCCCGTCAGGAAGATGTACTTAAACTTGGTAAAGCGGGCAATGATAATGTTCACGACATAGCCGAGAATCAGGATCATCATGGTCTGAACGCCGAGGACGCTCTGAGCCATCGAAACAACGACCTCGTTGTTGGGCACGACGCCGGTGATGTGGAAACCGGTCTCGATGAAGGTACCCAGCGGAGCAAGGTTCTCCTGAACAACAGCGGCGCCGGCGGACAGCATGATGTAACCAAGAATGGGCTTCAGGGTGCCCGTCATCACCTTGTGGGCAGGACGCTTAAGCGCGACAAGGCCCACAAAGGCAAATAGACCCATAATCCACGCTGGCTTGGTCAGAATCGATTGGATAAACTCAAGTATGGGAAGGATGGCTTGCATCTGCGCTTCCTTTCTCTCTAACGTGGGCGCGTTTCCCTCTTCCACAGGGAACCGCCCTTTTTGTGCCGCTTTAGGCGTTAGCGGCGGCCGCCTTGATTGCCTCGAGGGCGTCTTCGCGGATCTTCTTCTTGTTCACATAGCTGCGAACGATCACAACGTTGCCGTGGAGCTCGGGGGCGAGTTCTTTAACGGTGATGAACAGATCCGGATTTGCGGAAGAAGCACCGTTCAGGTCCATAGACTCAACGTCGGCCTTGATGCCCTCCTCCTCGCAAAGCTCCTCGACTTTGCCAGCGAGCATCAGGCTGGACCCGATGCCGTTTCCGCATACGGTGATGATATGCATGGCAACCTTCCTCTCCTACACGTGACGGTTTTCCGTCTATCCAAAAGCGGCGACGCATCGCCGTGCCATTAAGGCCTAAAAGAATGAACGCATGGTCTCCAAAACCTGCTCGGGCGTATCGCATGCGCTGAGCTTGGCAACGCAGTCCTCGTCCTCGAACATCTGCGAAAGCTCCGCCAAGCAGCCAAGATGAGCCTTGGGGTCGGGTGCGCAAATACCCACGAGCACGTGAACCGGATCGAAATCCTCGTGTCCAAACGCAATGGCAGGGTCAAGCGTGACGATACAGATCCCCGCTTCACTCACATTGCCATCTGCCTGAGCGTGGGGCATGGCGATGCCCTCTTCCAAGACCATATAGGGGCCGAATTTGTGAACCGATGAAATCATGGCGTCAACATAGCTCTGGTCGCATTTGCCAGCGTCTACGAGCAACTTACCGCATGCCTTGATCGCTTCCTCCCAGTCGGAGGCCTCGACGTGGCAGGCAACAAGCTCGGGCTTAAGAAGATCGGTCAGCATGCTCGTCCCCTACTCCTCGGGCAGGATATGAAAACCAAGCGCCTGAATGTCGCGGGCAAAGCCCTTGACCGTATCAAGCGAGTACTCAAGCAAATCTTTCCCGAAATTCTTGCGCTTGGCAAGAATGGCATTGGGGACCGTAATGATCTGGCATCCAACGGACTCCGCCTGGAAGATATTGAGGACCTCGCGCGTAGACGCCCAGAGAACCTCGGCAGCAGGCTTAACGGCAGCCTTCTTTACGGACTCCGCCATGAGGGGCAGCGGATCGACGCCGGTATCGGCAATGCGACCGGCAAAGATGGACAGAATAGAGGGGGTCTCGGCAGAAACGGCATCGACGAACTCGTCGACCTGCTCGGGCGTGAAGATAGTGGTGACGTTCACGTTGATGCCGTCGGCAGAAAGGCGCTTGACCAGCGCGGCAGTGGACTCGCCCTTGGTGTTGAGCGCCGGAATCTTAACGTAGACGTTGTCTGCCCAGGTTGCGATCTCGCGAGCCTCGGCCTCCATACCAGCCTCGTCATCAGCGAAAACCTCAAAAGAAACCGAGACATCGGTAATGTGCTCAAGAACCGTCTTGGCAAAAGCGCGGTAGTCGGTCACGCCGCCGGCCTTCATAAGGGAAGGATTGGTCGTGAAGCCCTGAACTTTGCCATTGTCATGCATGTCAAGCATGCCCTCGAGGTTAGCGCCGTCGGCAAACACCTTGATCGCCATGTTCGGTCCTTTCTCATCTAACGCTATTGCTATCGAAAGCCTTCTTCTTTGTTTCAAAAGCTTTTCGGTTTTCTTTTATAAACCATTTCAAAAGCTATCGAAAGCTCAATTGTCAACTTTCCGTGAACGGTCGAATATCGGGTGTGAACGTGCTTCTTTTTGGCGGCGCCTTCAGAATGAGACTCTTTATAGCCCGTCTACGTGCGAACTATCTGCTACGCATGCATTTGGGACATGCCATTCCGTTCATTCGATTCATTCGAATTTGCCTTGTTCTTTTCATATCGATACGTTATATTTCGATTACGAAAGGCGCATCTTTTGCCTTTTGTTCAAAAGGAGCGGCATATGGCATCTACTTCAGACCTTTCACCGGCCGAGCGTCAGCGATTTATCATGAATTGGCTGGCCGAAAAGCCAAATATCTCGGTATCCGACATCGTTCGCCGTTTTTCGGTTTCGGAAGTCACCGCACGACACGACCTCGTCTCGCTGGAATCCGAAGGCAAGCTGCGTCGCGTACGCGGTGGAGCGGTATCGCTTTCTCGCTCCACCGCAATCTCGTATCCCGAGGAGCGCATCAATGTCCAAGTCGAGGCCAAGGAGGCCATCGCCGCAACCGCAGCAACTCTTGTTGATGATGGCGATGTTCTGGTAATTGATATCGGCACCACGGGCTTTTACTTCGCTAAGGCCCTCATGGACAAGCGTGAGATCACCATTATCACCGGCGATCTTGCAATCGCGAACTACGCCAGCTTCAATCTCCCCAATGCTTCGGTAGTGTTGCTGGGCGGCTCCGTGCGCAAGGGCCACCTCTATCTCGCGGGCGCACTAACGCTCGACTGCATGAGCAAACTACATGCCGACAAGGCGTTTGTCAGCGCCGACGGATTCCACCCCGACCACGGTTTTACCGTCGAGCACGACTTCTCGGCCATAATCAAGCATATGTACCTGACCAACTCAAACCAGGGCTACATGATGGTTGACCAGGGAAAGTTCAACAAGACCAGTTTTTATCAGTCCGCGCAGATCGATGACCTCGATGGCATCATCGTTGATGGAGACGACGAGGGCATCATGACGGCGGCGATCGAGAGCAGTCGCAGTCATCCCAAGCTCTATATTGCAAAATAGCTCAAATGGCCGGGTCGCCCCACCGCGGGCGACCCGGCCATTTATTAGATCAACCCAAAGTGGCGCATCGCGGTGACGGTGCCGTCGTGTGCGACATCGTCGGTCACGTAGTCGGCGACCGCCTTGACCTCAGGCATGGCGTTGCCCATGGCGACAGCCGTCTCGACCGCAGCGAGCATGCCCAGGTCGTTACCCGAATCGCCGAAGCCAAAGGTGCGTGCGTTGCCGGTGCGACCCAGGTATTCCAGCGCTCGCGCCACGCCCACGCCCTTGTCGATGCCCTTGGGGCTCAGCTCGCGATTCTGACCACCGGTGTTGCACAGCTCAAACTCGCGATCGATAAAGCCATCATCGTTGGCTACGCGAGCCAGGTCGCTCGCGACGATGCCTACCTTGCCCACGCGTAGACGGCCGTCGACGCGCATTTCCTCGGTGCTGTGCACCACAGAAGTGCCAATCAGAGACGACTGCTCAACACCCGCGGGTTCCAGGGCAAAAGTAGCCACGTTGGTCTCGAAAAAGGCTTCAATCCCTGCCGCGGCCATACGGCGTGCAAGCTCCTCAACAATGTCTTCGTCAAAGCAGTCCTCATACACCACGCGGCCCTCGACCTCGAGCGTGGCGCCCGCCATGGCAACGACGCCCGCGGGGTCGAGCGCACGCAAGCTATCGGCGATGAGCCACAGGGGGCGACCCGTGCAGATAAACGCCTTGTGTCCCGCGTCGCGCAGACGATGAAACGCCTCGACGACCGCCTGCGAGGGGCGAACCGCCGAAAAGTCCTTGTCGGTCATGTTGTCGGGATCGAACGACGTCAGCGTGCCGTCCACGTCAAAAAAGAGCACAGCGGGTTCGGGACACGCATCAATCATATGGGTTCCTTTCGAGGATAAGGGCAAACGAAGCATCCATCATATAATGGAGCGACGCAACCAGAGAGGTCACCCATGGAATTTTACGCAAGCTGCCCCGAAGGCTTTGAGTCCGCACTCGCCGATGAGCTTAAACGCCTCGGGCTTTCGCATGTTCGCCGGCTGAAGGGCCGCGCCACGTTTGAGGGCGAGCTCGAAGAAGGCTACCGCGCCTGTCTGTGGTCGCGCCTAGCGAGCCGCGTGTTTGCGGTGCTCGGGCGCTTTGAGGCGCAGGATGCCGATGAGCTGTACGATAGCGTTTACGACATCGCCTGGGAGAACATCGTCCGCCCCGGCGCCACCATTGCCATCACCGCCCGCGGCGTGACCGAGCAGCTGCGCAACACGCGCTTCTCGGCCCTGCGCGCCAAGGACGCGCTGTGCGACCGTCTGGCCGAGACCACGGGCCGTCGCGCCGATGTCGACGCTGCCGATCCCGACGTTCACCTGTTGCTTTCGCTGCGCCAGCGCCGCGCGAGCATCAGCCTGGACCTTTCGGGCGACCCGCTGTTCAAGCGCCTGCCGCCCGCGGCGATCCGTGCCGGCGAGGGTGCGCACGTGTTGCGCCCCGACTACGCCGCCCTGGTGCTGGCGCAGGTCGGCTGGACCGCACTGTGCGAGCGCGAGTTGACGGCCGACGATTACGAGAATGAAGCCCTTCCCACGCTAATCGATGCCTCGTGCGCCGGCGGCGGCCTGTTGCTGGAAGCCGTGAACATTCTGACCGACCGCGCCCCGGGCGCCGCACGCGAGCGCTGGGGCTTTGAGGGCTGGCAGGTACACGCCGCCGCTCTGTGGGAGCAGCTGCTTGCCGAGGCGCGCGAGCGCGAGGCGGCAGCGCGCGAGCGCCAGGCGCGCATCGTGGCCATGGACATTGACCCCACCGCCCGCAAGACCGCCGAGCGCATGGTCAAGTGTGCCGGCTACAAGCGCTTTGTCGATTTTTGCGCCGCTAAGTCCGCCACCGTGCTGGACCACGCGGGCACTGTCGCCGGTGCCGCCCTCGTCGCGGATACGACCGAGACACCGCTTTCACTCATGCACGATGCCATGGCGCTCATCGGCGAGCTGCGCCGCGCCCCCGAGCTCGCTTCGGCGCCGGTCGCCGCGCTCACCCGCGACGGATTGCTGGCCCGCGCGCTCCACGCCGAGCCCAAGCGCTCGATCGCCGTCATGCCCAACAACGAGGAGGCGGCTATTGAGGTTTGGCCCTCGCTCGACCACGCCGCCGCGGCGTTTGAGGCTGCGACCAGTGCAGGTGCTGAGGAGCAGACCGCAGGTGCCCAAGACGAAGCCGCCGCCCCCATGCCCGAGCCCGCTGCCACGCTCGACCTGGGCGACGGCAAGCCGCTGCCCGTGCTCATCCCCGAGTCGGAGCAGTTCGCCAACCGCCTGCGCAAGAATGCCCGTCTGCGTCGCAAGTGGGCAAAGCGCGAGGGCGTGAGCTGCTACCGCGTCTACGATGCCGACCTACCCGACTACTCCGCCGCCATCGACCTGTACGAAGGCTGCCCGCAGACGCCGGGCCGCTGGCTCGTCATCGCCGAATACGCCGCGCCCAAGACCATCGACCCCGCACTGGCCCAGGCCCGTATGCTCGACATCTTGGCCATCGCGCCGCGCATCCTTGATGTTCCGGCCGAGCACGTGCACGCCAAGGCCCGCATGCGTTCGCGCGGCGGCTCGCAGTACGGCAAACAGGGCGCCGGCAAGGGCGCATTGGGCGAGCGCGCCAACATCGCGCGCCGTCGTCTGCCGCTCATCGAAGAGGGCGGACTCACCTTTGCCGTCAACTTTGACGACTATTTGGATGTGGGCATCTTCCTGGATCACCGCGTCACCCGCAACCTGGTGCGCGAGCACGCCAAGCAGGCGCGCCGCTTCCTCAACCTGTTTGCCTACACCGGCACTGCCACCTGCTACGCGGCCGATGGCGGCGTCGAGGAGACCGTGACGGTCGACCTTTCCAACACCTACCTGGACTGGGCCGAGCGCAATATGCGCCAGAACGGCTTTGTTGGTCCGCAGCATCATTTTGTGCGCGACGACGTACTTGCCTGGATTCGCGACCAGCGCCAGACGCGCAACCGCTGGGACCTGATCTTTGTCGACCCGCCCACGTTTTCGAACTCGTCCAAGATGGGCCGCCGCACCTGGGATGTCCAGCGCGACCATGTTGAGCTTTTGGCCGGCGTATCGCGCCTGCTCGCGCAGGGCGGCCACGCCATCTTTAGCTGCAACCTGCGCGGCTTCCGCCCCGAGACGCGCAAGCTCGCCCGCGCGGGCGTGGTGCTGGAGGACATTACGGCGCAGACCATCCCCGAGGATTTCGCGCGCAACCAGAAGGTGCATCATTGCTACATCGTGCGCCGCCTACCCATCGAGGACGCCATGGCAGAGGTCGGCTTTAGCGCCGAGGAAATTGCCGAGCGCGTCGAGGAACTGCGTAACCCCGAGGCCCGCAAGCCCCATGCGGCAGTACCCACGCACACGCAGGCCGGCAACGGCAAGTCCAACTTTGCCGGCAAACCCTCCCCTGCCGGCAAGCCCAAAAAGAAGAAGTTCTACGCCAGCAAGCCCAAGGGCAAATAAACAAAGTTGCGGTGGAATACGGACTGTTTTGCCTGGAATTAGGCAAATTTAGACCGTATTTCACCGCAACTCATAGTGGGATGGCGGGCGCCGTCCTAGCCTTGGGTGACCAGGCGATAGCCGATACCCACGTGCGTTTGTATATAGCGCGGATGCGCGGGGTCGGACTCGATCTTCTTACGCAGCGTACCCATAAAGACGCGCAGGCTCGCCAGGTCGCTCTTAGTTGCCGTGCCCCAAATCTCGTGCAGGATAAACTGGTGCGTCAGTACCTTGTCGGCGTTATGCGCCAGCAGGCACAGGAGCTTGTACTCAATCGGCGTCAGGTGCAACTCCTCGCCATCCATCGTGGCAATGCCGGCATCAAAATCGATATGCAGCTCACCGGTATCGAACGAGCCCTCGGAGACAACGCCGCCCGTTTGCGCATACGAAAGGCGCCTGAGCGTCGTGCGAATGCGCGCGAGCAGTTCCTCGACCGAAAACGGCTTGGTCAGATAGTCGTCGGCACCGGCATCGAGCGCGCGGATTTTGTCCGCATCTTCGCTGCGCGCCGAGACCACGATGATCGGCATGCCTGACCATGCGCGCACCGACTCCACCACCTTGACGCCGTCCATATCGGGCAGGCCCAGATCGAGCAGCACGATGCTCGGTGCCTGCGATGAGGCGGCGGCGATGGCGGCATGGGCGGTCTCCACAGCCATATGGCGCAAGCCGTGCGCCTCGAGCGCGGCAACGATAAGATTGCGAACGGCGGGGTCGTCCTCAACGACCAAGATGAGCGGTTTTACGGCAGAGTTCGGCACAGCGCTACTCCTTATCAAACGAAACGTCGGCGACGGGAAGTTCAATCGTAAAGACCGAACCGTGCGGGTCCGCCGCGGCAACCTCTATGCTACCGCCATGTGCCAACGCAATGGAACGGCAGAGCGAAAGACCCAGGCCAACGCTGCGGTGGCTGTCGGCCAGACCATGGTTGGCGGTATAGAACGACTCGAAGATCCGCTCGCGATCCTCGGGTGCGATGCCCGGACCATCATCGGCCACCGAGCACGCCACGCGTCCATCGTCGACGCTAATCGAAATCATGATATGCGAGCCCGCGGGCGTATAGGTGATGGCGTTGTTCACCAGATTGACCACCAGCTGCACCATCAGGCGCGCATCGACGTTGACGAGCGCTGGCTCATCGCACGCCACCACCTTAAGGTCGTGCTCGCGCACGGCAGGGTTCACGTGGCGCAGCGCCTCCTCGACGATATCGTCCATGAGCTCGAGCGTGGTCGACAGGCGCATACCGCCACCCTCGAGCTTGGTGATGGCGAGCAGATTCTCGACGGTGGCGTTGAGCCACAGCGCATCCGAGCGAATGGATAGAAGCAGGCCGCGGCGCGTCTGGGCATCGAGCACCGCGGTGCCGGTCGAGCCCTGGTCGAGCAGCACATCGGCATTACCCGAAATACTGGTGAGCGGCGTGCGCAGGTCGTGCGAGATGGAGCGCAGCAGGTTGGCGCGCAGCTGTTCGTTTTTGGCAAGCACCGCCGCCTCCTCGCGGGCCTCCATGGCGCGGGCGCGATCGAGCGCCAGCTCGCCTTCGCTCACGATGGCATCGGCAAGTGTCCGCTCCTCATGCGTCAGCACGTCGGGCTCGGCAACGATAGCCAGCACGCCCACCACCGAGGCGGGGTCGCCCGAGCGCGCGAAGCCGTCGCCTGTGCGAACCGTCAGGTAGATGCCATAAAACGCCGAGCCGCCATAGGTGGCATCGAGCGGCGTTCCCACATAGGCGGACGCCGAGAGCCGAGGCGGCATCTGCGGCGCCAGTTCGTGC
This sequence comes from uncultured Collinsella sp., assembly GCA_902493125.1. Taxonomy (GTDB): domain Bacteria; phylum Actinomycetota; class Coriobacteriia; order Coriobacteriales; family Coriobacteriaceae; genus Collinsella. The sequence continues at coordinate 9,819 of CABUOF010000002.1, read as the reverse complement.
ACCGGTGCGGCATCGCCCACGGCCGTGTAAGTCGCGCGTGGCAGCAGGTCATCGCCCTCGGCGTCGGCGCTGTACCACACGACCGGGCAGCCCGAAAGACGCGCCAGCTGCGTGGCCATGGCGTGAACGATCTGATGCTGATCGGCGCACCGCTGCAGCATGCGGTTGGTCTCGAGCACCATATGCGTGCGGCGGTCGCTGGCGGCAGCCTGTGCCAAGGCGCGGCGCAGGGCCAACGCAATCGAGCTCGACACAAGCGAGACCACGAACATGATGAAGAACATGCCGGGATAGCCGCGGTCGATAAGCGACAGCGAGTAGCGCGGGTCGACAAACAAGAAGTTGTAGAGCGCCACGGCGGCAGCCGAGCTCAGCAAGCAATACAGGCGACTCCAGGTAAAGAATGCGCACAGCTGAACGGCGAACACATAGACGATCATGATGCTCGGCGCGAGACCCGGATGGTCGAGCAGCGCGCCCACAATCGTCGCCGCGACCAGCAGCCCCACCGATACGCAGGCGTCATACAGAGGAGTGCGGCGCGTCAGCGTTGTGCGCCGCCACCAAAAGCTATCGGCAATATCGCCGTCCGTACGGACGTCCATCAGCGTCCCGCCCCTCTCTCAAAAACAAAAACCACCACAAAGGGGACAGGCACCTTTGTGGTGGTTTCCCTTGTGGTGGTTCCAAGTGTATAGCCTTTGCAACCGGCGGTCGCTAGACAAACAGCACGTGCGCGAGCAGGGCACACACGCACACCGCTCCAAATACCAGTGCCACGATCGAGATCACGCGGTCGGCCATATCCATGTTGGCACGGTTCGTAAGGAACCGATCTTCGGCGGCGTCGACACGCGCCTCACGCACCATTTCGACCACCGCCTCACGGCCATCGAGCGCCTTTGTATCCATGTTTACCTCCCCGGCCTCATGCTTATCCATCAAAAACCAACTCCGTGTAGCCGCCGACGTCTACGGCCGCTCGTTGGGGGCCAGGCGCTGCATCTTGTTCACGGCCTTGAACTTGGTGAACAGCGGCACGTACTCAAAGCTCACGTTGGAGTTCTCCAGGCCGTACCAGCGTGCAGGGGTGCCGGCGGCGCGGCGGATGATGTACTTGAGCGTGATGGCCGTACGCTCGCTCGGCTCCACATCGCTTTCGGGCGCCAGAAGCTTACGAATCAGGACGAACTTGAACGTACCGATGTTGCCCGGATCCTTGTAGACCGAGTAGTCATGCGTCTGCGCCGGCAGCTCGCCGGTGGCAGCCAGGTCCTGAACGACCTGACGCAGATAGGCATTGACGCGCTGGTTAATCTTGTAGCCCAGGTACAGATGCACGCGGAACACGTAGTCGGTGCCGAACGTCTCGACCGAATAGGCAAAGGTATGCGGCTCGTCCATGGTCTCGACATTCACGAACCACCAGGCGCGGGCGCGCTTGGGATGCTTGTCCAAGATCGAGTAGACGATATCACGGTCGATGTAATCGGTATGGGTGTCCTTGGTCAGGTACACGACGTTGTCGCTCAGGCGCTCGTAGCGATCGTCATCGCGCAGGCGCTTGAGCTGCGGCAGGTAGCTGCGCAGCGGCAGCAGCGTAAACTGGCGCTGCTCAACAGCCGTGCCGTTGTACCAGCACACCATGATGCCCATGATGAGTGCAGCCATGAGGATGGTGAAGTAGCCGCCGTGGAAGAACTTGGTGAGCGAGCTCACGAAGAAGAAGCCTTCGAGCAAAAGGAAGAAGGCTGCGAAGATCCACGGAGCAACCTTGAGCTTGCGCTCCTCGTGCAGGTAGAAGAAGAGCAGCAGCGTGGTGCACATCATTGTCAGCGTAATGGCAAGGCCGTAGGCGGCTTCCATATGCGCCGAGTTCTGGAACAGCAGTACCACGATGACGCAGCCGACAAGCATGACGTTGTTGACCATGGGGATGTAGAGCTGGCCCTTGGTCTCGGCAGGGTAGAAGACCTGCATGTGCGGCATGAGATCCAGACGGCTGGCCTCGGACACCAGCGAGAATGCGCCGGTGATGAGCGCCTGCGAGGCAATGATGGCCGCGACGGTGGAAAGGCCGACGGCAAACGGGCGCAGGCCCGGGGCGAGCATCTGGTAGAACGGGTTGAGGTCGGCAATGCCCATGAGCTCGGGGTTGGCAGCGTTGTTCATAAGCCAAGCGCCCTGGCCCATATAGGAAAGCAGCAGGCAGCACTTAACGAACGGCCAGGTAGCGTAGATGTTGCCGCGGCCGACGTGGCCCATGTCGGAGTAGAGCGCCTCGGCACCGGTGGTGGCGAGGAAGCAGCTGCCCAGAATCATGATGCCCGCGTGGTTGTTGGGGCTCAGCAAAAAGGCGATGCCGCGCACCGGGTTGAGGCACAGCAGCACGGCGGGGTGCTGGAAGACAAAGAACAGACCCGTGCCGCCCAGGAACAGGAACCACAGCGTCATGATGGGGCCAAAGGCGTGACCGATCTTGGCCGTACCGATGCGCTGTACCAAGAAGAGCACGATGATGATGGCGAGCGTAATGGCGACGACGCGGCCCTGGTCATCGCCCAGCACGGCATGGACCGCCGGGATGGTGCGCAGGCCCTCGATGGCCGTGGTAACGGTAACGGCCGGCGTCAGGATGCCGTCGGCGAGCAGCGCGGCGCCACCCAGCATGGCGGGGATGATAAGCCACTTGCCGCAGCGCTTGACCAGGCTGTACAGGGCAAAGATGCCGCCCTCACCATGGTTATCGGCGCGCAGCGAGATGAGCACATACTTGATGGTGGTCAGCAACGTGACCGTCCACACGACAAGGGAGAGCGCGCCGAGCACGAACTCCTCCGTGACGCTTCCGATGCCGCCGTTGCCGGCAACGAGCGCCTTGGTTACATACATAGGACTGGTGCCGATATCGCCGTACACCACGCCCAGCGTGACGAGCATCGCCGAGATGCTCACAGGAATCGCAGCGTGCGAGGCTGCCTCCTTGGCCTTTTGTTCCATAAGCCGGTTTCCTCCCAACTTTAATGTTCGAAGGGATTATAGGTAATCGGCCTGCACTTGCACGGCACCGTTTTCCCAGCTAGATAAACATTTATACGGCCTTTAGGCCACCACGGCGATATGGAATGTGGCAAAGGGACTGCCCCTTTGCCACATCTGTCATTTTCCGAGCCAGTTTTTGAACCACCACTCCATGGAGCGGCTCATCTCGGCCATAAAGGGACTCGTGTGTTTGCGGGTGTAGATATCCACCACGCGCTCGCCCACCTCGCGGGCATGCGGACGGAACATCGCGTCCATCTCGGCCACCTGCGCGTCCATAGTCGCAGCATCGGCGCGGCAGTAGCGCTCCTCGTGCACCAGGTTCACCACGGGATGCGCAATGGCCGGACGCTCCTTACGGGGCGTGCCGATGATGAGCATCGACAGCGGCATGGTATACGGAGGCAGATCGAGCAGCTCGGCCACTTCCTCGGCATTCTCGACGATATCACCGATGTAGCAGCTCCCCAGGCCCAGGGCCTCGGCGGCGACCACGGCGTTTTGCGCAGCGATCACGGCGTCCTGGGCCGCGATGGCAAAGTCACCCAAACCCGGTGCACGGCGGGGCGCCTTGCCCGTGCGCTCGACAAACTCGGGCTCAAAGCAGCCCACGTGCTCAAACAGATCGATCCACTTGGCATAGTCGACCACAAATATAAGTGCCCAGGGCGCCTTGGCGATCATGGGCTGGTGGTCGCACAGGTCGGCCAGACGATCCAGCGTAGCCTGCTCGCGAATGCTCACGATGGAATACATCATCATGGCGCCCGCCGACGGCGCGCGACTCGCCGCATGCAAAATTGCCGCCCGCTGCTCGTCGGTCACCGCCACGGGACGGTCGTCGTCATCACGCGCGAAGGCACGCGTGGAGGAACGGTGCTCCAACGTGTCCAGCACCGCATTGCCCGTCGTCTCGACCGGATAGCCGCCCGCGTCCATGCCAGCGTCCACGTCACCCGCACTCGTCATACAAGCCCGTTCGTTCATCGCCTCATCCTCGCCAATTCTTTAAGAAGCCTTTACGTTTCCGTGTAATTCCCGTCCATTATCGCGCAGGTCGCCACTACATTGCGCCACACCGTCACACGTGCGCGTTAATATGGCTGGTTGTTGTGCGCAGACACCAATTGCAGCGCATATCTTGGTAACAATCGGGTAAACCCCCGCTTTCGTACGTTTTAGTTTGTGAGGAGTCTCAGCATGTTCGCTGCCGCCATCTCGCTCGTCGGTCTTGCGGCGACCGTCTACCTTGTCTTGCGCGAGGCCAAGGCCATTCGCGCTCAGTCGGGCACCGTTGCCAAAAGCGCTCTTGGGTGGAGTGTCGCCTTCGGCCTGTTCCAGGTCTTTTTGACTATTTGGGGCGCCGTGGGCCTCGTCGCTCAAAACGAGCCGCTCGCCTTTGTGATGCTCATCCTGACCAACGCCATCCTCACCGGCTGCGCTTGGGCCAGCATCGCACGCGACCGCATCGCCCCGCGCGTCTTTGCGTTCGCCGCGCCCGACGCCCCCGCCCCCACCGGCAAGCTCGCCCGCCTGCGCGGCACCTTTGTGGGCAAACCGCTCGTCGCCGCCGTCCTGTGCCTGCTGCTCGCCGGCGTCTTTGCGCTGCTGGGCATGGAGGTCTCGTCCAACCACGACTTTACTTGGGTCTACCCCCTATGCATCCTGCTCGAGTGGGCCATCATCACCACGCTCATGGTCGGCCTGTTCTTCCTGTTCCAGCGCCACGGCGCAGCTTCCGCGGTCCTGGCCTTTGCCCTCTTTGTCCTGGGCATTGCCGAGTTCTTCGTCATCACGTTTAAATCCATGCCCATCCAGCCGGGCGACCTTTCGGCCATCTCCACCGCCGCCGCGGTCGCCGGCACCGGCTACACCTTCTCGATCTCGCTGTTCTGCGTGCTGTCCATGGGCTTTACCGCCATCGCCATGCTGCTGTGCGAGTACGCCGGCCTGGTAGCACCGCACCGTCAGAAGGGTGCCGCCAACGCCAAGCGTATGCTGCTCACCAACCTGCTCGTGGCCGTGCTGTGCCTGGGCGGTGTGACCGCGCACGTCACCCTCATCGACTACTACAACACCCTCGGCATCACCGTCTATACCTGGCGCCCGCTCGAGAGCTACTGGCGCGAGGGCTACCTGCCTGCCTTTATTAGCGCGGCACAGTCCATCAAGCCGCCCAAACCCGCCGACTACTCCGTCGACGATGCCAAGGCCACGCTCAAAAAGTACGCCAAGGCCTACGACAAGTCCGACGCGGCCAAGAGCGACGAGCGCGCCGCCGCAAAGGAGCAATTCGATAGCGAGAAGCCCACGGTCATCGCCATCATGAACGAGACGTTCTCGGATCTGTCGATCTATCAGAACATGCGCGCCGGCTACGAGGGTCCGCAGTACTTTAAGAGCCTGTCCAACTGCCTCAGCCGCGGCAAGCTCTACGTGAGCGCCTACGGCGGCGGTACCGCCAATACCGAGTTTGAGTTTATGACCGGCAACTCCATGGCCAACCTGGGCTCGGGCGTGTACCCCTACACCATCTACAACATGGAGACGACCGGGAACCTGGCAGAGCAGTTCAAATCGCTCGGCTATTCCACCACGGCTATGCACCCCAACCACGCGACCAACTGGAACCGCGAGAACGTCTACAAGGACTTTGGCTTTGACCAGTTCCTGTCCATCAACGACTTCCAGGGCGCCGATACCCTGCGCGGCATGGTGACCGACCAGGCGACCTACGACAAGATTCTTGAGCTGCTCGACCAGAACGCCGATCCGCAGTTTATCTTCGACGTGACCATGCAGAACCACTCGGGCTACGACACGGGTCTGTTGCCGGTCGACAAGCAGATGCACCTGAATATCGACACGACCGACCTGGACGCCAAGACCGTCGAGGACGGCACGCTCTCCGATGTCGACGAGTATGTCTCGTGCATCGAGCAGTCCGACCAGGCGCTTCGCTACTTCCTCAACGCCCTGAGCAAGCTCGACCGTAAGGTGGTCGTGGTGTTCTGGGGCGACCACCAGCCGTTCTTCCCGTCCAAGTTCAACGATAAGTGGTTTACCGGCGAGGACGACGCCACGCACCAGGAACGTCTGTGGCAGACCGACTACATCATCTGGGCCAACTACGACGTTGCCGGCTGCGACCAGACGAGCGAGGTCGACGACCTGTCCACCAACTACCTGTCCACCCAGCTCATGCAGCTAATCGGCGCGCCGCTGACCGACTACCAGAAAGCGCACGTGACGCTGCGCGAGTCGCTGCCCGCTATCAACTCCGTGGGCTACGAGGACGCCAGCCTGCGTTGGGCGCTCTCCTCCAACGTCACCGGTGACGACGCCGAAGCCGCAGCCGCCACCAAGGCGCGCGAGGATTACGCCAAGATGCAGTACTACGAGATGTTCCGCGACGGCAAGAACGTGTACACCGAGCACTTCCAGACCGAGGCCAACGAGACCGACCCCAACCTGGCACCGGGTACGACCAAGATTAAGTAGCTGCTAGCTGCTGAGCCACAACTGAAACGTCTGTCCAGGCGGAGGCATATAAGGTTCCCTGCTCGGACAGTCCTGCGCAAGACGAAGGCCACATTAAGTGGCCTTCTTTGCGTGCGGAACTCGCGATGAACCTTATATGCCTCCGCCCGGACAGACGCCCTGTTGTTGGAGCGCGGCTTGTCATGGGGGGGGTATCCGCAACATATATAAGTTGAAGGCCACGTCTTGTGGCCTTTTTTGCATCCGGAAACCGTGTCCCAGAATTCACGTCCGGAATGGGATGCAGTTTCCGCTTGTGGCTCCGTTGGGAAACTGCATCCCATTCCAAAGGCAAATTCTGGGACGCACTTTCCGAAACCCCATCCATCCGGAAAGCCCGTCCCACTCTGAATACATCCAGCGAACGCATGAGAGCGTGTCATCCAGGACAGCCTCGTCATCGGGGTGATGGAAAAAGTCGCCCCAAACGCTTGCAGCGGTTGTGCCCACAAGTGTCAAGAAAAAAGCCTCGAGAACTTCGAGGCTTTCACATTTGTATTGTTTTGCACGAAGGATCGCGGACGGCGAAGCTACTCTCCCAGTACGGCCTTCTTGGCGGCTGCGGCCATGTTATCCAGATCTTCCTTGGTGGGATGGTCCTTCGCAGCAATCCAGTTGTCGAGCAGCATCTTATAGCGCGCGTTGTCGGGATCTTGCTCGAGCATGGCCTCGTAGCGCTGCTTGACCGCGGGGCCCATCTTGCCCTGGCACATCGCCCAGCCCGCAAGCTCGGCATTCCCAGCCAAATTGGAAGTTACGCGGTCGATAATCTGCTGGTAATAGCTCTGATCGGCCCCAAAGCCGCAGGTGCCAAACAGGAAGACGCGCTTGCCGTGCAAGGCGGAGAGCAACGCCGCGACCGAAGGCGTGCACGCGCCCTTGTCGCACCAAAAACCGACGAGCACCGTGTCGGCCGCGCAGGCGCCCTGCGCCTCGAGCGCAACCTGATCTGCATCCGCATCGTCGCTCAACGCCGCGGCATGGACAAAATCAACACCCGCAGCCTGCAGAGCGCGCTTGATCGCGCCCGAAACCATCCTGGTATTACCGCTCTTGCTGTTAACCACCAAAGAGCACGTCATAGTCACGTTGCCTCGTTTCCCCCAAAACTAAAGCCACTAATGCAATTTATTAGATGAATATCTTAGTACTTACGTGACAGATGTAAACCACCGTCTGTCGATTGATTAATTTGCCCCACGGGCTTGCTTACTGGGCGAATTGGCTGCGGTAGAGTTCGGCGTAGAAGCCGCCTGCCGCTAGCAGCTCGTCGTGCGTGCCGCGCTCGATAATCTGGCCGTCGCGCATCACCAAAATGCAGTCGGCGTTGCGGATGGTGCTCAGGCGATGCGCCACGACAAAGCTTGTGCGGCCAGCCATGAGCTCGTCGAATGCCGCCTGCACCTGCAGCTCGGTGCGGGTATCGATGCTCGAGGTCGCCTCGTCCAGCAGCAAAATCGCCGGGTCGGTGAGCATGACGCGTGCGATGCACAGCAGCTGTTTTTGACCCTGGCTAAACGTGCCGCCGTCCTCGCCGATCACCGTATCGTAGCCGCCTGGCAGCTGCACGATAAACTTGTGCGCGTGCGCGCGCTTGGCCGCCTCGACAACCTGTTCGCGCGTGGCATCGGGACAACCGTAGGCGATGTTTTCCGCCACCGTGCCCTCGAACAGCCAAGTGTCCTGCAGCACCATGCCAAAGGCGCGGCGCAGGCTTGCGCGCGTGTAGTCACGCGAGGAACGGCCATCGACCGCAATGCGACCGGCATCGATATCGTAAAAACGCAGTAGCAAATTGATAAGCGTCGTCTTGCCACAGCCCGTAGGACCGACCAGGGCAAAGCGCATGCCGGGCTTAGCCTCGATGCAGATATCCTGCAGCAGTTTGCGGTCGGGCACGTAGCTAAAGTCCACGTGTTCAAAGGCGACCTCGCCCTTCGGTGCGGCAAGCTCTACGGCGTCCGACGCGTCGGGCTCCTGCTCGCGCGCATCGAGCAGCGCAAACATGCGGCGCGCCGAGGCGTACGCGGTCTGGATCTGCGTAATGACGTTGGTGACCTCGTTGAACGGCTTGGTGTACTGGTTGGCATAGGACAGGAAGATCTGCACGCCGCCCACCGTAAGCGCCGCGGGCACGCCCGTGATCACGCCCACGCAGCCGATCACAGCGACCACGGCATAGATGATGTTATTGATAAAGCGCGTACCGGGATTGGAAAGCGAACCCATAAACTGCGCGCGCTCGCCCGCGGTGTAGAGCTCGGCATTGAGGGCATCGAAGCGCTGCTGAGCGTTGGGACCATAGGCAAAGGCGTCGACAAGCTTTTGCTCGCCTACGTACTCCTCGATATGACCGCCGAGCTGCCCTTGAATACGCTGCTGTGCCGTAAAGCTTTTGTTGGAAAGCTTGGCAATAGCACCAGCTGCAAAAATGGAAAGCGGCGTGACGAGTACCACCACGAGCGTCATGGTCAGGTTAATGGAGAGCATAAACGCGAGCGTGCCCACGATGGTGATAACACCGGTGAAGAGCTGCGTAAAGCCCTGCAGCAGACCGTCGCCCACCTGATCGACGTCGTTGACTACGCGGCTCATAAGGTCGCCGTGGGCATGGCTGTCGATAAAGCTGAGCGGCATACGGCTGAGCTTATCGCTCGCCTCCACGCGCATGTCGCGCACCGTTTCGTAGGACAGGCGGTTAACGCAATAGCCCTGTAGCCACTGGAAGGCCGCGGCGCCTACGACGACAATCGCGAGCTTGGTAACGAGCGGCAGCAGTGCGTCAAAGTCCACCTGCCCGGCGGCAACGATCAGGTCGATGCCCTCGCCGATAAGGATAGGCGTGTAGAGCTGCAGAATCACCGAGATGGCGGCGCTCACAAACGATGCTACAAACGAAATGCGGTGCGGACGGACGTAGCCCATCAGGCGGCGGGTCACCGCACCCACGGGATAGCGCTCGGGGTCGCCGGGCTGGCGCGGACCGTCGCCCAGGTCGTTGAGGTTATCGTTACCGGACACGTTGGCCGTCATCGTGGCGACCGAACCGGAGGAAGTGTACGGATTCATTTAGCAGCCCTCCTTTGCGCAGACGGATGCGGGGGCGGTCGGGGCGCCTGGGGTGGACGCGGGCGCCGCACTCCCCTGCTGGCCCTCGAGCTCCTCGCGGCGAAGCTGCGACTGGCAAATCTCGCGATAGAGCTGGCAGGTCGCGTACAGCTCATCGTGCGTGCCCAG
>CABUOF010000001.1 GCA_902493125.1 uncultured Collinsella sp. | reverse complement strand
TCGATAGGGATACGTGTCCCCTTCGCTGTTTCGCGCTTTGCGCGAAAGGCGCGTTGCTTTGGGATGGGTGGGGGACGTGGTTGCTTTGGCAACTGATCTCCGCCACAAATTACCCTTGGCATACTTGCGCGAGAACCTGCTCGTGCTACACTTGCAATTGCTGTTTCAGGGCGGGGTGGAATTCCCCACTGGCGGTAAATCGGGCGGTGTCAAAGGGACGCCGTGGCGCAGGCGAGGTGTCTGCGACCGAGCCGATGAGTCCGCGACCCGTGCGTGTGTTGGTTCGCATGCCGGCTGAACTGGTGAGATCCCAGTACCAACGGTTAGAGTCCGGATGAAAGAGGCGGGTGATCTTATGTCTGAACAGTCGCAGCATATCCATTTTGAGAACACGAATAGGTGGAGCACCAAACAGCTCGTTACCATGGCGTTAATGTGCGCCTTGGGCGCCCTGTTTATGTACGTCCAGCTGCCCATTCTTCCTTCGGCGCCGTTTTTGACGTACGACCCGTCGCTGGTGCCGGCGATGGTGTGCGGGTTTGCGTATGGTCCCAGCGCCGGTACCGCCGTTGCCGCTATGGCTATCGTTATCCATGCACTCACTACGGGTGACTGGGTCGGCGCGCTTATGAACCTGGTTGCCACGCTGGGCTACATTCTGCCCGCGGCGATCGTCTACCAGAAGATGCACACCTACAAGGGTGCCGTGATTGGCCTGGCACTGGGCGTTATTGCCGCTACGGTGCTTTCTATGGTTGCGAATCTGACCATTGGCGTTTGGTTCTGGTATGGCTCGGTCGATGTGATCGCCCCGCTCATGATTCCTGCCGTGCTGCCGTTCAACCTTATCAAGACCGTGCTCAACTCAGTGTTGACGCTGGTGGTGTACAAGGCGGTCTCTAATCTCATCACGCCTAAAAAGGACCAGGTCAAAGGCCGCGCATGATTGAGTGTCGGGGCGTTTCCTTTAGCTACGACGGTGCCGCTCAGGCACTTGACGGCATCGATCTGAGCATTAAGGACGGGGAGTTTTTCTGCATCCTCGGTGGCAATGGGTCGGGCAAGTCGACGTTTGCCAAGCATCTGAATGCGCTGCTGCAGCCCGATGCGGGCATGGTGCGCATTAACGGCATGGATGCGTCCGATCCCGAGCTGGTCTACGACATTCGTTCGACCGCGGGCATGGTATTCCAGAATCCCGATGATCAGCTGGTGGCAACGCTTGTCGAAGATGACGTTGCGTTCGGTCCCGAAAACCTTGGCGTGCCATCGGCGCAAATCGCGCAGCGCGTACGCGAGGCGCTGAAGGGTGTGGGCCTGGTGGGCTTTGAGCGCCACGAGACCCACGCGCTTTCGGGTGGCCAAAAGCAGCGCGTGGCGCTTGCCGGCGTGCTCGCCATGGAGCCGCGCGTTCTCATTTTGGATGAGGCTTCCTCGATGCTTGATCCGCGTGGGCGCAAGGGCCTCATGAAGGCTTGCCGCGCGTTGCACGATCGCGGCATGACCATCGTGATGATTACGCACTTTATGGAGGAGGCCGCCGAGGCCGATCGTGTCGCGGTATTTCGGGCGGGGCACGTTGCCATGCTCGGTACGCCCGAGGAAATCTTGACGCGGGCGGATGAGCTTGCGCAGCTCAACCTGGATATGCCGGCGTCGTGCTGCCTAGGTAGGGCACTTCTTGAGAAGGGCGTGCCCGTTTGCGCGCAGGTGCGCGAGGCAGATATGGTCGCCGAGATTGTGCAGGCTTATGCCGAGCGGAGTGGGACGGACATCGCAGGGCAGCCTTCCGTATCCGATTCCCATGTGCTTGACAATGCATTCTCTGCGACTGACGAGGCGGCCGCGTCGGAGCCCGTTATCGAGATTTCGCATCTCTCGCATAGTTACTCGCTGAGTGCCCGCGAGCGCCGTCGATGGCGCAAACGCTCGACCACTGCGGACGCATCGAGCAAACAGGCCCTTTGGGGCAACGATCCAAACAGCCCCTGGGCGCTACGTGATGTTTCGCTGACGGTGCGTCGCGGCGAGTTCCTGGGCTTGGCAGGTCATACCGGTTCGGGTAAGTCGACGCTGGTCCAGCATCTCAACGGTTTGATTCGCCCTCAGGAGGGATCCGTTCGCGCACTGGGGCTCGATCTGTCAAACAAGAAAGACGCCGCCGCGGTTAAGGCCAAGGTCGGCGTGGTGTTTCAATATCCTGAGCGTCAGCTGTTTGCCGAAACCGTGGCGCAGGACGTGGCGTTTGGTCCGCATAACCTTGGCTTGCCGCAAGATGAAGTCGACCGTCGTGTCGAGTCATCGCTCTCACGCGTGGGCCTCGACCTTTCCACGGTCGGCGACAAGAGCCCCTTTGAGCTTTCGGGCGGTCAGCAACGGCGCGTGGCATTCGCCGGCGTGCTCGCCATGGAGCCCGAGGTCCTGGTGCTCGATGAGCCCATGGCGGGGCTCGATCCGGCTGCGCGCAAGGATTTCCTAGGGCTCATCGGTCGACTCCATCGCGAGGGCCTGACCGTTGTCATGGTTTCGCACAGCATGGATGACCTAGCCAATTGCTGCGACCGTATCGTCGTAATGAACGAAGGTGCGGTGTTTGCCGAGGGCACGCCCGCTCAGGTTTTTGCGCATGCGGATGAGCTTAAATCAATCGGCTTGGGTGTTCCCGCCGCCCAGCGTATGGCGCTGGCGCTTACGGAGGCGGGCGTGCCGCTGCGCCGCAGCGGGCTCTATACGGTTGAGTCGTTGGCCGACGAGTTGGCAAATTTGCTGATCGGTCGCTCGGACGGTCCTTCTAACGTCGCGGACATTGCTAAATCCAAGACGGTCTCGCGAGAGGAGGGCTGCTGATGGAGGCGTTTTCGTTTGGCAGTTACTATCCCGGCGATAGTGCAATCCACCGCCTGGACCCGCGAACCAAGTTGCTCTTGGGCTTTGTGTTTCTGATCACGACGCTCACGGTCAGTGGCTTCCGCGGGCTGGCCCCGGTCGCAATTTTCGTTGTGCTGACCTATGCCGTGTCTCGGGTGCCGGTTCGTCGCGTTCTGTCGTCGATGGCGCCGCTGCTGGCGATCGTCGTCGTGGTCGCGGTGCTCAACTTGTTTACCGATCAGAGTGGGCGCATCCTGTGGCAGCTCGGCTTTCTGCAGATAAGCGAGGGCTCGCTGCATTCTGCCGCCTTTATGGCGTGCCGCCTGACGTTGATGATGGCCGGCATGAGCGCCATTACACTCACCACGCCGACGCTCGACCTCACCGCGGGCTTTGAGCGCCTGCTCGCGCCGTTTGCGCGTGTGGGACTTCCTGCGCACGAGCTCGGCATGATTATGGGTATCGCGCTGCGCTTTATGCCGCAGTTTGCCACCGAGATGAAGCAGACGGCGGACGCGCAGGCAAGCCGCGGTGCGCGCGTGACGGGAGGCCCGCTCGGCGGCGTGCGTATGCTCGGCAGTGTGGCGATTCCGCTGTTCACGGGCGTGTTCCGTCATGCCGAGACGCTTTCGGCCGCCATGGATGCCCGTTGCTATCATGGCGAGCAGGGCCGCACACGTCTGCATGCGCTTGCATTTGGCCGCGGCGATGCGTTGGCGGCGATGGTGACGGCGTTGCTGCTCATCTGCGTCATCGTCATCAATCTTCAACTTGTTTAGGCGCGATTCGAGCGCAAGAAAGAGGCCCCTATGACCGACAACGACCGCACGGCTCAGCTTGAGCGCGCCTGTTCGTATCTCAGGCGCATTCCGGCGTGGTATCTGGCCACGACCGATGTGGCCGACGGACATCAGCCCCGCGTGAGACCGTTTTCGTTTGCCATGGTCGATGACGGTAAGTTGTGGTTTTGCACGTCGCGCGACAAGGATGTGTGGGCGGAGCTGAGTGCGAATCCCAAGTTTGAGCTCTCGGGCTGGAAGCCGGGGGAATGTTGGATCGTGTTGACCGGCGAGGCCGCACTTGAGGACGACGCAGTTGCGAGCGACAAGGTGCGTCAAGCAGGCTTTAAGCACATGGTGGGCATCGGCGAGGAACACGAGAGTGCCAACGACGGCCGCCTTGCTTTCTTTTCGGTCCGCAATATTGCCGCGCGCTTCTGTGATATCGACGGCAGCGAGGAGCGCCTGGAGCTCTAGCTCGCACAAACCAGGTTCCCAAACTAGCTAGTACAGGAGGAAACGTGGACGGATTGAATACGGTTTTGGAGTATCTGACGTCGGTGCCGGCGTGGTATCTGGCGACGAGCGTGGACGGACAGCCACATGTGCGTCCGTTCTCGTTTGCACAGATTCAGGACGGCAAACTGTGGTTTGTAACGGCGCGCACCAAAGATGTGTGGCAGGAGCTGCTGCAAAATCAGCGCTTTGAGGCCACGAGTTGGTGGCCGGGCCATGGCTGGCTCATCTTGCGCGGACGTGCCGGCTTGGATGACCGGGCTTTAGACGAAATGCGCGAAGCCGGGTGGAAGCATCTAGAGCGCCTGGGCGAGCACTATGAGGGGCCTAACGACCCCACGCTCGTCTTCTTTAGCGTCGAGGATCCCGAGGCTTTTATCTGCAATCACGACGAATGGGTGCCGGTCGAGCTCTAGCCAGCTGGCTCATCCTAACAACTTGGTTTTCGCATGCGCGGGCCCCGTATTGCCCGGCGCCGTTAGGAGCGCCGGTCAATACGGGGCCCGCTCCATTTGTCAATTCCTTCAAGCGAATGTGTCAGGAATGTTTCAATGCATGAATATGCAAGCCATTTACGCGTTAATGCATCTTTTGGTGCTAAAGTTTCAACCCACTTCATAACGACCGCTGCGAAATGCGCATCGGTGCATAAATCGCAGACAAGGAGTCTGATATGTCATTGAAGGTTGGAATCGTCGGCGCGGCTGGATATGCCGGAGCCGAGCTCATTCGCCTCGTGCTCGGTCATCCCGAGTTTGAACTTGTTGTCATTACGTCCAACGCCGATGCCGGCCAGCCGCTGTCCGCGGTGTATCCGAGCTTTGCTGGCGCGAGCGATCTGGTTTTCACCACGCATGACGCGCCCGAGCTCAAGAGCTGCGATGCGGTTTTTCTTGCCGTGCCGCACACCGCCGCCATGGCGCAGGTGCCCGCCCTGCTTGCCGCAGACGTTTCCTGCTTTGATCTTTCGGCCGATTACCGCCTGAGCGATCCGGCCGTGTTTGAGGCATGGTATGCCGCCGAGCACACGAGCCCCGAGCTACTCAAGACACGTGCCTTCGGCCTGCCCGAGCTGTTCTGCCAGGACTTGGAGACCGCTGCTTCCAGCCATGCTGCTGGCAGGCCCGTGCTGGTCGCCTGCGCCGGTTGCTATCCCACCGCAACGAGCCTTGCCGCCGCGCCCGCCGTGCGCGCCGGCTGGGTTGCCCAGAGTGGCCCCGTGATTGTCGATGCCATCAGCGGTGTGACGGGTGCCGGCAAGTCTTGCAACGCTCGTACGCATTTTTGCAGCGCCGACGAGAATTTGGAGGCCTACGGCGTGGGCAAGCATCGCCACACGCCCGAGATTGAGCAAATCCTTGGCCTGACCGATCGCGTCGTCTTTACCCCGCACCTGGCACCGCTCAAGCGTGGCCTGCTCTCCACGGTGACGATGCCGCTTACGCCGCAGGCTATCGACTCCCTGGCTCTTGAGGATGTTGTCGACTATTACAAGCAGTTCTACGCTGGACGCACCTTTGTGCGTGTGCTCGACGCCGGCCAGCAGCCCAAGACGGCTTCGGTCGTCGGCACCAACGCCGCCCAGATCGGCCTCGCGCTCAACAAGCGCGCGGGCGTGCTGGTGGCGACGGGCGCCATCGACAATCTGTGCAAGGGCGCTGCGGGCCAAGCAGTCCAGTGCGCCAATATCGTCTTTGGCTTTGACGAGCGACGAGGCTTGCCCACAGTGGCGTGCCCGGTGTAGCACATTCGATTGTTAACGATTTGGTAGTCGGGCATCGAGTGGGGCGCCACTCTTAAGCTGGTCTCATGGTTACGACTGGCATGGCGCACCAACCGATGTCCGTTTTTTGTTTGACATAAGGAGTCATAAAGACGATGAATACCGAGCTGTTTGATATCAAGATTCGCGCCGTCGAGGGTGGCGTTACGGCTGCGGCTGGTTTTAAAGCTGCGGGCATCCATGCGGGATTCCGGAAGAATCCCGAGCGCTTGGACTATGCGCTTGTCGTGCCCGATAAACCCTGTCCCGGTGCCGGCGTGTTTACCACCAATCGCTTTTGCGCGGCGCCCGTGCAGGTGAGCCGTGCCAACCTGGGCGGTGCCGACAAGGGCTACGGTATCATCGCCGGCGTTTCGGTCAACTCTGGCAATGCCAACGCCGCCACGGGTGAGACCGGCCTTGCATGCGCGCGCGAGACGTGCAGCATCGCATCGCAGGTCATTGGCTGCGAGCCCCAGCAGATTCTGGTTGCCTCCACGGGTGTGATTGGCCAGATTCTGCCGATCGACACGTTTGAGACCGCCATTCCTGCTGCCTACGAGGCGCTCTCCGCCCACGGTGGCGCCGATGCCGCTCGCGCCATCATGACGACCGACACGCACTCCAAGGAGTATGCCGTGTCCTACGTCAGTGAGGCTGCGGGTCATGCGGGCAATGTCTATACGGTAGGCGGCATGTGCAAGGGCTCGGGCATGATCATGCCCAATATGGCCACCATGATCGCAGTTATCACCACCGATGCCCCCGTCGAGCCTGCGGCACTTCATACCCTGCTGCTCTCGACCGTCAAGCAGACCTTTAACAAGGTAACGGTCGATTCCGACACCTCGACCAACGACACCTGCATCATGCTTTCCTCCGGCGCCGCTGCCGCAGATGCCGAGTCTATCGTCGAGGGCTCCGATGCCTTCGACGAGTTGGCATTTGCCGTGCACGAGGTGTGCGAGAGCCTGGCGCGCAATATCGCCGCCGATGGTGAGGGCGCATCCAAGCTTGTTACGGTCAACGTTACCGGCGCCGTGAACGACGAGGAGGCCGATATCGCCGCTCGCGCCGTTGCCAACTCGCCGCTCGTTAAGACCTGCATCGCCGGCCACGACTGCAACTGGGGCCGCGTCGCCATGGCACTCGGCAAGTGCGGCGTGAAGTTTAATCAGGAAGACGTTTCCATCGACATGATGGGCATGCCTGTCTGTCGCGATGGTCTGACTGTTCCCTTTGACGAGGACGAGGCTCTACGACGTTTCGAGGCGCCCGAGATCGTGATCTCGGCCGACCTGGGCGCAGGCGACGCGGCAACGACCGTGTGGACCTGCGACCTCACGCACGAGTACATCTCCATTAACGGTGACTACCGTTCCTAGATTCCAGGCACGCTGCGCATCTTGCCGCGATTGCGGACAGCGGAGCACGGCGCGATAACGATACGAAAGACGAGGCAGATTATGAAATTCGCACGCGATTGTCGTTCGAGCGAATCCAACGAAGCAACCGCGCAGCTGCTGTTCGAAGCACTGCCGTGGATTAAGAACCTGACCGGCAAGACGGTTGTTATCAAATATGGCGGAGCCGCCATGGTTGATGAGCAGCTGCGCCGCGACGTGATGAGCGACATCGTTTTGCTCAAGATCATCGGTATGCGCCCCGTCATCGTGCATGGCGGCGGCAAGGCTATCAACGAGGCGCTCAGCCACTACGACATTCCCGTCGAGTTTAAGAACGGCCAGCGCGTGACTACGCCTGCCACCATGGACATCGTGCGCGAGGTACTGGGCGGCAAGGTCAATCAGGAGCTGGTCGCGGCGCTCAACCACCACGGCAACCTGGCCGTGGGCGTGTCCGGCAGCGACGCCGGCACCCTTATCGCCGAGCCACTCGACCCCGAGCTCGGTCGCGTGGGCAAAGTGACGCACGTCAACACCGACTATATCGAGCGTTTACTCGATAGCGAGTACATCCCCGTCATCGCTACCGTCGCGGCGGGGGAGGACGGCGGTTTCTTCAACATCAACGCCGACGCCGCCGCCGGTGCCGTTGCCGCGGCGCTCCACGCGCATAAGGCGATCTTTTTGACCGATGTCGATGGCCTGTACAAGGACTTTAGCGACAAGGGCTCGCTTATCTCCAACCTAACGCTCGACGAGGTTAACGAAATGCTCTACGGCGGCGAGGTCGATAAGGGCATGATTCCCAAGCTGCGTGCGGCCGTCGATGCGCTTACCGGCGGCGTATTTCGTGCCCACATCATTAACGGTACTACGCCGCATTCGCTGCTCCTGGAGCTGCTGACCGATGCCGGCGTCGGCACCGTGATCCATTCCACCGAGACGGCTTACGAGTTCGATACGCATCCGCATCCGCTTTCGACGTTTGCTGCGCGTCTGACCGAGAACCTTGACGAGGTCGAGAAGCTTCAGACGGTCTAGCTGACCCTCAGTCGCCCCATTCCTGCACCCATAGCCCCGCGCCGTCTGGCGCCCAACGAAAGGCATCTCATGTCACTTGTAGCTCAGCAATCGCTTGAATCCCATTACGTTATGCATACCTTTGGCCGCTCTCCGGTCGAGTTTGTCGAGGGTCACGGCATGAAGCTCACCGGCGACGATGGCCGTGAGTACCTCGACTTTCTTGCCGGCATCGGCGTGTGCAGCCTAGGTCATGGCGACCCGGCTGTGCTCTCGGCGCTCGAAGCACAGACTAAAAAGCTCATGCATGTCTCCAACTATTTCTACATCGAGCAGCGCGGACAGGTCGCGGCGCTGCTGTCCAAGCTTGCTAACGACGACGTAGATGGTGCGCGCGTGCTTGCCGATGCCATTGCCGCCGGCGATGAGACCACGGCAGCTGCTTTTGGTGCCCCGGCTGCGGATGAGCAGGTTTGGGAGACCTTCTTTGCCAACTCTGGCGCCGAGGCCAACGAGGGCTCGATGAAGCTCGCGCGCCTGTACGCCAAGCGTGCCGGTAATGGCGGCAACACTATCGTGTGCATGCGCGGCGGGTTCCACGGCCGTACGCTCGAGACCATTGCCGCCACCATGCAGGATTGGCTGCAGGACAGCTTCCGCCCGCTGCCGGGTGGCTTTGTGGCCTGCACGCCCAACGATGTGGACGAGCTGCGTGCGATCTTTAAGCAGCTGGGGAGCGAGATTTGTGCCGTGATGCTCGAGCCGATCCAGGGTGAGAGTGGCGTGCACCCCATGACCGAGGAGTTTATGGCGGCAGCGCGTGACCTGGCACACGAAGTGGGCGCCGTGCTTATCGCCGACGAGGTCCAGTGCGGCATCTTCCGCTCCGGCAAGCCGTTTGCGTTCCAAACCTATGGCGTGGAGCCCGACATCATGAGCCTTGCCAAGGGCATTGCCGACGGCGTGCCCATGGGTGCCGTTGTGGCAAAGAAGGAGATTGCCGACGTGTTTAAGCCGGGCGACCACGGCTCGACCTTTGGCGGTAGCTGCTTGGCCATCGCGGCGTGTGCCGCGACGCTCTCCGCGCTTGTGCGTGGCGATTATGCCGAGCATGCTGCCAAGGTGGGCGCCTATATGGAGGCAAAGCTCGCCAAGCTGCCGCACGTGACCGAGGTACGTGGCCGCGGCTTGATGCTCGGCTGTGATTTGGATGATGCCGCGGGCGACGCGCATGATGTTGTTGCCCGCGCGCTGGCCGCCGGTGCCGTGATTAACGCTACGGGTGCCCATACGCTGCGTTTCTTGCCGCCACTTGTCTGCGAAGAAGCCGACGTGGACAGCCTGATCGAGATCCTGTCGGATGTCTTGGGCTAACGCGGCGCAATAACTCAATTTGGACCGGGTTCCGGACTGCGGACGTGCCCTATGCGGCATGATTCAGCGGTCTGGAGCCCGTTTTGCCTTAGATTTGCTAAGACAGGGAGACCTGCTGGTCAAAAAACATCAAATATGAGTACTGTTACCGATTTGGTAGCAGCAATTTTGAACTAATAAGGCCAGATAGCAAGTCGAAATGGCGATGAAAGCATGATTTTGATCTGACTGTTAGTCCTTATAATGGACATATGTTGCGTAACTTAAGCAAATACTATCTTTTTATATGTTGCAAACAAAGTAGCAGTACTCATTTTTGCCATTTTTTGACCACGGCCTTTGTGACAGACGTGCTGGCGGGTTCGAATCCCATGCGCTGGGCATGAAAAAGGAAAGGCCTCCATCGCTGGAGGCCTATCAAATCAGTGGTGGGCGATGAGGGATGTCCGCGTGCGGCTCCGCCGCCCGCATCCGCTTCGTCGCTTCGCTCCTCGCGTGCTGCGCTGGAAAACGCTTCGCGTTTCCTCAGCTCCGCACCCTTGCGGGTTCGAATCCCATGAAATGGGCCCAAACAAAAACGGTCCCCTTTCGAGGACCGTTTCCAATTCAATGGTGGGCGATGAGGGATTCGAACCCCCAGCCTTGTGCGTGTAAAGCACCTGCGCTAACCGTTGCGCCAATCGCCCGTGCGGAGAGAGTATAGCAAAACAATCGCCCCATTCACCTCATATCCATTAAAGGTAACCGGCGCGTGTCACAGCGTGTCACAGCGGAGCTGATTCAGTTGAGATTGCCTGAACATTCCGCCCCTCTTTACGCCCTCGGGTATACTCAAAAGCTACTGATTCGATTTGATGCCCAGCAACAGCAGAGGGGATAGTATATGTGCGGTTTTGTCGGTTTTGTCGGTGGGACGGATAACCAATCCGAGGTGCTCACCAAGATGATGGACCGCATCGTCCATCGCGGTCCCGACATGGGCGGTCAGTTTATCGACGGCCGCGTTGCCCTCGGCTTCCGCCGCCTGTCGATCCTCGACCTGACCGAGGCCGGCGCCCAGCCCATGGCCAATGAGGACGGCAGCGTCGTCATTGTCTTCAACGGCGAGATCTACAACTTCCAAGAACTCCGTTCCGAGCTCGAGGCCAAGGGCTACAAGTTCCACTGCGGCGCCGACACCGAGAGTCTCCTGCACGGCTACGAGGAGTGGGGCGAGGCCGTCCTCGATCGCCTGCGCGGTATGTACGCCTTCGTCATCTGGGACAAAAAGAAGAACAAGCTTTTTGGCGCCCGCGACATCTTTGGCATCAAGCCGCTTTACTACTATCCCATGGCTGATGCGGGCGACGGCGCTCCGGGCGTGCTCTTTGGTTCCGAGATCAAGAGCTTCCTGGACTACCCGCACTTCCACAAGGCGGTCAACAAAAAGGCTCTGCGTCCGTACATGACGCTGCAGTATTCGGCAACCGAGGAGACCTTCTTCGAGGGTGTCTACAAGCTGCCGCCGGCGCACTACTTTACCGTCGATATCCCGACCGGCAAGATGAACATCGAGCGCTACTGGGATTGCGATTACTCTGCCGTCGAGAAGCCGTTCGAGGAGTACGTCGATGAGCTGGACGAGGTCGTGCACGAGAGTGTCGAGGCCCATCGCATCGCCGACGTCAAGGTCGCGTCGTTCCTCTCCGGCGGCGTCGACTCCAGCTATATTGCCGCTTGCCTCATGCCCGACAAGACCTTCTCGGTGGGCTTTGACTACAAGAACTTCAACGAGACCAACTACGCCAAGGAGCTTTCCGATAAGCTCGGCGTCGAGAACGTTCGCAAGATGATTACCGCCGACGAGTTCTTCGGTGCACTCGAGGACATCCAGTATCACATGGACGAGCCGCAGTCCAACCTGTCTTCCGTGCCGCTGTGGTTCTTGGCCGAGATGGCTCGCAAAGACGTCACCGTCGTGCTTTCGGGCGAAGGTGCCGACGAGCTTTTTGGCGGCTACGCCTACTACGAGGACACGGTTCCGGTGCGCAA
Organism: uncultured Collinsella sp.; assembly: GCA_902493125.1. Lineage (GTDB taxonomy): Bacteria > Actinomycetota > Coriobacteriia > Coriobacteriales > Coriobacteriaceae > Collinsella. The sequence goes on along the minus strand of CABUOF010000001.1, from coordinate 55,314 downwards.
GTACAAAAAGATGGTGCCGCTGCCCATCCGTCGCGCGCTCGGTAACCTGGCGCTGCATATGCCGTACTTCAAGGGACATAACTTCCTGGTCAAGGGTGCCGAGATCCCCGAGAAGTCGTTCCTGGGACAGGCTCTGGTATGGCCGGAGCGCGAGGTCGACGGCGTGCTCAAGCCCGAGTACAACACCGGCGACGGCGCCTTTGAGCTCGCTGCACCCATCTACGCACGCGTGAAGGGTCAGCCCGAACTGGTCAAGAAGCAGTACCTGGACATGAACATGTGGCTCCCGGGCGACATTCTGCTCAAGGCCGACAAGATGTGCATGGCGCACTCGCTGGAGCTGCGCGTGCCCTTCCTGGACCGCAAAGTCATGGAGTTCGCCGAGCACATTCCCGATCGCTACCGCATCAACGAGAACGGCAACAAGCAGGTACTCCGCCACGCTGCCAACAAGTCGCTGCCCGATGAGTGGGCCACCCGTCCCAAGGTGGGCTTCCCGGTGCCGATTGTCTACTGGCTGCGCGAGCAAAAGTGGTACGACTATGTCAAGGAGTACTTCACCGCGCCGTGGGCAAGTGAGTTCTTCAATACCGACGAGCTCATGCACCTGCTCGATCTGCACTTTGCGGGCAAGGGCGATTTCCAGCGCAAGATCTATACGCCGCTCGTGTTCCTGGTGTGGTACAAGCGCTTCTTTATCGACGAGGACCAGCCCGCTGTTCAGGCTGCCTAGCCTCGGCTTACGAACGCCTGCGCGTAACGGCTCCTCCGGGAGCCGTTTTTGCGTGGGTGCGTTTCAGTTACTATAAAAACCGTCCCTGCCAAATGGCTGAGAAAGGTGAAAGATGCACCATTCGGATTCCGCGACCGTGACCACGGTCGATACGCTTGCCAAGCTTCTCGACGTGTGCGGCGAGCTGCGCGCATCAGAGCAGGTTGACGAGCGTGCCGTGACCGGCTGCTCGTTTGATTCGCGCGTGGTCTCGGCAGGTGACGTATTCTTTTGCAAAGGTGCTGCCTTTAAGCCCGCGTTTTTGAGCATGGCGCTCGATGCGGGCGCCGTCGCATTTGTGTGCGAGGAGTCGCTGGTCGAGTCTCTGGAGCCGCTGGCGAAGGAGAGCGGTGCTGCGATGCTGGTTGTTGATAGTGTTCGCACGGCCATGGCCCTGTTGCCGCCGGAGGTCTACGACCGTCCCGACCACGACGTCAAGATCGTGGGCATCACCGGCACCAAGGGAAAGACCACGGCCGCTTTTATGCTCCAGTCCATCATCAAGGCGGCGGGCGAGTCCTGCGGCATGATCGGCTCGGTGAGTACCGACGATGGTATCGAGTGCTACGAGAGCACCAATACTACGCCCGAGGCCCCCGAGGTCTGGCGCCATATCGCCAACTGCCGCACGTCCGGTCGCAAGTCCATGGTCATGGAGGTCTCGAGCCAGGCGCTCAAGTACCAACGCGTCGAGAATCTGCCGTTTGACGTGGCGTGCTTCCTCAACATCGGCCGCGACCACATCTCGCCGATCGAACACCCCACGTTTGATGATTATTTTGAGAGCAAGCTCAGGATTTTTGACCAGGCAAAGACCGCCGTGGTGAATCTGGGCACCGAAGAGGTTGACCGTGTGCTGGAAGCAGCGTCGACGGCCGAGCGCTTGGTGACCGTTGGCGTCGAGCATCCCGAGGCAAGCCTGTGGGCGAGCGACGTACGCATGGTCGGCTTTGGCATCGAGTTCAACTTGCATGGCCTGTGTGCCGACGAGTCCGAGGCGGGGGAGAAGGTCCTGCTGGGTATCGCGGGAGACTTTAACGTGGAGAACGCGCTGGTCGCTATCGCCGCCGCGCGCGAGATCGGCATCGGTATCGAGGCTATCAAGAAGGGCCTCTCCAAGCTGCGTGTGCCGGGCCGCATGGAGGTCGTGGAGTCGAAGGACGGCCTCGTGATTTGTGTTGTTGACTACGCTCACAACCAACTTTCGTTCCGCTCGCTTTTCTCGTCGGTGAAGCGCGCGTTTCCCGCCAGCCCGGTCATCGCAGTGTTTGGCGCTGCCGGTGGCAAGGCGCAGGAGCGCCGCGAGCAGCTTCCGCGCGAGGCCGCACCATATTCCGACCTGATGATCTTTGCCAACGAGGACCCGGCTCACGAGGACCCGATGAAGGTCTGTCGCGAGCTTGCCGAGCATGTTCCCGACGATACGCCGAACAAGATCATCCTCGACCGCGAAGCCGCTGTGCATGCGGCGTTCAAGGCGGCGCGCGAGGAGTACGTCAACCCCGATGCTCCCACCATTGTCTTGCTGCTGGCAAAGGGTGACGAGGAGCTCATGCACGTGGGCGACGAGTTCGTGCCCATCGAGAGCGACCTTTCGCTGGCCAATCGCCTGATCGATGTTACCCAGTTTGACTAATGAACCATGATGGCGGCGGCGCCCTGAGTGCACTGTCGCCATAAGCGTGTTCCCTCAATCAAAACATGCCGTCCAAGTCCAAACCCTTCTACGTAAACGGAGTAACCATGTCCCACAACACCCTGCCGACCGTTGCCGAGCTTTCGGGCGAGATGCGCGAGCGCTTGGCCAAGGTCAAGTACGTCTTTACCGACCTGGATGCCACGATGCTCGCGCCCGGCTCGTGCGTGCTGCGCGACAACGACGGCAACCCCTCGACCAAACTCGTCGAGGCCGTCGTGGCGCTCGCTCGCGCTGGTATTCAGGTGGTTCCCACCTCGGGCCGCAATCGTACCATGATCCACGAGGACGCGCGCGTGCTCGGCCTCAACTCCTACATCGGCGAGATGGGCGGCCTGGTCATGTACGACCTCAAAGCCAACGATTGGGAGTATCTGACCGGCGACATGCCTTACGACCCCGCCTGCGGCCTTACTCCGCACCAGGTGATCGAGCAGACCGGCGTGTGCGAGAAGATCCTTGCCCGCTGGCCGCACAAGATCGAGTACCACAACGACATGTCGACCGGCTACAAGTACCGTGAGGTCACCGTCGGCATGCGCGGCGATGTGCCCGACGATGAGGTCCAGGCCATCCTGGACGAGGCCGGCTGCGGTCTGATCTGGGCTTGCAACGGCCATCTGACTCACCTGTCCAAGCCGACGACGCTCGAGCTCGATCGCGTCGAGGACGGTCGCGCCTTCAACATCAATCCGGCGGGTCTTAACAAAGGCGTTGCCATTGCGCGCTTCTGCGAGCACCTGGGGATCGAGCGCGAGGAGACGCTTGCGCTCGGCGACTCCGAGTCCGACTTCTACATGGCCGACCATGTTGGCATGTTCTGCCTGGTCGAGAACGGTCTGACGAGCGCCGGTGCCCCGGAGTTCTTGGACGCCTGCGACAATGCCTATATTACGCGCGGCAAGATTGTCGACGGTTGGGTGGCAACGGCCGAGCTGCTGGTCGCAGCCCGTTCGTAGCGCGACGCATCACGATTGGTCGCATTTTTCGAGAGAGAATCTGGTGAGGTAATGTCCGATATCGATAATATGGCCGGGGACACGCGTCCGATCGGCGTGTTCGACTCGGGCCTGGGCGGCTTGACGGTCGCGCGCGCGATCGCAACGGCACTTCCGCACGAGTCCGTCTACTATTTCGGTGACACTAAGCGCTGCCCTTATGGCACCCGCACCGAGGACGAGGTTCGCTCGTTTGCGCTGCAGACGGGCCGCTGGCTATCGAGGCACGACGTTAAGATCATGGTCATCGCCTGCAACACGGCGACCGCCGCGGCCTTGCGTTTGGCTCAGCAAGTGCTCGACGTTCCCGTGATCGGCGTGATCGCCCCGGGCGCGCGCGCCGCCATCAACAGCACGCGTACGCGTCGCGTGGGCGTGCTCGCCACCAATCTCACCATTCGCTCGGGCGCCTACACGCGCGCCATCCAGGATTTGGATGCTGGTGTCGATGTGTATGGCTGCCCGGCTTCGAGCTTTGTCGAGGTCGTCGAGCACGAGCTCGCCTCGGGCGCGCATCTGCAGGAGCAGTGGCTCGAGAACGAGGATATTTTTGATACGCCAGCCGTTCGCGCGCTGGTTGGCGCCACAGTCGAGCCGCTGCACGATCGTGGCATCGATACCGTGGTACTCGGCTGCACGCATTTCCCGCTGCTCGTGGGGCCTATTCGCCATGCGCTGGGTCCCGGAGTGCGCGTGGTGAGTTCCGCCGAGGAGACCACGCGCGAGCTGACCGATATTCTCACGCGCCGCGAGCAGCTGGCGGGCGACGCAGCCGAGCCGCAGCATCGCTTTGCCACCACGTCTGACAACATTGCCGAGTTTGCGGTGGCGGGTAGCTTTATCTTTGGCCAGCCGCTCAAAAGCATCGAACATATCGATATCGATGAGCTGAAATAGATGTAAGGCAGCCGTCAAGGCCTTCGCCACATCTTTTGCCGAAAGGATATTTCTATGGAGTACATGCAGGTCAACCGCGCTAACGGTCGCGCCGCCAACGAGTTGCGCCCCGTTAAGCTCACCCGCGGCGTTATGAAGCACGCCCACGGCTCGTGCCTGGCCGAGTTCGGCGACACGCGCGTACTGTGCGCCGCCACCATCGAGGAGGGTGTGCCGGGTTGGCGCAAGGGCGCCAAGGCCGGCTGGGTAACGGCGGAATATGCGATGCTGCCGGCCTCGACCGGTAAACGCTGCAAGCGCGAGCATGCCAACCGCAAGGGCCGCTCCATGGAGATCGAGCGGCTTATCGGCCGCAGTCTGCGTACCGTCGTCAACATGAAGGCGCTCGGCGAGTACACCGTTACCGTCGACTGCGATGTGATCCAGGCCGATGGCGGCACGCGTACGGCGAGCATTACCGGTGCCTGGTTGGCGCTGCACGACGCCCTTGCCATGTGGGTCGAGGCGGGCAAACTCGAGCGCATCCCGCTCACGGGCCAGGTTGCCGCCATTTCCATGGGCGTCGTCGACGGCAACACCCTGCTCGACTTGGATTATTCCGAGGACAGCCACGCCGAGGTCGACATGAACCTCGTCGCCACCGATTCCGGTGAGATGATCGAACTCCAGGGTACCGGCGAGCAGGCGCCCTTCGATCGCAAGCGTCTCAACGCCCTGCTCGACCTGGGCGACAAGGGTATCGCCGAGCTCATCGAGCTTCAGCGCCAAGCCCTCGCCTAACCTGCCAAAAAGGGATGTTAATTTTGGCAGGTTTTATCTGGGAAAACGTCGAAGTATAAGACTGCCGTTGATTGAGACGGGAGAGAGACCGAAGTCCTCGTCGTCCTCAACTCGGCATTGCTATAGAGACAAGGAGGCCAGTCATGGCACTTGAGAAGATTGACATCGACACCCTCGACCCGGCGGCGACCATCGTCGTGGCAACCGGAAACGCTCATAAGCTCACCGAGATCGAGGCCATTTTGGGCAAGGTCATGCCCGAGGTGCGCTTTGTGGCGCTCGGCCAGCTGGGTGATTTTGAGGATCCCGAGGAAAACGGCACGACGTTTTTGGAGAACGCCATCATCAAGGCCCAAGCCGCGGTTGAGGAGACGGGCCTTATGGCCATTGCCGACGATTCGGGCTTGGTCGTCGACGCGCTGGACGGTGAGCCCGGTGTGTATAGCGCGCGCTATGCGGGCGTGCACGGCGACGATGCCGCCAACAACGCCAAGCTTCTCGTTAACCTGGAAGGCGTGGCAGATGAGGACCGCACCGCGCGCTTTATGAGCGTCGTCGCGCTCATCGACACGGACGGTCTGGTTACCTATGGCGAGGGCGCCTGCGAGGGCGTTATCGCGCACGAGGGCCGCGGCGACCATGGTTTTGGCTATGACCCGCTGTTCCTGCCGGTCGACACGCCGGGCAAGACCATGGCCGAGCTGACGGCTGACGAGAAGAACGCCATCAGCCATCGTTTCCACGCGCTCGAGCATCTGTCCGCCAAGCTGACGGGCGAGGAGTAGGCCATGCGTGCGGTGGTGCAGCGCGTGCTCAACGCCGGCGTGACGGTCGACGGCGAGTGCGTGGGCCGCATTGGACGCGGCTACCTGGTGCTGCTGGGTGTGGGCCATGGCGATACGCGTGCCGAGGCCGACAAGCTGTGGGGCAAGCTCCGCGGGCTGCGTATCAACGAGGACGAGAACGGCAAGACCAATCTGGCACTTGCCGATGTCGACGGCGAGGTGCTCGTGGTGTCGCAGTTCACGCTGTTCGCCGACTGCCGCCACGGTCGCCGCCCATCGTTTACGGATGCCGGCGCACCCGATGTTGCCAACGAGCTCTACGAGTACTTCCTGACGCTTGTGCACGAGGACGTTGAGCATGTGGCGCACGGTATCTTTGGCGCCGACATGAAGGTCGACCTGGTCAACGACGGCCCATTCACCATCGTCTTGGACACCGACAACCTTTAGGTTACGCGGTTTTACCAAACCGCGTAACAACTGGTCATGCGAGGTTGTCGTCTGGTACGTATTCGAGACCGGGCTTTTTTAGCTACTTGCGTATGGCCACAACAGGGTGCTATAGTATTAGAGTTTTGTCTATCTTAGGGGTATTGTCCCCTTTTTGAATTGCACCTTCTGGAGGCCCTGTTCATGGAAGAGATGGAAGTCAATCACGTCGACGACATCCACGAGAAGCTGACCGATATGGTGGGCGATCGCGTCAAGGTGAAGGCCAACATGGGCCGTACCCGCGTCGTCGAGCGCATGGGCACCATCAAGAGCGTCCACCCGGCCGTCTTCATTGTCGAGGTTGACGAGCGTCGCGGCCGCAAGTCGCGTCAGTCCTACCAGTACATCGATGTCCTCACCGGCCAGGTCGAGCTGTTCGACCCCGAGAGCGGCGAGCATATCTTTACCCCGCTCGGCAATCAGCTCGAGGAGCATTAACGGTGACCGATCGGTCCCTGACTCTTTCCGCGCCGGCAAAGATTAACCTCTACCTGGGGGTTCATACCGAGCGCGATGACCGCGGCTACCACAGGGTCGATTCCCTGATGGCGGCCGTCGGTCTTTCCGATACCGTGACGGTCGCGCCGTCGCAGGCGCTGACCGTCCAGACGGTTCCGGCATCAGATTTTCCCATGCAAAAGAATACGGCGTATCGGGCTGCGGTTGCTATGGCCGAGCATTATGGTCGCGAGGCAAACGTCTGCGTGACGATTGAGAAGCGCATTCCATTGTGCGCCGGCTTGGGCGGCCCCTCGACGGATGCGGCCGCGGTCATTGTCGCCTTGGCAGAGCTCTGGGGCATTGATCGCACCGACCCAGCGCTCGACGATATTGCGCGGGGCATTGGTGCTGACGTCCCGTTCTTTTTGCACGCGAGTCCTGCGTTCTACGTAGGTGGGGGAGACGTGCTGGCAACTGAGTACCCCGCGCTGCCTGCGACGCCCGTCGTGCTGGTCAAGCCGCGCGAGGCAAGCGTTTCGACAATTGAAGCCTATCGACGTTTTGACGAGGCCCCGGTGCCTGCGGACAAGCCCGGCGCGATAGCTTCTGCCTTGCGTGCTGGTGATGCCGAGACGGCATATGCACTCATCCATAACAACCTTGGTGTCATTTCCGCACAGATGGAGTCGCAGATTCAAACGGTCCTCGACTGGCTGCGTAAACAGGACGGAACCGTTGCTGTAGATGTGTGCGGATCGGGTGCCTGCTCGTTTGCCATTTGCGACACCGCTGCCACGGCCGAAAGGCTTGCCGATGCTGCCCAGCAAAATGGCTGGTGGGCCTGCGCGACTGAGCTTATTCCCAACACGGTTCAAATCGACGCGCCAAAGAAATAAAAATTTCTCTAGCACGCGGCGAAAATCTTTGTTACTATAGTCGAGCTAACGGGTTGTGGCTCAGTTTGGTAGAGCACTGCGTTCGGGACGCAGGGGTCGCTGGTTCAAATCCAGTCAACCCGACCAGAGCATGAGGAGGGACCGCTTCTTGCGGTCCCTTTTTTTAGCTATTGTTGTGATACCGCGATACCCGCGGTATACTCATTCGAGCTTGTCTCGCTGTATTGTGGAGGTCTACATGTTTGGACTGAGGGCTCCTGAGCTCATCATTATTCTCGTTGTTGTCCTGATTATCTTTGGGCCTAAGAACCTGCCGAAGCTCGGTAAGTCCCTCGGCTCTACCGTCAAGAATATCCGCGAGGGTATGGAGGGCGACGATAAGGGCGAAACCAAGCAGGCCGAGGACGTTGTGGTCGAGGAGTCCAAGGAGGACAAGGAGATCGCAGAGCTCGAGGCCAAGCTCGCTGCTGCCAAGCAAAAGAAGGCAGAGGACAGCGACGCGGACGCAGAGTAGTCCCATCCCTTTGGGGTGAGCACCTGACCGGCTTGCCCGCAGGCTAGCCGGTCTTTTTCGTTTTTGTTGACAGTTGATCGTTACATCATAGTTGGGGAGATATCCGTATGGACGCAAGCCAGATCGTACTGACCGCTGAGGGCCGCCAGAAGCTCGTCGAGGAGCTCGCTTGGCGTGAGGGCGATTACGCCAAGGAGATCGTCGAGGACATCAAGGAAGCTCGCGCGTTCGGCGACCTTTCGGAGAACTCCGAGTACGATGCCGCCAAGGACAAGCAGGCCCAGAATGCTGCTCGCATCGCCGAGATTCAGGCTATTCTCGCCAACGCCCAGGTTGCTGCCACCACGGGTGATCTGACCGTCTCCATTGGTTCCACCGTTTCGTTGATTGATCCCAACGGTGAGGTCATGGAGGTCACGCTTGTCGGTACCACCGAGACCAACTCGCTCGAGCACAAGATCTCCAACGAGTCTCCGGTCGGCCACGCCATCATTGGTCATGGCGAGGGCGACTCCGTCGAGGTCGTTACGCCTTCCGGCAAGACCCGCATCTACACCATCGCCAAGATCGCACGCTAGACCACGGTCCCGCGTAAAGGTATGTTTTCGCTCCCTGGGACCGAATCCTGGGGAGCGTTTTAGTTTGAGGAGCTAACTTATGGCAGAGAACCAGAACGCCGCCGATCAGGCATCGACGCTCAACGACGAGCGCGCCACCCGCCTGGCCAAGCGCGCCTCCCTGTTCGAGGCGGGCCAGAATCCGTACCCCGAGCACTCCGAGATCGAGGACTACGTTGCCGACATCGAGGCTAAGTATGCCGAGCTTGCCGATGGCGAGGACACCGAGGACGTCGTAAAGATCGGCGGCCGCGTGGTTGCCAAGCGCGGTCAGGGCAAGATCATGTTCATCGTCGTCCGCGACGCGACTGGCGAGATTCAGCTGTTCTGCCGTATTAACGACATGGACGAGGCAGCCTGGAGCACGCTCAAGGCCCTCGACTTGGGCGATATCCTGGGCGTGACCGGCGTGGTCGTGCGCACCAAGCGCGGCCAGCTTTCCGTCGCTCCCAAGAGCGCGACGCTGCTGTCCAAGGCCGTTCGCCCGCTGCCCGAGAAGTTCCACGGCCTCTCCGACAAGGAGACCCGTTATCGTCAGCGTTACGTCGACCTCATTGCCAACGACGATGTTCGCGAGACCTTCCGCAAGCGCTCGCAGATCCTCTCCACCTTCCGTCGCTTTATGGAGTCCGACGGCTACATGGAGGTCGAGACCCCCATCCTGCAGACCATCCAGGGTGGCGCTACGGCTAAGCCGTTCATCACGCACTTCAACGCTCTCGATCAGGAGTGCTACCTGCGTATTGCCACCGAGCTGCACCTCAAGCGCTGCATCGTCGGTGGCTTTGAGCGCGTGTTCGAAATCGGTCGTATCTTCCGCAACGAGGGCATGGACCTTACCCATAATCCCGAGTTCACCACGATGGAGGCCTACCGCGCCTTCTCCGATCTCGAGGGCATGAAGGCGCTCGCCCAGGGTGTCATTAAGGCCGCTAACAAGGCTATCGGCAACCCCGAGGTTATTGAGTACCAGGGCCAGACCATCGACCTTTCTGGTGAGTGGGCCAGCCGTCCCATGACCGACATCGTCTCTGACGTGATTGGTAAGCAGGTCACCATCGACACGCCGGTTGAGGAGCTTGCTGCCGCCGCACGCGAGAAGGGCCTGGAGATCAAGCCCGAGTGGCCCGCCGGCAAGATCATCGCCGAGATCTATGACGAGCTGGGCGAGGACACCATCGTCAACCCTACCTTCGTGTGCGATTACCCCATCGAGGTTAGCCCGCTTGCCAAGCGCTTTGAGGATGACCCGCGCCTGACCCATCGCTTTGAGCTGGTCATCGCCGGCCACGAGTACGCGAACGCGTTCTCCGAGCTCAACGACCCGGTCGACCAGGCCGAGCGCTTCGCTGCCCAGATGGCCGAGAAGGCCGGCGGCGACGACGAGGCCATGGAGTACGACGAGGATTACGTGCGCGCCCTCGAGTACGGTATGCCTCCCGCGGGCGGCATTGGCATCGGTATCGACCGCGTGGTCATGCTGCTCACCAACCAGGCTTCCATCCGCGACGTGCTGCTGTTCCCGCACATGAAGCCCGAGAAGGGTTTCCAGTCCGGTGCCGCTGCTGCCAAGGCTGCCGAGGCCGGCAACACCGCGAGCCCCTTCGTCAAGCCCCTCAAGCCCACGGTCGATTATTCCAAGATTGCCGTCGAGCCGCTGTTTGAGGAGTTCGTCGACTTCGATACCTTCTCTAAGAGCGACTTCCGCGCCGTGAAGGTCAAGGCATGCGAGGCCGTCAAGAAGTCCAAGAAGCTGCTGAACTTTACGCTCGATGACGGTACCGGCACTGACCGTACCATTCTCTCCGGCATCCATGAATACTATGAGCCCGAGGACCTGGTCGGCAAGACCCTGCTCGCCATCACCAACCTGCCTCCGCGCAAGATGATGGGTATCCCCAGCTGCGGCATGCTCATCAGCGCCATCCACGAGGAGGAGGGCGAGGAGCGCCTCAACCTGATCCAGCTCGACGCTTCCATCCCCGCCGGCGCAAAGATGTACTAACTAGTTGCGCGGTTCTACGAACCGCGCAACGGCTCGACGCTGCGCGGGCCGCATTTGGACAATCTGACGTTCAACTTCAAGGGCGCGACCAGAAGGTCAGCGCCCTTTCGTTTCACGTCACCTTGTCTCAAATGCGGCCCGCTCGCTGGCGTTGCCAATACATCGACGTTGTCGGAGTAGTCATTGGGGACGTTCTTAAACGACTAGTCGTTGGGGACGTTCTTAAACGACTAGTCATTCAAGAACGTCCCCAATGACTACCCAATGGCTATTGCGAACATGGCTCGCATGACAGCCGTCTCTTTTATGTTTCCTTTAGCCGTCGCTGTCTAGGATGGGGGTTAGTCGATAGGAAGGGAGCACCGGGATGGACGATGCGAGCGAGCGCGCAATCGAAGAGGACATGCTCGATCAGTTCAATTACTTTGATGATGAGGACGAGGAGCTGATCGACCGTCGCGAGCCAGCGCCGCTTGATTCCTTTGATCTGGTCGATGAAGAGGCTGATGAGGTTGAGGACGAATCAACGGAGCCCCCACAGTCTTCGCGCCTTAACTCGCTGCTTTCGAGAGCCCCCATGCACCACGGTGTCCGTGCCGGCGCGCTCCATATGAAAACTGACTGGCACCAGATCGTGACGGCAGGCGATGAACTTGCCGTCGATGCGCCGCTCACCGATAAATCATCCATCATCTGCCGCACCGGTATGCTTATGCTCGCGAGCGGAACGGGTGCCTGGCGTGTACGCGATACCATGAATCGAGTCGCCGCCGTACTCGGTGTGACCATCCACGTTGACTTAAGTCTCCTGTCGTTTGAGTGTACCTGCATCGAAGATGGTCACTGCTTTAACGAGGTCGTCAGCTTGCCCACAACGGGCGTCAATACCCATCGCATTTGGATGATGGAGAGTTTCCTCAAGGAAATCGAGACCTATGGTCGTCGCTTCACGGTGCACGAGTATCACGAGATGCTCAAGACCGTCGAGAGTTCAAAACCTGATTACGCGCCTTGGCAACAGGGCCTTGCGGCGGCCTGCGCCTGTGGCGCCTTTGTCTTTTTACTTGGTGGCGGTCCCATTGAGATGGCATGCGCGTTCGTGGGCGCGGGTGTCGGCAACTTTGCCCGCTCTCATATTCTCAAGCAAGGCCTTGGTCAGTTTAGCGCGCTGACGACCGGCGTTGCGCTCGCTTGTGTTTCGTATCTGCTGGCATTGCTCGGCCTTGGCCAGGTCATACCGGGGGCAATGTCGCACCAAGAAGGCTATATCGGCGCCATGCTCTTTGTGATTCCCGGCTTTCCACTCATTACGGCAGGCCTCGACATCGCCAAGCTTGACATGCGAAGCGGTATCGAGCGCCTTTCATATGCCGTATCGATTATTGTAATGGCGACGCTCGTAGGCTGGATGGTTGCCGAGTGTGTTGGCCTGGCGCCGGACGACTTTGCCCCACTGGGCCTTTCGCCGCTTGCCCTTACGCTCCTGCGCGTGGTGATGAGCTTCGTTGGCGTATTCGGCTTCTCGGTGATGTTCAACAGCCCGGTAAAGATGGCCGCGGCAGCTGGGTTGATCGGCGCCGTGTCCAATACCCTGCGTCTGACCCTTGTCGATGCGCCGACGATGATTCCCTTCCTGGGCCTCAGCACGGGAATGCCTCCCGAGGCAGCAGCGTTTATCGGCGCGCTGGTATCGGGGCTGCTCGCAAGCTTGGCTGAAGTCAAGCTCACCTACCCGCGCATCGCCCTCACGGTGCCTTCGATTGTCATTATGGTGCCGGGCTTGTATCTCTATCGCTCTATGTATTACATGTGCACCTTCGACACGGTCAATATGCTCGGCTGGTTTGTGCGTGCAGTGCTCATCGTGGCGTTTCTGCCCGTTGGCTTGGGCGTGGCGCGTACGCTCACCGACCCTCGCTGGCGCCACACCAGCTAATTGGTACAAGGGGGACAGGTTACTTTGCACCAAATGAGTTGCGGTGAAATAGGGACTGAATTGCTGCTTAAAGGGTCAAAACAGTCCGTATTCCACCGCAACTTATGGGGTCGGGGGATTATCGGTGCCCTGCATCTTCATAAACTCAACGCTTACGAAGCGCATGCGTTTCGTGCTAGGCTGGTTCCACCACATAAGTAGTCGCAGACGCGCGTACCACGGGCGGGCGAGATGAAGTTCCAACAGCTCCATCTTGCCCGCCCGTTTTTGTTGCGTGGCGCCGCGGTACAACACAGAGAGGAATCTGCCCTTTATGCCTATCAACAAACGAGAGAGCCTGCTGTTCACCTTTATCATGTGCTTTTGCATGGTGCTCTGGATGAGCATCTACAACGTTGCCCTGCAGCACGGGGCCATCAACGGCGAGGTCGTTGCCGCTGCGTGGCTCGGCTTCCCCGTTGCCTACATTTTTGCCATGTGCTGCGACTGGTTCGTCGCCAGCCCGCTCGCCAAGGGTTTCGCCTTTAAGTACTTGGTCACGCCGGGCAAGAGCTCGCCACTTGCCATGACGCTCGCCGTCAGCTCCTGCATGGTCGTTCCCATGGTCATCATCATGTCGCTGTACGGTGCCTGTGAGGGTCTGACGCACATGCCCGGCGGCATCCTTGCGAACCTGTATTCCGTGCCCGCGATCTGGATGATCAACATCCCGCATAATTTTGTGATGGCGCTGCCGTGGAACCTTTTGGTAGCCGGTCCGATTTCCCGCTTCGTCTTCCGTCGCGCCTTCCCTGTGGGGACGGTTTTCGAGGAGGAGCATGCCGAGCTCTTGGAGCAGGCTATGGCTCCTGAGTGCGAGTAGCTCGCTTAGGGATCTGCTGAGCGCGGGCGACTTGCTTGGTTGGAGCCCTAAGCGTGGATAGCTCTCTCGGCGACATCGCGGGCGTGAGCGGTGCACATGACCGGAGGGCCCGTGCTGCTCCGTTGCCCGACGTGCTAGCGCGCAGAACAATCTGTTGGTGCATTCGGCGGCTGCTGAAGCGTTTCGGCAGCCGCTTTTTATACGGAGTTTAAATACAACAGTCTGTTGTATTACGTAGAGTGGTATATCTCTAGCGGGAAAAATGCGAGAGACGGAGCATTATGGCGTTGCTAGTAGGACTGGACGTAGGGTCGACGACGACCAAAGTTTACGCGATGCACGAGGATATGACCGAGGCGTGGTGGGGATATCGCCGCCACGGGGCGTGTCAGACAGCGAGCGTGCGCGCCATGCTCGGCGAGCTCGCCGAGCGCTTTCCCCATGAGTCACTGCGCGTTGCGGTGACCGGCTCGGGTGCGCGCGATATCGCGACCGCGCTGGGCGCCTCGTACGTTCAGGAGGTGGTCGCCAACGCGCTCGCGATCAGCAGGTTCTATCCGCAGACGCGCTGCGCCATCGAGCTGGGCGGCCAAGATGCCAAGATGATCTTCTTCCGCACCAACGATAAGGGAGACATCGAGGTTGCCGACATGCGCATGAACGGCTCGTGCGCAGGCGGTACCGGTGCATTTATCGACGAGATGGCAAAGCTCATGGGGGTCGGCACCGAATCGGGCGAGTTCGAGCAGCTCGCAAGCCGGGGAACGACCGTCCACGAGGTCTCGGGCCGCTGCGGCGTGTACGCAAAGACCGATATCCAGCCGCTGCTCAACGAGGGCATTCCTACCACCGACCTGGCGCTTTCGGCGCTTCACGCGGTCGCCCGCCAAACGATCGGCGGTCTGGCCCAGGGTATCGACATCGAGCCGCCGGTAATCTTCGAGGGCGGTACGCTCGCCTACAACCCCACACTGGTCCGCGTGTTCCGGGAGCAACTGAATCTATCGGACGATCAGGTTATCGTCCCGCGCGATCCGCAGATCATGGTCGCGCGCGGTGCCGCCCTGTCGCTGACCGACATGTTCGCATCGTCCCAACCGATCGACCTTCCCGACGCTTTTGTCCGGCTGGATAAGCTCGAGACGGTCGCGCCCGCAAGCGGGGAGGGACGTCTTGCCCAGCCCTTTTTTGCCACACCTGCCGAGCAGGCGGATTTTACGGCACGCCATGGCAAAGAGACGCCGGCAAAGGGTCCGGATGCGTATGCGCCCGGAGAGACGGTGCGTGTGGCGCTCGGTATCGATTCGGGGAGCACGACGACCAAGTTCGCCCTGGTCGATGAGGCGGGTGAGCTTGTCGATTCGTTCTACGCGTCTAATAACGGCAGACCGCTCGACGTCGCCCAACAGGGTCTTGTCAGCTTGAAGAACCGCTGGGAGACAGCGGGAGTCACGCTTGCGATCGATGCCGTGGGCACCACGGGATACGGCGAGGAGCTTTTCGCGCGCGCGTTCCACGCCGACTACCATACGGTCGAGACGGTCGCGCACGCCCGCGCCGCGTGCGCATGCGTTCCCGATGCGACCTTCGTGCTCGACATCGGCGGACAGGATATGAAGGCCATCTGGCTCAACCACGGCGTGCTGACCGATATCGTCGTCAACGAGGCGTGCTCTGCGGGCTGCGGCTCGTTCCTCGAGGGTTTTGCCAAAAACCTCGGAATAGCCGTTGAGGATATCGCGACCGAGGCATTTTCGTCCAAAGCCCCCGCCGTTCTCGGCAGCCGCTGCACGGTGTTCATGAACAGCAGCGTCGTTTCCGAGCAGCGGCGCGGTAAGGGTCCGGGCGACATCATGGCCGGTCTCTGCCGTTCGATTATCGAGAACGTGTTCACCAAGGTCATTCGCGTTTCAAATCTCAACCGTCTGGGCGACAAAGTCGTCGTCCAGGGCGGCACGTTCCGAAACGACGCGGTGCTGCGCGCATTCGAGCAGTATCTGGGCAAACCCGTCACGCGTGCGCCCCACCCGGGGCTGATGGGCGCTATCGGTATCGCCCTGCTCGCGCGCGAGGAATGCCGCAAGGGCGACGCCGGCACGTCGTTTATCGGGCTCGATGCCGTGGAGCGCTTCGAGCATCGCGAGTTCGGCGGCGTTACCTGCCGTCGGTGCAACAACCGCTGCCAGCGCGCGGTCGTGGCATTTGGCGACGGCTCGCTTTACGTCACGGGCAATCGCTGCCCGCGCGGCGGCGCCATCTCATGGGATGAGCTCGTGCGCGAGGTTCCCGCGGCGGAGGAGCTGCGTCCGCAGGGTGCTTGCGAGGCACAGGCACCCGGCACGGGGCGCGACCGGACCGCGGCTGCCCCCAATCTCTTTGTCGACCGCGAGAAGCTGCTGTTCGAGTCGTACCCCACGGTTCCCGTCAGCGGGGGGCGCGATGTCACGATCGGCATTCCCCGTGTGCTCGAGTTCTGGGACACCATGCCGTTCTGGTCGACGTTCTTCAGCACGCTCGGCTTTAAGGTGCGCGTCTCGGGACGCAGCACCAAGGCGATGTACGAGCGCGGTCTGGCGCACGTCACATCCGACACCGTGTGCTTCCCGGCCAAGCTCGTCCACGGGCACATCCGCAATCTCGTCGACGCCGGCGTCGACCGCATCTTCATGCCCATCATCACGACGGTGCCCACCGAAAACACCGCCTCTACCAGCGAGTGGATGTGCGCCGTCGTAAAGGGATACCCCTACGTGATGCGCAATTCCGATAACCCGGAGGAGCGTTTCGGCGTTCCGTTCGATACGCCGCTGTTCCACTGGTACGACGAGGGCGACCGAAACCGCCAGCTCAAGGCGTGGTGCAAGGAGACCTTCGATATCGATGCCGACCTGGTTGCCAAGGCGACCGAGCAGGCGGACCGCGCGCAGGAGACGTTTGAGAACCAGCTGCAGCTGCGCGGCAGGCAGGTGCTCGAGAACGTGCGCGAGGACGGCGGCTACGCGGTGGTGATCGCTTCGCGCCCGTACCACAACGACCCGCTGGTCAACCACGGGCTGCCCAAGCTCTTCTCTGAGTGCGGCATCCCCGTGCTGACGCCCGATGCGGTGCCGGGGGTCTGCAACGTCGATCTTTCCAACAGCCGCATCGACATCGTGAACAACTACCATGCGCGCATGCTGTCGTGCGCGGTCATCGTCGCATCGACGCCCGAGCTCGAGCTCGTGCAGATGGGCAGCTTCGGCTGCGGCCACGATGCGTATCTCACCGACGAGATCGCGCGCATGATGGGCGAGATGGGCTCCAAGGTTCCGATGATGATCAAGCTCGATGAGAGCGACGTCGCCGGTCCCATGGGCATTCGTGTGCGTTCGTTTATCGAGTCGGTCAACCGTCGTCGCGCGGAGGAGCGTGCCGAGGGCGCCCGGGTGCACGCGGTCCATCCGCTCGACGACCCGTATAAGGTCAAGTACACCAAGCGCGACCGGCACGACAAGATCGCGCTGGTCCCCAACACCTCCCATGCGTTCTGCAGGCTCATGACCGCGGCGATGCGCAATCAGGGCGTGCGCGCCGAGGCCCTTGATATCGGGCGCGAGGATGCCATCCGCCTGGGCAAACGCTATGTGCACAACGACATCTGCTTCCCCGCGCAAATCGTGATCGGCGAGGCGCTCGCGGCACTCGAGAGCGGTAAGTACGACCCGCACGACGTCGCCGTGGTGACTGGCAAGTATATCGGCGACTGCCGCCTGACGCACTACATGCCCCTGCTGCGCCGCGCGCTCGACGACGCGGGATACGACTATGTCCCGGTGCTCACCAACGACGACGTCGATGCCCACAATGCGCATCCGGGCTTCAAGCTCGGCCTTGGCCCGAGCATCCAGATCGCCTACGGTCTTCCCATGATCGATGCCCTCGAGGCCATGCTTAGGCGCATCCGTCCCTACGAGCTCGAGAAGGGCGCGGCGGACGCTGCGTTCGACCGCGCGCTCGATGAGGTTATCGAGGGCATGGAGCGCTCCGGGCTGAGAGGCCAGGCGACGGGCTTCAAACGCGCGCTTGCGATCATGGACGCCGTTCCGTACGACCGCTCGAACCCGCATCCGACCGTTCTCATCGTGGGCGAGTACCTGCTCAATTTCCATCTCGGCGCCAACCACGAGATCGAGCGCTACCTCGAGGACAACGGGCTCGAGGTTATCGAGGCGCGCATGACCGACGTGATCCGCAAAACCTATTTCTACAAGCATGCGCAGTCGCGCGAGTTCCACGTCGACCTGTCGCTGCCCGAAAAGGCCTGGTACGCCACGGCGGACAACCTGTTCGAGCTCGCGCACGACCGTTGCGACCGCCTGGGCGCGGCGAGCCCGCTCTACGAGCCGCCGACGCGCATGCCCGAGCTCGTGCGCGCGAGCGATAAGATCCTGCACCATACGTTCGATGCGGGCGAGGGCGTGCTGATTCCGGCGGAGATCCTCGAGCACGCCAAGCGCGGCTGCCGCAACTTCGTGATCCTGCAGCCGTTCGGGTGTCTGCCCAACCATGTCGTGGGGCGCGGGCTCATCCATGCGCTCAAGGAGCAGTATCCCACGGCGCAGTTCCTGCCGCTCGACTACGATCCCGACGTGAGCTTCGCCAACGTGGAGAACCGTCTTCAGATGCTCATCATGAACGCCAAGGCGCAGGGGTGCGGTGAGGCGCATGGCGAGACCGCGTAAGGACGCCGATGCGCCCGATGCACGCACCCGTATCATCGAGGCGTTTTGGGAGCTCATCGAGAACAACAGCATCTTCGAGCTGTCGGTTGGCGAGGTGACCCGCGCCGCCCAGTGCAATCGCGGAACGTTTTACTACTATTTTCACGATTTCGATGAACTCGTCGCCATCGCCATAGCCCAGCTGCTGCAGGATAACGAGCTCATCACCGATGCCCTCTGGCATTTTTCGAGCGAGGGCGACCTTTCGGCGTTCGACCGGCGCGACGTCCGCTGCCTGCTGCGGCGCATCGTCATCACCATGAGGGCGGGTGCCGCCGAGCAGGTCGTGCAGGGCATCCATACGATCATCATCGACCGCGTGAGAGAGATCGTCCACCCCGACGGAGAAGAGCTCAAGGCAGATTCGAGCTTTGCGGTGGGCTTTCTGGTCTCGGGCATCATGGGCTTTGTGATGGCGGTCGGCTTTGCCCGGGAGGGCGGCGAGGAGATAGACCTCGAGCAGCCGGGGGACAGCGCGTGCGCGTACCTGAGGGCGGTCGCCATGCAGACGGTGGAAACGGTCGCGCAAGTCGAGGGCGTCGATACATCCGAGCTGCTCGAACGCGTCTCCAAGGAGGCCGATGCCTATCGCGCATCGCGTGCGACGAGTCCCGACGTGGTGAAAGACGCCTAGGGTTTCTCTTGCGGGGCGCCTGTCGCGCATCGCGCGGTGAGTCCCGCGATGCGGTCATAACCTGCATTCATGTGAGCCGGGTTTATAGATATTCCTCCAGCTGTTAACATAGACAACCTGTGGGTAAAGAGACAAAAGCGCCGCCGACGGGCGGGCGTTTTGATTTCGATGAACTCATGTAAGGAAACGAGCATGTTAGATAGATTTACCGATCGAGCGCGCAAGGTCATGTCGATGGCCAAACAGGAGGCGCTCGATCTGCACTCAAATAAGGTGGGCACCGAGCACCTGCTGCTCGCACTCGCCAAGGAGGACGAGGGCATCGCTGCCGAGGCGCTGCGCTCGCTTGATATCTCCTACGACGACATCATGGACACCCTCAAGGAGGTCCAGACCACGGTTCCCGAGCCCAGCGAGGAGACCGAGGCTGCCAAGCTTGCCTTTACGCCGCTCGTCATCAGCGTGATGGAGCGCTCCTTCCGCGTGGCACGTGAGAACAACCAGACCTACGTGTCGACCGAGCACTTGCTGATTGGCATCGTCGAAGAGGGTAACGGCATGGCCATGGACATCCTCATGCGCCTGGGTGTGTCGTCCGCCTCCATCAAAAAGGCTATCGAGAAACTTACCGCCAAGGACCAGGACAAGAAGCGTCCGCTCGCCGGCGCCGGTGCCGGGCGTCCCGGTGCGGGCCTGCCGTTCTTTAGCGGCTCGGACGCGTCGCAGCAAAAGGGGAGCGGCACCGATACGCTCAAGCAGTTCGCCACCAACCTCACGCAAAAGGCGCGCGATGGCGAGCTCGACCCTGTAATTGGTCGCGAAAAGGAAGTCCAGCGTATGATGGAAATTCTTTCGCGCCGCACCAAGAACAACCCGCTCATTCTGGGCGACCCCGGCGTGGGCAAGACGGCCATCGTCGAGGGCCTGGCTCAGCAGATTGCAGCCGGCAACGTGCCCGAGAACCTCATGAACCAGAATATCTGGACGCTCGACCTGCCGGGTCTTGTCGCGGGCGCCAAGTATCGCGGTGAGTTTGAGGAGCGCCTCAAGAACGTGATCCAGGAGGCCACCGAGGCTGACGACGTCATCCTGTTTATTGACGAGATGCACACCATCATCGGTGCCGGCTCTGCCGAGGGCTCCATCGACGCGAGCTCCATGCTCAAGCCCGTTCTCGCACGCGGTGCTTTCCAGATCATCGGTGCCACCACGGCCGAGGAGTTCCGCAAGTACCTCACCAAGGACCCGGCCTTCGAGCGTCGCTTCCAGACCATCGATGTCGAGGAGCCGAGCGTCGAGGACACGGTCAAGATCCTGACTGCGCTCAAGCCGCGCTACGAGGAGCACCACCATGTGCGCTATACGCAGGGTGCTATCGAGGCCGCCGCGAACCTCTCCAACCGCTACATCCAGGATCGCTTCCTGCCCGATAAGGCCATCGACCTCATTGACGAGGCCGGCGCCCGCGCCCGCATCGCCGCCAACCGCGCGCCCGAGCCGGTGCGCGAGGCCGAGCATCGCATAGAGGAGCTCAAGGCCGCCGCGCAGGAGGCCACCGAGAGCGACGACATGAACAAGGCCGCCGAGATCACCGAGCAGCAGAAGGCCGCCGAGATTGAGCTCGCCGAGGCCAAGGCCGCCTGGACCGCCGAGCTCGACGCCAGCCCGCTCACCATCGACGTCGCCCAGATTGCCGACATCGTGTCCGTGACCTCTGGCGTGCCGGTTTCCTCGCTCACCGAGAGCGAGAGCCGGCGCCTGCTGCAGACCGAAAGCGTGCTCAAGACCCGCATCATCGGCCAGGACGAGGCTGTCGAGGCCGTCGCCAAGGCCGTGCGCCGCAGCCGCTCGCCGCTCAAGGATCCGCGTCGCCCCGGCGGCAGCTTTATCTTCCTGGGTCCCACCGGCACGGGCAAGACCGAGCTCGCCAAGACGCTCGCCGAGTACCTCTTTGGCAGCAAGGACGCGCTCATCAGCTTCGACATGTCCGAGTTCGGTAGCGAGTTTGAGGTCTCCAAGCTCATCGGTAGCCCTCCGGGTTACGTGGGCCACGACGAGGGCGGTCAGCTTACCAAGGCCGTTCGTCGTCACCCGTACTCGGTCGTGCTGTTCGACGAGATCGAGAAGGCGCACCCCGACATCTTCAATATCCTGCTGCAGGTGTTGGAGGAGGGCCGTCTGACCGATAGCCAGGGCAAGACGGTCGACTTCCGCAATACCGTGATTATCATGACGTCCAACGTGGGCGCCCGCGAGATCGCGCAGGATGCGAGCGTCGGTTTTGGCACCACCGGTGAGCAGGGCCTTACCTCGAGTGAGATCCGCGGCCGCGCGATGGGCGAACTTAAGCGCCTGTTCCGCCCCGAGCTGCTCAACCGTATCGACGACATCGTGGTGTTCCAGAAGCTTTCGGGCGAGAACCTGACCAAGATCGCGCACCTGCTGGTGGACGACCTGCGCCAGCGCCTGATCGCAAACGGCATGAACATCAAGCTCACCGATGCGGCCTATGACAAGATCGTGGCCGAGGGCACCGACCTCACCAACGGTGCGCGTCCGCTGCGCCGTGCTATTCAAAAGCTCATCGAGGACCCGCTGTCCGAGGAGCTCCTGGCCGGCGAGTGGGGCGAGGGCGATACCGTCCTGTGCGACGTGGCCGATGGCAAGTTTGTCTTTAGCCACGGCACGGGCGAGATCCCGGCACCGCGTCCGGCGGGCACGCTCGGTGGCGATACCGCCCCGGCGGCACCGCACACCGGCAACGCCGCGCCCGTGAGCGGCGGCGTGACCTCGGGCCCCGGCGGCATGATGCAAGCCGGTTCCGGCGCGCTGTAGGGATTAAACATACCTTGTATAACGGGGGCGTTTCCGATAAGGAGGCGCCCCCGTTTCTATTGAAATGTGCTTCAATCTGCCGTGCTATACTGAAATTGAGATTCAGTATAGCAAAGGAGTTGATATGCCTACATCAATACTCGACACGCGGCCAGTTCAGATGAACGTGCGTATAGATCGCCAGCTCAAAGAGGCAGGAGACGCCGTACTGACTCATATTGGCATGACGCCGTCACAAGCTGTGAGGGAGCTGTGGCAGTACTTGACCGAGAACGGTCATATGCCCGTCGCAAAAAAGAATGATGACGAAGTCCTGCCTGACGACATACGATCGAAGGCGAGATCGTCCCGCGTCTCGGAAGGGGCTGCGTTAATTTCGAATTTTTATGAGCGGTTCTCGATTCAGAGGCCGAGCCCCGATGAAGCCTTTGATTACGACGAGTTATACGATCAAATGATGAGCGAGAGATTCAGCGATTGGATCGAATTATGAGCGGCGTCGGAACGAAACGTGTGCTCAAGCTGTTGATCGACACGAACGTCTGGCTAGATTACTTTCTCGCTCGTACGAATGCGACCAGGCCGATAGTCGAGCTCCTTTCTCGCGCGGCGGAAGCGGAGGATATCGTCCTCTTCTCGTCCTCCCTGTCTGTCAAAGACGTCTATTACATTCTGGGAAGGACGATGAAGGCCGACGCCCGCCGTGAGGGGGCTCTCACTCCCGAAGCCATCGCCGGTGCCGACGAGACAGCGTGGGCGTGTGTTCGCCTGATTCGGCAAAAGTCGATTATTGCCTCGGTCGGTGCAGACGAGGTCTTCGACTCCTTTGTGTTCAAGTATCATCACAACGACTTTGAGGACGACCTGATGCTGGGCGTCGCCAATCGCATTGATGCCGATTACGTCGTGACAGAAGACAAAAATCTCATTAAACATACCAATGGTGTATGCATTAATGTTCAACAGGCGTTGAAGTTGGTTGAAGGGTCCAACGTCCCTTCGGCACGGCCCGTCTAACCTGCTTTATCTTGATAAAGTGGCGTTTCCTCGCCGTTAGCCGATGATGCGAGGGCGCTCGGCGTTTTCGACTGGTTTATGCACGTAAAGTCTGGGAATATACAAGGCGCATGTCTTACTGTCTAACCAGTTGCGCCAAGGAGGCACCATGGACTACAAGATTACCGGCTACGAGCCCGCCCAGCTGTTCCATTTCTTTGAGGAGGTCAGCGCGATCCCCCGTGGGTCTGGCAACGAGAAGGGCATCAGCGATTTCCTGGTTGCGTTTGCCAAGGAGCGCGGCCTCGATGTGTACCAGGACGAGGTCTACAACGTTATCATTCGCAAGCCCGCATCTGCCGGTGCCGAGAATGCCCCGACCGTGATGCTGCAGGGCCATATCGATATGGTGTGCGACAAGCTGGGTTCCGTCGAGCACGACTTTACGACCGATGGTATCGATCTGGTCGTCAAGGACGGCGTCCTCACCGCTAACGGCACCACTCTGGGCGCCGACAACGGTATCGCCGTCGCGCTTATGCTTACCGTGCTCAACGACGATTCGATTGCCCATCCGGCCCTCGAGTGCGTATTCACCACCGACGAGGAGACTGGCCTGGTCGGCGCCGAGACGCTCGACAAGTCCCAGATTAGCGCCCGCACCATGATTAACCTCGACTCTGAGGAAGAGGGCGTTGCCACCGTTAGCTGCGCCGGCGGCGTTGTCGTTACCTACACCTGCCCGATCGCGCGCGAGCACAAGACCGGTAGCACCCTCACGCTCGACATCTCCGGCCTGCTGGGCGGCCACTCCGGCAGCGATATCCACCTGGAGCGCGGCAACGGCAACCTCATCATGGCCCGCATCATCGACCGCCTGATGGTTGCCGGCGAGCCCGCCATCGTTAGCTTTAACGGCGGCACCAAGGACAACGCCATCAACCGTGAGTGCAAGGCTGTTCTGGTCTACGCCGACCACGCTGCCGCCGAGGCCGCGGCCGAGATCGCAAGGGGCATCATCGCCGACGTCACCGCCGAGCTCGAGGTCTTCGACCCCGGCTTTACCTGCACGGTTGAGATTGCCGACAACACTGAGGTCGAGGCCATGGACCAGAAGTCCGCGCTTGCCCTCATCCGCGCCCTGCGTCTTGCCCCTAACGGCGTGATTCGCCGCAACGTCGCCACTGACGGCTCCGTCGAGGTTTCCTCCAACATCGGCGTGGTTGCCACCTCTGACGACCAGGTCAAGATTATGCTGTCCCCGCGCTCCTCGATCACCTCGCTGCAGAACGAGTTCAAGGACCGCCTGCAGACGCTGGCCGATGTCTTGGGCTTCGACGCCAAGTTTGAGTTCGAGTATCCCGGTTGGAGCTATGCCGAGCATTCGCCGGTCCGCGACATCTTTGTCGAGAGCTATCGCGAGCTCTTTGGCTCCGAGCTGCGCATCGAGTCCATTCACGCCGGCCTTGAGTGCGGCCTGTTTGCCGAGGCCCTGCACGGCCTGGACGCCATCGCCGTGGGCCCGACGCTCTCCGATGTCCACACCCCGGACGAGAGCATGGAGCTCGCTTCTGCCGAGCGCTTCTACGAGCTGCTCATCGACGTCCTCAAGCGCCTCGCTGCGTAAAGGTTGCGCTAGCAGCAGTCCGAGCCACGTGCTAGCGGATTGCAAATGACATTATGAGAGGGGGCACCCGAGCTTTTGCGATGGGTGCCCCCTCTCTTCTTTCGGGAAATGGGAATTTGCCGCCACCTAGCCCATATCCGCCTTGATGAGGTCGAGGGTGCGCTGGCAGTTTTCACGGACGGGGCCGAGCATATGCTCGCGCAGGTCCGCCATGCCGGGCAGGTCGGCGTATTCGTCCATGACCTCTTCCATGCAAACGGGTACCTCGTAGGCGAGGTCCATCATGGTCGCAAAGCAAAACTTCTCGGATAGCCCGGCATCGGTGAGCGCCGCCTCCAGCGCGGGGTCGCCCATACCGTGGTATCGACGGATAGCGCCTGGACCGATGCGCCCCACACGATTTTCGCCGCCAACGCTCATGGCAAGGCGCGCTTTTCGCCGCATGCGTTCGTATGCCAGCCCCGATGCAACGTCATACATACGGGCCATCATAGCTGTGTCGCCGTTTCCAAGAAGCAGGGAATAGTTCTTCGCATGCGCGTCCGGTGCGCCGATGATGGCGTTAAAGAAGAGAATCTGCGTAAACAGATACAGGTTAAGTTGATGATGACTCGTATTGACGAGGAGTTCCTGAATATCGCGTGCGGTCGGGCCGCCGTCTGCTGTGTACTTTTGAGCGGGCATCACTCCAAGGGCCTGACAGAGGTCTTCTTGATGTAGACGCATGATTGTTCCGTCTTTGACTTTCACGCGGTCATATCGCTCAACAATGAGGGCGGGTTCGTCCTCAAATAAGCGATACTCAACGTTCGCCGTTGCGATACCCGCGCGCTGGGCGCTTTTCATGCAGACGAACTCATTAAGAGCCTCGAGTTTAAATCCGATAACACCATTTTTGAAAATATGCGTCGTGGGCGAGGAGCCTAGGCATTCGCACCAGCGACTGTCTATGAGCGCGAGTGCGAACTTGCCCTGGTTGCCTCCAAGTGACCAACTTTCATCTAAGCCCATCCACGATGTCTCGCGGTCATCCTTGATCGACTTGAGGCGCAAGGCAATCTCGTGGTCGTCTATAGGGCGGTATTCGCCAGTGCGATGCAAGACGGCGTCGATATCTTCTTCGGCGCAAAACTGCACTCCGCCCGGACAGTCGAGTCCGATATGGCTGAGCAGCGCAACGGCATTGTTGGGTCTAACGTCGAATTCGGCAGCAATCGCCTTTCGCTGATCCTCGCTGTCGGGTAGAAGACCAAACAAGTACGGATTCATGACCTGTTGGCCGTATGTGCGATTTGATACGGGAATGTTGGTCGATAGGGCTGGCCCGTAATAATCTTGATCGTAGACAAAACTGACCAGACCGCTCTCATCTTGCATGAGCGTTCCTGCGGGTACACCGCAAATAATAGTCCGAAGCGATGTGGTGGCCATTGGCTACCTCCCTTTAGGCCTGGTTTGGGTAGATGGGTTTGCGGCAATCGGGACTCCGAGATTGGACATGGCGAAATCGGCGAAGGCCTTGTCGTAGAGCTCGGACGTAAAGGGGACATCTGCGAGAGTCGGAATGGCTGCGCTGCGACGGTTGCGATGGTGAAAACATTGAGCGTGATGGCGCCTGGGGGTGCTACGAGGTTGCAAATCAGCATGCGGGGCGTCGACTGGTTGCTCGTTATTCGTTTTAGCGATATCCCCTTGAGCGGCGAGCGCCAGTCCGAGAGCATTGAAGATTGCCAATAGCTTGTCGAGTCGAATGCCGGTGGCGTCTCCTAGCTCGAGCGATGCAAGCAGGCGCTCCGAAACACCGGCTTTTTTAGCAAGGGCGGCACGGGTGATTCCCTGCGCCTCGCGTGCCTGGCGCACGTAGATGCCAGCTTGGCGCGGTGTGGTGATGGGAAGGGTATCCACGGCGATCTCCTAACGTGCAGACTTTTGCATATCAATATGACATGCAAAAGTCTGCATGAAAAGGCCTCATGCAAAACTCTGCATGAGGCCTTGCGCTGGCGTTGAGTTTTGAGCGATTGTGCTTGGCGTTACAGCGCCAAAATCCCCAGATGCTCAAGCAGGATCTTAAGCCCGATGAGGATGAGTACGACGCCACCCACGATGGTGGCGGGTTTTTCGTAGCGCGCGCCAAAGGTGTGGCCGATCGCTACGCCGGCGACGGAGAAGATAAACGTTGTGGCGCCGATAAGCGATACAGCGGGAACGATGTCAACCGAGAGCGCCGCAAACGAGATGCCTACGGCTAGGGCGTCAATCGAGGTGGCAATGGCAAGAATCAGATATTCTGCCAGGTCAATCTTTTCGGCATCCTTGCCGTCGCCCCCATCCTCGTCTTCGGTAAAGGCTTCCCACAGCATTTTGCCGCCGATAAAGGCCAAAAGGATAAAGGCGATCCAATGGTCGATGGGTCCGATGATGCCCATGAATTGACTGCCGAGCGCCCATCCGATTACGGGCATGCCGGCCTGAAAGCCGCCAAAGAACAGGCCGAGCACTACGGCGACTTTAAGGTTGATCTTTTTCATGCCAAGGCCCTTGCAGATGGATACGGCAAAAGCGTCCATAGAAAGGCCGATAGCGAGCAACACAAGCTCTGCGAGTCCCATAGTCTGGCTCCCTCTCTGCGGGCGAGCCCGATTACGCGACTACTCCCTCATTTATATGAGACCCGATGCTACCACACGAGCAGTCAAAAGAACCCCGTCCCAAATGAGCTACCTAAGCGGTGTTCGCTCATTCTGTAAGCATCGGATTTCGCAAGCGCCGCAGGGACAAACCGTGAGAAACTATTTAGCGTTT
Source organism: uncultured Collinsella sp. (assembly GCA_902493125.1). GTDB lineage: Bacteria > Actinomycetota > Coriobacteriia > Coriobacteriales > Coriobacteriaceae > Collinsella. Next base: position 27,966 of record CABUOF010000001.1, on the reverse strand, counting down.
ATGGAGCGTATACGATGGGAGCGATGCCTTGGATAAGAACGAGCTGCAAAAGCGTATGGAACAGGCCATCCGCCTGACGGCACCTGGTCAGCCGATCCGCACCGCCCTCGACATGATCATCGCCGGTCACCTGGGCGCCCTTATCTGCGTCGGCGACACCGAAAACGTGCTCGCTGCCGGTAACGACGGCTTCCCGCTCAATATCTCGTTCACCTCGAACCGCCTGTTCGAGCTTTCCAAGATGGACGGCGCTATCGTTATCGATGGCGACCTCACCCAGATCCTGCGCGCCAACTTCCACCTCAATCCCGATCCCTCGCTCGCCACGAGTGAGACGGGCATGCGTCACCGCACCGCCGCTCGCATGTCGGTGCTCACCGATGCCATCGTGATCTCGGTCTCGGCCCGTCGTGCCGTCGTCAACGTGTACGTTCACGGCAAGAGCTACGAGATTCAGCCTGTCACCACCATCATGAGCTCGGTCAACCAGCTCGTCGCCACGCTCCAGACTACCCGTCAGTCGCTCGATCGCTCCCTGCTGCGCCTGACGGCCCTCGAGCTCGACGACTACGTTACGCTCGCCGACATTACCGGTATTTTCTCGAGCTTCGAGATCATGCAGCAGGCAAAGACTGAGCTTAAGGATTGCATTGTCAAGCTGGGCAACCAGGGCAAGCTCGTGCAGATGCAGCTCGAGCAGCTCGCGGGCTCCAGCATGGATACCGAATACGACCTGATGATCCGCGACTACGCGAGCGATTCCTCCGAGGCAAACGCCGAGAAGATTCGCGCCGAGCTCGCTCGCATGACACCTAAGGACCTGTCCGACCCACAGCATGTGGCTGCGGTTCTGGGTTACGACGACCTGGACGAGGACTCCGTCATGACGCCGCTGGGCCTACGTACGCTTTCGCGCGTGTCCGTTGTGCGCGACGGCGTGGCCGAGAAGATCGTCGACGAGTACGGCTCGTTGCAGGAGCTCATGGACGACATCAGCGAGGATCCGGAGCGTTTGGGCGACTTTGGCGTTAACAACCCTGCCATTCTTGCGGACTCCCTGTACCGCATGAAGGGCACCAAACAGGGGAACGCATAATGGCGCCCGTATGCGCCGTAGTCGTTGCCGGTGGCAGCGGCCAGCGCTTTGGTAATCCCGGTGGCAAGCAGCTCGTTAACGTGGCGGGCCGTCCGCTCATGAGCTGGTCCATCCGCGCGTTCGACCGGAGCGACAAGGTCGGCCACATCGTGGTGGTGTGTCCTGCCGAGCGCCGTGCCGAGATGCGCCGCCTGGCTATCGACCCGTTTGACTATGACACGCCCATCAGCTTTGCCGATGCCGGCGATACCCGTCAGGATTCCACCCGTGCCGGCGTGCATGCGGTTCCGGCGGGTTTCGAATATGTCGCTATCCACGACGGCGCCCGTCCGCTCATCACGACCGAGGCCATCGATCGTGCGATCGACGTGCTTGTGGACGACCGCTCGCTCGACGGTGTCGTGTGCGGTCAGCCCGCGATCGACACGCTCAAGATCGTCGACGGCGATAATATCGTCGAGACGCCGCCGCGCGAGCTCTATTGGGCCGCGCAGACGCCGCAGATCTTTAGCGTCGACGCCATGAAGCGCGCTCACGCCGCTGCTATCGCCGAGGGCTTTATCGGTACCGACGATTCATCGCTGGTCGAGCGCATGGGCGGGCGCGTCCGCTGCGTCCAGAGCCCGCGCGATAACCTTAAGGTGACGGTGCCCGAGGACCTGCGTCCTGTAACCGCTATTCTGCTTGGCCGCATGGCTGAGGGAGAGGACCTTCCCCATGTTCAGTAACCTGCGCATTGGCCACGGCTACGACGTCCACCGTTTGGTGGAGGGGCGTCGATGTATCATTGGCGGGGTCGACATTCCCTACGAGCGCGGCCTGCTGGGTCACTCGGATGCCGATGTGCTCGCGCACGCCTTAGCCGACGCCATTCTGGGCGCCTGCCGCGGGGGAGACATCGGCAAGCTATTTCCCGACACCGATCCCGCCTACGAGGGTGCCGATTCGATGGTGCTGCTCGCTCGCGTGATGGACTATGCGCGCGAGCTGGGCTTTGAGTTTGTCGATGCCGATTGCACCATTGCCTGTCAGCAACCCAAGATCACCCCGCACCGCGATGCCATGCGCGCCAACCTTGCCCATGCCCTGGGCGTTGACGTCGAAAACGTGGGCGTCGCCGCCACTACGACCGAAAAGCTCGGTTGGGAAGGCCAGGGCGAGGGAATCGGCGCCTGGGCCGTCTGCCTGCTACAGAAAACCGTTAAGGAGTAACGAATGCGTATCTATAACAGCGCTACCCATAAAAAGGAAGAGTTCCAGCCCATCGAGTCCGGCAAGGTCCGCATGTACGTGTGCGGCCCCACGGTCTACGACAACATCCACATCGGCAATGCCCGCACGTTCATCAGCTTTGACGTGATTCGTCGCTGGCTCATCGCGAGCGGCTACGAGGTCACGTTCGCCCAGAACCTCACCGATGTCGACGACAAGATCATCAAGCGCGCCAACGAGCAGGGCCGTACGGCCGCCGAGGTCGCGACGGAGTTCTCCGACAAGTTCATCGGCGTCATGCGCGCTGCCAACGTGCTCGATCCCGATGTGCGCCCCCGCGCTACCAAGGAGATCGGCCCCATGATCGCCATGATCAAGACGCTTATCGAGCAGGGCCACGCTTACGCCGCCGATAACGGCGACGTGTACTTTGCCGTGCGCAGCGATCCCAACTACGGTCAGGTTTCGGGCCGCAACATCGATGACCTTATGGTTGGTGCGCGCATCGAGGAGAACGAGGACAAGAACGATCCGCTCGATTTTGCCCTGTGGAAGGCCGCCAAGCCCGGCGAGCCCAGCTGGCCGAGTCCCTGGGGCGAGGGCCGTCCCGGTTGGCACACCGAGTGCGCCGCCATGGTGCACCGCTACCTGGGCACCCCGATCGACATCCACGGCGGCGGCTCCGACCTTGCCTTCCCGCATCACGAGAACGAGTGCGCTCAGGCCACCTGCGCCTGGCACCAGGGCTTTTCCAACACCTGGATGCACACGGGCATGCTGCTGGTTGACGGCGAGAAGATGTCCAAGTCGCTCGGCAACTTCTTTACGCTGGCCGAGGTGCTCGAGCAGCACTCTGCCGCGGCTCTGCGCCTGCTGATGCTGCAGACGAGCTATCGCTCGCCGCTCGACTTCTCCTGGGAGCGCCTGGAGGGTGCCGAGAATTCGCTCACGCGTATTGCCGGTACGGTCGAGAACCTGCGTTGGGCTGCGAACCATGCGACGGCCGAGGCCGATGAGGCTACCGCCGAGGCGTTTGCCGCCAAGGCCGCCGAGACCCGTGCCGCCTTTAAGGAGTGCATGGACGACGACTTTAACACCGCCGGTGCCATGGGTGCCGTCTTTGGCTTTGTGACCGAGTGCAACCAGTACCTGGAGCAGGCGGGCGATGCTGCCGACAAGGCCGCCGCGCTTGCTGCCGCCGATACGCTGGTCGAGCTGCTCGATACGTTTGGCGTCGAGCTTCCCGAGCCCAAGGTCGAGTTGCCGCTGGGCCTGCTGGGCGTTGCCGCCGGTTTGGTTGCCTACACGGGTGACGACGTGGATGAGGCCGCTGCCAAGATTCTCGAGGCCCGCGCCGAGGCTCGTGCCGCCAAGAACTGGGATCTGGCAGATGCCATCCGCGATCAGCTCAAGGACCTCGGGCTGACAATCGAGGATACGGCCGCCGGCACCCGTATCAAATCTCTCTAATCCCCGCGGGTTTCCCAAGCACCCGACCTTGCCGTTCAAACCGTCGCTCGCGTACTCAAGTACGCGTCGCTCCTCTTTCACGGCAATCTCGGGCACTTGGAAAACCCGTACCGACCGCCCGAATTAATATTCATGGGCGGTCGATTCTTTTGTTTCGTTTGATAGTTGTATTTAGGAGGTCGCTTTATGGCCGACAATCGCAAGCGTGCGCCTCGTGGCGGCAAGCAGGCCGCTTCTGGCTCGCGTCCGATTCGCCGTAATGACCGCGCCGCTGCTCCCAAGGGCCAGCGCGATCGTACCCAGGCCGCACGTCCGCAGCGCGATCGCAACCGCGACGCTGTCCAGGCTCCCAAGGGCGAGTTTATCGAAGGCCGTCGTGCTGCCGCCGAGGCGCTACGCACTGGTTTTCCCATCAAGTGTGCGCTCATTGCCGAGGGCGGGGAGCGCGATGCCGCCTTGTCGCGCCTGGTCGACGACCTCAACGCCGCGGGTGTCCGCATTAAGTATGTGCAGCGCGCGCAGCTCGACGCACTGTCGAGCCATGGCGCTCACCAGGGCATCGCGCTCGAGGTTGGCAACTTCCCCTATGCCGATGTTGCCGATATCCTCGACCGCGCAGGCGAGGGCCCGGCACTTGTCGTGGTGCTCGACCACGTGACCGACGACGGTAACTTTGGCGCCATCGTGCGCTCCGCCGAGGTCGTGGGCGCGGCGGGCGTCATCATTGCCAACAAGCGCGCTGCCGGTGTGACCGTGGGCAGCTACAAGACTTCTGCTGGCGCTGTCATGCACCTGCCCATCGCGCAGGTGCCCAACATCGCCCGTGCGCTTGACGATCTCAAGGCCGCTGGCTTTTGGGTGGGCGGCGCCTCCGAGCACGCCGAGGGCAGCTGCTGGGATGCTCCCTTCGAGGGCCGCGTGGCGCTCGTCATGGGCTCCGAGGGCGACGGCATCTCGCGCCTGGTGCTCGAGAAATGCGACTTTTTGACCAAGCTTCCCCAGCGCGGCATGACCGAGAGCCTCAATGTTGCCCAGGCGACCACGGCGCTGTGCTTTGAGTGGCTGCGCCGCAACGTCGGCGAGCTCATGGGGGAGGAGTAGCGCATGTCCAAAAAGAACCGTGCCAAGTCCAAGGCCAAGCGCTTTGGCGAGGGCTCGGCCAAGCCGATTGTTTCGGCCGCGACCTACGGCGTGGGCGGCAATGCGTTTGCGCAGGCCATCGCCGACCCGGTCTCGACGGTGCACTCCAATAAGCCCGAGCTGCTGGTGGTCGACGGCTACAACGTGATCCACTGCACGCCGCGCTACGAAAAGCTCGTGTACGACCATTCAGACGATCCGTATTCCAGCGACGTTCACGATATGGCACGCACCGCCCTCATCAACGACGTTGCCGCGTTTGCCCAAGGTCGGTACGAGGCCGTAATCGTGTTTGACGGCGCGGGCAATATCTCCAGCGAGCGCCCCAACCTGCCTGCTCGCGGCGTGCGTATCGAGTTTTCGCCGACGGGCGTATCGGCTGATACCGTGGTGCAAAAGCTCTGCATCGAGGCACGCGAGGAAGGCCGCGCGTGCTCCGTGGTATCGAGTGACGGCACAATACAGGCCGTCGTCATGGGCAAGGGCGTCACGCGCATCTCGAGCCGTATGCTGGTGGACGAGATCAAACAGATCGATAACGACGTTCACGAGGCAGAGGAAGCTCCGCAGATCAAGATGACTCTGGGCAGCCGCCTGAGCCCCGATACCCTGGCCAAGCTCAAGGCGTTGCGCGGACGGTAGGGGAGTTGGCGGGGCAATGCTGCCTTGCTAACTCCATTCAGCGATGTCGATCATTCTTTCGAGGCGCCACGTTAGCGCCTCTTTTAGATAAGGTAGTCTCGCTGCTAGAGCATCGTTTTTAGACAGAATCTCGATTGCCTCGTCGACAAAGCCTTTGAGTTTGTCTCCATCGAACCAGCCCATGTCCTCGACGAGCAGCATTTGTTTGGCGGGGCTTGAATGAAACTGCGCGCTGGTAAAACTGTGCTCTCCCGCCCTAAGCTCCTCTAGTGATATGTTGCACCAGAGTGATGAACCTGAATCGAAGATGGGGGCTGGTCTGCAGACTAGTGAGTTGACGTTTCGCACGAGGCCAAAGTTACGCCAATGACGATCGTAGTTGGCGATGATGTCGTCGCACACGATCATGCGGTCAAGGGCATCCTTGACGCCTGTCACCCCGAGTTCCTCGCAGTTTGCTACGTATCGCTCGTAGTCGGTTAGCCGTTCATCTGCGTTTGCGTGCTGGTTTACATAGAACGCAGGGACATACTCTTCTTCATCAGTTAAGAAGACATCGCATATGCTCAGGGCGGAAGTGCCCGTGCCCTCGAGCGAGTAAGGTACATAATCGCAAGCGTTTAGGATGCGACGGTGAAGTGCAGTCGCCACCAGCTCGTTATAAGGTTCCTGGTTTAGATGTGCACCTGCCTTGTGGAGGATTCGACGGTCATCCTCGCATGTCCAGTACTTTTGAAGATTGCCGTCCGAGGTGTTATCGGGCTTTGCGGCAGCTGCCTTGCCCTCTGGGGCGAAGGGCGCGATGCCGAGAGAGACGTCGTCAAAAGCATTATTGAAGAAATTGATATCTTCCCACGCGAGACCGGAGTCTTGGGGCCTAATCCAATACTGGTCGGATAAGGAGAGGCCAAGATTTCGCTGGACGAGTTCATCGGGAACATCGACTGCGGCTTCTGCAAGCAGGGAGGCTAGTCCAATGCGTGCGAGCGGGATACCGCGGCCGCGCCACCAGATGCGGAAGGAGTCGAGCGATATGGGGCTATTAGGGCCAAATACTCCAATAGGGGCGTGGGCGTAATCGACGTCGGCGCCGATGTGGGTGAAGTCTTTTCGCGATGTGCTGTAGACCAGTTGGGCTACTTCGTGCGTGCGGTTCATGAGGGTAAATGCGACTTCGCTTTTCCCATGCCCACGACGAGGTCGTCCCCCTCTTTTGGTTGCGGAGCGGAGTCGCGCGTCTACGCTGTCTTTGTCGATGAGCCACACGCCAGAAGCCTTGCGGGCGGTCAGCGCGCCGTTCTTAATGAGCTCCTGCACCCTGCGCGGGCTGATGCCGAGCAGCTCGGCTGCTTCCTTGGTAGTCAACATCGCGAAACCCTTCGCCAGAACGAATAGTTTTATATAGCCAATTGTAATTAAAACTATTCGTTCTGGCGAATGGTTTTAAGATTGAGGGCGCACTGACAGAAATGAACGGGCCTGGTACGCGCTGTTGCTGGATTTTGCATATTTATATAACGCCGTGCGGCCTGTTGCGCCCCGTCCGCAATTCCATTATTCTTAACAGGCTTCGCGCGAAAGCGCCAAGTGTGCCAGTGTGGCGCAACGGTAGCGCAACTGATTTGTAATCAGTGGGTTGCAGGTTCGATTCCTGTCACTGGCTCCATGAGAGTTTCGGGCTCTGTCTCTATATGGGACAGAGCCCGTTTCTATTTAGGTGGCGCGCCATCAGGTTAGCGCCCATCCCGTTTTTGGTTTGTCTCGTCCTCCAGTTTGTCTAAATCTGTAACACCAAGACCGATATTTGGCATCTAACTGTTACAGATTGAGATGAAACTTAGGGTGTTTTAGGAATATCTTGATCTGTAACATGTAGAAGCGGAATAGGCCTCTTGCTGTTACAGATCGAGACAAGGGCGGGTGCGGACCTGGATGTTCTGCTCGAGCGTGGATTTCTGGACACGCGAGCGAAGAAAATCTTCCGACCGGAGAACGAGCGTGGATAATTAACTTGGATAGGGAGCTAAGGTAAACACCGATTGTCTATCGAAGGCTTTAGAAACGACGACCCCGATTTCATTGTGGAATCGGGGTCGTTTGTGCCTGAGGAATCCGAATGGATTAATCGAGCTCCTAAGGGACTTCTTGGGTTCTTGCTAATGGTCTGCCGAGGATGTCCCCAATGCAAGCAGCGGGCATCTACTCAATATAGTTGGGATTCTTCTTGATGATCACGCGTGCAGCGATGAACGAGACGACGATGGCGATGACGGCGACAACGCACGCCAGTACGAAGTTGCCCATGGATCCATCGGGAGCGATAAAGATCAGCGCAGAAAGAAGACCGGGGCATGCTCCCGCAACATACTCCTTCAGGACGAAGATACCTGCAGGGAGTCCCGCGCAGAGGGCGCCGATTGCCGTGCCGACAAGCAGGCGGGGACGCTCGATGAGGCAGCCATAAAATGCGGGCTCAGTTACGCCACAGAGTGCGGTGACGGCAACCGTGGTGACCATACCTCTCTTCTCCTTGTTGCCTTTCATTGCAGTTGCCAAGGCGAGACTCGTGCCGCCAATGCAGAGGTTTGAGATGAAGCCAAAGATGATGGGCGCCCAGCCGAGCTGCGCCAAGCTCGTAACTTCGATCGCGATGTAGGCCTTATCAAGACCGAGCATGACAAAATAGGGGTTAAGGGCTGCAAGGATTGGAGTAGCGATAAATGCCACGTTATCCATGAGCCACGTGGCGGCATCACTCAGCGCGTAGCCCATCATGCTGCCGGCGGGGCCGAGGATAATCAGCTCAACAGGCACGACGATGAACATGGTGAGCAGCGGCTTCAAGAACAGTTTGGTAATGTCGGGGATGATTTTCTGAAGACCGCGATCAACAAAGTACATGAACACAACGCCCAGTACGATTGGCACCACCGTGCTCGAGTAGTCATTCGTCGGGATGGGGATGCCAAGAAAGTCGAGACCCTCAGCACCGCTAATAGACGAGCTAATCATGATTGCGCCCAGCAGTGCGCCCATGATAGGCTGCATCTTCATGACGGCGGCGAGCTGATAGCCGAGGTAAACGGGCAGGAAGCTAAATGAGGCGCTGAAGATCGCCAGCAGAACCTGGGCGGTTCCGCTATCGGTGCTCAATCCACAATAATTGACCAGGAGATTCTTGATCGAAAGAATGAGTCCGCCAACGATGAGCGCCGGGACGATGGGCATGAATACCTGTGCAGAGACGTTCCCGAATTTCTCAATCAAGCCCATGGCGGTGTTACCGCTTTTAATGCCTTCTGCAAGGTCTTTGGCGGTTTGGGCATCGTCGGCAACCGTGCCACCGCCGACTTCGATTCCCGCGAAGTCGAGGAAGTCGTTGTAAGCCTCGGTGACGTTGGGGCCGATGATCACCTGAAGCTGGCCACCGCTGACTACTGCCCCGAGCGCCTGGTCGGCCGATTTGGCGAGCTGGAGATCGATGATCGAGGTGTCTCGTGCGTCGATGCGAAGGCGCGTCGCACAATGAGTTACCGATGTAATGTTCTCTTTGCCGCCAACAGCCTTTAGGACTGTTTCGGACATTGCCTGATATTTCATCTCTTTCTCCTAACCTTCCTGCTCCTGATACTTCGAGATAAGGTCTCGGTACCAATACCAGCTCTTTTTGGGGGTGCGCTCCAGATTGTTCTCGAAGTCGATATGGACAAGTCCGTATCGTTTTTCGTAGCCGTTGATCCAGCTATACAGATCCATCGTCGACCAGAGGTAGTAGCCCTCAACGCGCGCGCCGTCGCGCTTAGCCCTCATCATGTGCTCGATGAACTGGCCCAGAAGCTCGATGCGGTCATCATCGTGGATCATTCCGTCTGCGTCTGGTTGCTCATAGGCGCCATGTCCGTTTTCCGTAATAAAGATGCGGGGCGCGTCATAGCGCTCGTGGACATCCATGATGGTTGAATACATGCAACTTGGGAGTATTTCGCGGCCCCATTTATTGCGGGGAACATTGCTGTCGCGGGCGCTTTCAAACAAGGGCGCAATGCATTTTCCTTCGACCTTTTTGCTCGAACCGCCCTTATTGTTCGCCGAAACGGCAAGCTCTCCACCGTGCCAGTCGGTTACATACTCTCGGCAATACACGTTGAGTCCAATAAAATCGACTTTACCGTCGCTGAATTCTTCTACGTCATTTGGGGATCGATAGAGCGAGACGCCAAGTTTTTCAAGGATTTCGTCCATTTCTGGCGGCAGTTGACCCTGAAGCGCTGGTGCCAGAATCATGCGATTGGCGAAAAAGTCTGCGTATCGAAATACGTCATCGGGGTGCTCGGTTGCCGGGTCGAGTTCGACAACGCCGCCATCGTGGACGGCGCCGATGATGCCGTCGTAGCCCATTTGACGATATGCTCGGACTGCGAGTGCGCTTGCGCGCATCAGGTTGTACTGAAACTGCATGTACGACTGAACATCGAGCGATCGATTGGGGGGATAGTTGCCCAACATGTTTACGCAGTAGCTGTAGAAATGCGGCTCGTTAACGGTAGCCCAGATTTTGACGCGGTCTCCAAAGCGCTCAAAGCAAATCTTGGCGTATTTGCAGAACCACTCTGCCATGTCGTTGTTCAGCCATCCGCCTTTGCAAGCAAGCGTGAATGGCAGATCGTAATGGAACAGCGTAACGTTGGGCTCTATGCCATTTTCGAGGCAGCAATCAATGACCCGATTATAAAAATCGATACCCTCTTCATTCACTTTGCCGATACCGGTGGGGATGATTCGACTCCATGAAAGAGAGAAGCGATAGGTGTTTTGTCCGCCTTCTTTCATCATGCGGATATCTTCTTCATAGCGATGGTAGAAGTCGCAAGATACATCACCGTCAACATGGTTGATGTTCTTATTGCTTGTGTGGCTAAAAAAATCCCACTCACCAAGGCCTTTGCCGTCTTCGTTCCAGGCACCCTCGCACTGATAAGACGCCGTGGCGGAACCCCAGAGAAACGGCATGTTGTTCACGTTGCCCATGAATCCCCTTTCCATCATTCAACACGGTGGATACGTGTGGCGGAATTATGATTAAGATGACGTCAACTGATTTGAATCATAGGAGAACGACCAAAGCTGTTTGATTCAATAAATGAATCATGATTTCGAGGAGAGCGGAAAGAGGGATCACGTGAATATCAATGACTTCGATGTGCTCAATCGCATTAGCTCCATCATCAACAGCGAGTTTGGGTCAAACGATGCCGCCATCGCTCGATATCTCATCGCTCACATTAGGCGTTCGAGCGAAATCAATGTTGCCGCAATAACCCGCGATGCATTCGTGACCCGTTCCGCTGTTCGTCGTTTCTGCAATCGATTGGGCTACCAGTCTCTTAGCGATTTGAAAGAATCATTTACTCAGTCAGTCTTTCCAAGCGACTTAAGCCATCGAGAGGAGGAATTTGGCTACGAGGAGTACAGGGCAGAGCTCGACGTTCGCATGATCGAGATGTTCGCTGAGGTTGAAAGCGGCGTGTCCGATATCGCTATTAAGCATCTTGTCGACGAAATTGATGGCCATAAAAACGTTGAAATCTGGTGCACCAATAATGTGAGCGCCAATCTCGTACGATTTCAGCAGGAAATGTTTTATGCGGGCAAGATAGTTCGCATAGTTGCTGGGGCTAACGTCGCGGAATTGAAAAACATGGGAGACGCTTCGCAGTCATTGATAATTCTCGTATCGGTCTCCGGGCTATTTGCGTCACAGGCGCGTGAGTATCTTGATTGCCGTTCGGGCAGGAAGATTCTAATTACTGCGTTTAGCAACGATGACAAATCGAGGTCTTTTGACCGTGTATATCGTCTTGGTAATGCGGGAAACGGAATTGACCGACTCGGCGTTTATTCGAAATACGCCATGACTTATTTTTTCGACTTGCTATCGTCGTGTTACTTGAGTCGCTACCCCTGCACCAAGGGGGAGCCGCTCTATGGGTCTACTTTGGCCTGGTCCGAGTAGTTGCGGCTTTACAGTTCTCTCGCCTGGAGAATGAACGTGGATAATCTGCCACTTTGGCCTTAGAGCCGCGCTAAAAGTGGGAGATAATCCACGCTCGATCGTGGCGTGGAAGCCCGATCTCGACCTATATATAGGTGCAAATAAGCCGTTATCGAAGTTCGATCCTGAAGGTGTACTCCACTACACCAAAGTGTTACCTCGGGAAACGTCACCTCAGTATCCAAAACCACCGTCCTTCATATCCAAACTCAACAAAACCGCAGGTCACAGCTATATAGATACGCCCGGCACCGTGTATCAAGAGGTTTTCGTTGACAGCCCCCAAGGTTGCATCGTATTATCTTTTTCGTTCGCGGGGGCGGCGGTCCAAAAGACCAAAGGACCTGCGGATACTTGAACGATTGGGAGTTTGCCCGAGTGGTTAATGGGGACGGGCTGTAAACCCGTTGGCTCTGCCTACATAGGTTCGAATCCTATAGCTCCCACCCGTCAAGTGCCTGTATAGCTCAGTCGGTAGAGCACTTCGTTGGTAACGAAGAGGTCACCAGTTCAAGTCTGGTTGCAGGCTCCATCCGGCGGTGTAGCTCAGTTGGTTAGAGCACACGGTTCATACCCGTGGCGTCACTGGTTCGAATCCAGTCACCGCTACCATAGGTAACACGGTGGCTTCTCAATAGTATGTTGAGAGGCCACTATGGTATAAAGGCAAAGTCCCGTCCGGGGACGACCTGTTTAGAGGAGGGCTTTATGGCCAAAGAGAAGTTTGAGCGCACTAAGCCGCATGTTAACATCGGCACCATTGGTCACGTCGACCACGGCAAGACCACGCTGACCGCTGCCATCACCAAGGTTCTCTCCGAGACCGAGGGCTGCAAGGCTGACTTCACTGCGTTCGAGAACATCGACAAGGCTCCCGAGGAGCGCGAGCGCGGCATCACGATCTCCGTCTCCCACGTTGAGTACGAGACCGCTGCCCGTCACTACGCTCACGTTGACTGCCCGGGCCACGCTGACTACATCAAGAACATGATCACCGGTGCTGCTCAGATGGACGGCGCTATCTTGGTCATCGCCGCTACCGACGGCCCCATGGCTCAGACCCGCGAGCACATCCTGCTCGCCCGTCAGGTCGGCGTTCCCTACATCGTCGTCTTCCTGAACAAGTGCGACATGGTCGACGATGACGAGCTCATCGACCTCGTCGAGATGGAGACCCGTGAGCTCCTCTCCGAGTACGATTTCCCCGGCGACGACATCCCCGTCATCCGTGGCTCCGCTCTGGGCGCTCTCGAGGGCGACGCCAAGTGGATGGACGCCATTCGCGAGCTCATGAAGGCCGTCGACGAGTACATCCCGACGCCTGCTCGTAACAACGACCTCCCGTTCCTGATGGCCGTTGAGGACGTTATGACCATCTCCGGCCGTGGTACCGTTGCTACTGGCCGTGTCGAGCGCGGTGAGCTCAAGCTCAACGAGCCCGTCGAGATCGTCGGCATCAAGGATACCCAGAACACCGTCGTTACCGGTATCGAGATGTTCCGTAAGTCCATGGACTTCTGCGAGGCTGGCGACAACGTCGGTCTGCTGCTCCGCGGCATCAAGCGTGAGGACATCGAGCGCGGCCAGGTTCTCTGCAAGCCCGGTTCGGTTACCCCGCACACCAAGTTCACCGGCGAGATCTACGTTCTGACCAAGGAGGAGGGCGGCCGTCACACCCCGTTCTTCGATGGTTATCGTCCTCAGTTCTACTTCCGTACCACCGACGTTACCGGTACGGTCAAGCTCCCCGAGGGCACCGAGATGGCTATGCCTGGTGACCACATCACCATCGAGGGCGACCTCATCCACCCGATCGCCATGGAGGAGGGCCTGCGCTTCGCTATCCGCGAGGGTGGCCACACCGTCGGTTCGGGCATCGTCTCCACGATCATTGAGTAAATTAGCTCTTTGATATAGCTGACTTAGAGAACCCGGCACTTATATGGGTGCCGGGTTCTTTTCTGCAATGGATATTGAGCCGTTGCTGGTGTCGAGAGGATCGATAATGGTCCTGGATGCACCGTCGATTAGCTCTCGATGGCTTCATTGATGTGTTCCAAATATGAATGGATCCACCGAGAACCAATTGACTCGAGGTTTTCATTGACAGCACTTACGTGGAGCTGATAAAGTAACAACTCGTGCCCGTACGGGGCGGAAATGAAAGGTTCAGGATACATGCGTACTCTAGTTACTCTTGCGTGCACTGAGTGCAAGCGCCGCAACTATACGACCACCAAGAACAAGTCGACCATGCCTGATCGTATGGAGATCAAGAAGTATTGCCCCTGGTGCCGTCACCACACGCTGCACAAAGAGACTCGCTAGTCTCTAGTCACATACGCCAGTAGTTCAATTGGTAGAGCATCGGTCTCCAAAACCGAGTGTTGAGGGTTCGAGTCCTTCCTGGCGTGCCAGTCATTATTCCGTAAGCTCCCACTTGGGGGCTTACGGTTTACTCATGTATAAGCGCATTGCGCGGAGGTAACCCAAATGGCCAACAAGAAGAACAAGAAGAAGGCTCAGCAGCCGGCACCTGCCAACAAAGCTGCCGCCAACTCCAAGGTTGAGGCCAAGAAGGCCGTTGCCAAGAAGAACGAGAAGGCTGCGAAGTCCAAGAAGAACGAGAAGCCTGGTTTCTTCGCCCGCACCAAGAAGTATTTCGCTTCGGTCAAGTCCGAGATGAAGCGTGTCACGTGGCCCGATAAGAAGGAGCTCGTGAACTACTCGGTTGTTGTTTGCGCTTCTCTGATCGTCGTCGGCGTCGTCATCGCTCTGCTCGATGCTGGCTTTGGCGAGGCTCTTGCTCTGTTCTCTGGATTGAGGGGCTAAACCATGTCTAAGCGTTGGTACGTCGTTCACACTTACTCTGGATACGAGAACCGCGTTAAGTCCGATCTCGAGCATCGCATCGAGACTATGGGCATGCAGGACCGTATCTTTGATATCGAGATTCCTATGGAGCGCGTCACCGAGATTAAAGAGGGTGGCAAGCGTGAGACCAAGGATTCCAAGATCTTCCCGGGTTATGTCCTGGTCCGCATGGAGATGGATGACGATGCTTGGACGTGTGTTCGTAACACGCCTGGCGTCACCGGTTTCCTAGGCGGCAACGGCAAGCCCGCTCCGCTTTCCCGCGACGAGTACAACAAGATGACTCGTCGTCCCGGTAAGGGCGATTCGCCCAAGCGCACCTCGGTTGATATTGAGGTCGGTACGTCCGTCCGCGTCACCGATGGCCCGCTTACCGACTTTGATGGCAAGGTCTCCGAGGTTAACACCGAGGCTGGCAAGCTCAAGGTCACGCTGATGATCTTTGGCCGCGAGACGCCGGTCGAGCTCGACTTTAACCAGGTCGCTGTCATCGCTTAAGTTTTCGTCCGTTCGCGCGAGCGTGCTTCTTCTGTGACTGCTCATCTCAGGAGTGCTTCTAACACGTGCGTGCTTACGATATAGCAAGTACTTCACACTCGTGATTCGAAAGGAATGACCATGGCTGAGAAGAAGGTTGCCAACGTCATTAAGCTCCAGATTCCTGCTGGTGCAGCAAACCCCGCTCCTCCCGTCGGCCCCGCCCTGGGCGCTGCTGGCGTGAACATCATGCAGTTCTGCCAGGCCTTTAACGCCGAGACGCAGGACAAGAAGGGCGACATCATCCCCGTTGAGATCTCTGTCTACGAGGATAAGTCCTTCTCCTTCATCACCAAGACCCCGCCGGCGGCTCACCTCATCAAGAAGGAGCTGAACCTCAAGTCTGGTTCCGCTAAGCCCCAGGCCGACAAGGTTGGTCAGCTCTCCCAGGAGCAGCTCACCAAGATCGCCGAGATCAAGATGCCGGACCTCAATGCCAACGACATTGACGCCGCCAAGAAGATTATCGCCGGTACCGCCCGCTCCATGGGCGTCACCATCGCTGAGTAGCGATTTCTTTAGGTAATGACGGGTGCTCCGACCGGGGCACCCGTTATATGTGTGCAATAGGGCACACGATACGATGTGGGAGGGCTCACGCCCGTTTAACCACAGGAGGTAATGCACATGGCTAAGCATGGTAAGAGCTATAACGCCGCTGCCGAGAAGATCGACCGCGCCACGCTCTACACCCCCCTTCAGGCTGCCAAGCTCATCAAGGAGCTCGACACCGCCAAGTTCGACGAGACCGTCGAGGCCCACTTCCGTCTGGGCATCGATACTCGTAAGGCTGATCAGAACATCCGTGGTTCCATTTCCCTGCCCCACGGCACCGGCAAGACCGTTCGTGTTGCCGTCTTCGCCGAGGGCGAGAAGGCCCGCGAGGCCGAGGCTGCCGGCGCCGACATCATCGGTTCCGACGAGCTCGTCGCCCAGATCCAGAAGGGCGAGATCAACTTCGACGCCGCTATCGCTACGCCGAACATGATGGCCAAGGTTGGCCGCATCGGTAAGATCCTTGGTCCCCGTGGCCTCATGCCGAACCCCAAGCTCGGCACCGTGACCATGGACGTTGCCAAGATGGTCTCCGAGCTCAAGGCCGGCCGCGTTGAGTATCGCGCCGACCGTTACGGCATCTGCCACGTGCCCCTGGGCAAGAAGTCCTTCTCTGAGCAGCAGCTCGTCGAGAACTACGCTGCCCTGTACACCGAGATCCTGCGCGTCAAGCCCTCTTCTGCTAAGGGCAAGTACGTCAAGTCCATCTCCGTGTCTTCCACCATGGGCCCTGGCGTCAAGGTCGATCCCGCTGTCCAGCGTGACTTCCTGGCTGAGTAACTGCTAGTTACTGCCTGAGTACAGCAAGCATTGCTAAAGAAACCCGGTTCTGCCTTGTGCAGGACCGGGTTTCTTGCTATCGCGTCAAAAGCACCACAAAGGGGACAGTGTCCTCTTTGTGGTGGTTACCAGGGTGTTCTGGCTGTTGAGGACTCGATGGCTTCGTGGCGTTTGAGCTCGCGGCGCATGGTTTGTGAGTTGAGCCAGGCTGCTTGCCAGCCGCGGATGGGGTAGTGCGTCTGGTCGAGCTCAAACTGCGTATAGCCGCAGGCGTTGATGATCGTCGTTCCACACACATGCTGACGCTCGCGCTGAAAATCGCAACCGTAGCTTTGGTGCACATGCCCGTGCACCATGTAGTCGGGATTCCAGGATTCGAGTGCTGTGTTAAAGCATTCGAATCCTCGATGCGGCAGATCGTCCAGATCACCCATACCGGCGGCGGGTGCATGGGTAAGCAGAATGTCGCACCCGCCGACCATCCTAACCTTACGCGACAGCTTACGCATGCGCTTGGACATCTCGCGTTCGGTGTACATGTTGGCGCCGTCGCGATAACGCATGGACCCGCCAAGGCCCGCAATGCGAATCCCTCGGTACGTGTACACGCTGTCTTCAACGCAGATACATCCGCCCGGTGCATGACGTGCGTAGCGGTCATCGTGATTGCCGCGCACGTAGATGAGCGGTTTGTTGATGACCGTGACCAAAAACTCAAGATAGTCCGGGTCCAGATCGCCGGCGGACAAAATCAGGTCGACTCCCTCAAAGCGTTCCTTGCGAAAGCACTCCCAAAGGCATCGTTCTTCGGTATCGGCTATGGCAAGGATTTTCATAGGGCAGGGACTTTCGGCTCATCGTCGAGCTGCGGAATGGTGCCTACCACGTTGTCCGCCAGCCAATTCATCTCGACAATCTGCGTGCTCGGCAGCGGAGGGAAGCCTTCGATCTGTACCACGCCGTTCTGGCTGTGGAGCTCGCCGCCAAAGGGGTTGATGGATCCTTCGACAATGCCGTTGCGGAGCAACTGCACGAGTTTGCGCGTTTGGTAGGGTAGGCCCGGAGCGTAACGGATGTCGATAACGCCGGAGCTCATGCCATACCAGTAGTTGACGGCGCGCACTTGGTTGTCGTCGCTGGTCTCGTCCCATGTGCCGTGCAGAAGGCTTTTCACGATAAGCTCGTAGTAGCGCCCCCAGTTCCAGACGGGCATGGCGATGCCGGTAACCTTGCCATCGACCAAGCGGTGAAGCCCGTAGGCGGTGGGATCTTCCAGCGACTTTGACATATCGGCGCCGGTCATGACGCTCACGCCTTCGCGGCACATGGCCTCGGCAAGACCGCCGGCGGGCACATCGCCCCAGGTGAGGATAATTTGCGCGCGCGGGTCGAGCAGCGAGGCGCCGATGGCAAAGGCATTGATCTCGCTGAGCGCGCCGGATGCGAAGACCGACGCGTGGTAGCCGATGCGATGGTTGTCCGACATGCTGGCGGCAAGGGCGCCCAGGAGGAACTTGGCCTCGTACATCTTGCCAAAGTACGAACGGACGCTTTGGTGGGGAAGGCCGATAGAGCAGTTAAGGAACCGAACCTGGGGATACTCAACGGCAGCTCTGAGCGTGTATTCCATCAGGCGGTGCGAGGTCGAGAAGATGACGTTGTCTCCATGTTTGACAGCCGTTTCCACGGCGGCGTAGAACACGTCCGGATCGTGACAGTCCTCGAACGCCTCGGTGCGCACGATGCCGTCAAAGTGCTCATCGAGATACTGACGCCCTTGGTCGTGCAGACTGTCCCAGCTCGACGCCGCACAGGGGAACTCATGGATAAAGGCGATACGCAGGGGGTTGGCCGCCGAATAGACAGTCTTGCCCATAAAGAAGTTGAGCACGCCAGAGGTGGACTTGGCGGGCGACTCCTCCTCATCGACGCTCGGCGCTTCGACAAGATCGACCTTGTCCTCGTCATTTTTGCCGGCAATGACCAGCTCGCGCCAAATCTTGCACAGGCGGTTTACGACGATATCCGTCGGCGTATCCAGCAGGCGGTCCTGGTTGTACACATTGAGGTAAACGAGCATGGCGTCGGCAGGCGTAATGTCCAGGTGGTCGCCGCCTGCGCGAAGGTAGGCGCGCTTAAAGAGCAGGAAGGTGTGGCGCAGGTAGTCGACCTTTTTCTGCGGCCATTTTTCGATAAGGTTCTGACCGAGCATCTTGGCGAGCGTCTCGTAGCTTCCCTCACGCGAGAACTCGATCTCATATAGGGGGCAGACGCGCCAAAACGCGCAGAATTCACCGTACAGGCGGCTTTCGACGGAATCCCATGTGCCGGGGTAGAGACGGGTAACCCTGGCCGAAACCGTTGGAGCGTCCAGGAATTTGAGGACACTGACGCGTTTGTTGCCTTCCTGGACATAGAACCGATGCATGAACTCGGTGACGATGATGGGGTCGCGATAGCCCTCGGTTACCTGGATATCGTAGAGGTTGGACCACTTGCGGGCGAACTCGGTGTTAAACGGCAGCAGGGGCATAAAGTTGCATGAAAAGGCGGACTGACGGCCTTTGGTGACCGTGCCGACGACCATTTCGAGCGGAATATCCCGCAGGCCGACATTCTCTCGCTGACCTAAGGGGAGCTGAGCAACCAAGCTATCGAGGTCCGTAAGGTATGGATGCTCGCTTTGGCTAATGGCGCGTCGACGTCCTTGCTCGCCGCGCTTGCGTGCTTGACGATAGGCCTCTTCCATAATGTTGCTCCCTTAGTCGTTTAAACAACTATATGAACCATGGTACCACGAATGAAAACCACTACAAAGATGCCTGACCCCTTTGCGGTGGTTTAGGCGATGATGGGGGCGATGGCGCGGATGCAGGCGTCGGCAGCGGTGAAAGTGGTGCTGTCGTCGCTGACGATAAAGATGATCTTTCCTTTGATGCCAAAGTCGCCGATTTCGCTAAAGAGCACGTAGGGCTCTTTGTCAAAGCCCGAGATGGGCGAGACGGCCGTTTTGGTTGCGCTCGTAAGCTCGTCTGCCAGCACGTCAAGGGAAGCCCACTTAGACGTGTCCTTTACGGCAATGGGCACGGCCACGCGTCCAAAGGGCATCAAATGCACGAGCGTGTTCTTGGAGATGTTGGAGTTGGGCACAATGATGGTCTGTCCACAGGCATCCTCAATCGTTGTATGACGCCAAGTGATGTCTTGGACCACGCCGGATACGCCGCCGACCTCGATATTGTCGCCGGGTTTGATGATGCCCATAAAGGTCACTTGCATGCCGCCGATAAGGTTTGACAGCGTGTCCTGAAAGCCGAGCGAGATGGCGATGCCGCCGACGCCAAGAGCGGCGACGAGCGCGTTTGCGTTAATGCCAAAGCAGTTGTCGAGGATAAAGCTGCCGCCAATCATCCAGATGACGGCGCGCGCGATGTTGATGAAGATACTTGATGCCGGAAGCGGGTTATCGTCTCGGTTAAGCAGATGGTTCAGGGTCTTGGATACGACCTTGGCGGCGACGGCGGTGCCTATCGCCAAGATGACGGCCCAGATGATGTTGTGGACCCATCGTTGTGCAAAGAAATGAAGAATTGGCTCAAACAATTCCATGTAGGGAAACCTCCTAATGATCGTCCAACCATGATACCCACCAAGAAGCCCGTCCGATCACATCGGACGGGCCGATAACTTGAGATGGGGTGGCCGCGGTGGCGTAAGCTGGGGCGCCGGCGAGCACGCCGGCAAGGAGTGCGGCGGTCAAGGCGAGACGGGGAAGAGAGCTTCTCGTGGCAGTTTCCTTAGTCCTTAACCAGTAGTTCCTGCTGACGCTGGATTATCGACATAATATGCGAAAACCGCCGCAAGGGCGCCTGTCCCTTAGCGGCGGTTTTGACGTTTGCGCAGATAAAACCTGCCAAAATAAACCTGTCCCTTTTTGGTAGGTTTAGCTTAGCAGCATGCGGTCGTTGGCGAGCTCGCCGCCCGAGACCTCCTCGAATTTCTGCAGCAGGTCGGCTACGGTGAGCGACTTCTTCTCATCGCCCGCCACGTCGTAGATCACGTGGCCTTCGTGCATCATGATCAGACGGTTGCCCAGACGGATGGCGTCGTTCATGTTGTGCGTGACCATGAGCGTGGTCAGGTGGTTCTCGTCGACGATCTCCTCGGTCAGGTTGAGCACCTTAGAGGCCGTCTTGGGGTCGAGGGCCGCGGTGTGCTCGTCGAGCAGCAGCAGGCGCGGCCTGGTGAGCGTGGCCATCAACAGGGTGAGTGCCTGGCGCTGTCCGCCCGAGAGCAGGCCGACCTTGGCGTTGAGACGCGTGTCCAGACCAAGGTCCAGGCGCTTGAGCAGCTCAACGTACTCATCTTTCTCGGCCTTGGTGACGCCCCACGAAAGGCCGCGACGCTGGCCGCGACGCTTGGCGAGGGCCAGGTTCTCGGCAATCTGCATGTCGGCTGCGGTGCCGCGCATGGGGTCCTGGAACACGCGGCCCAGGTACTTGGCACGCTGCGACTCGCTCAGACGCGAGATATCGTTGCCGTCGAGCTCGATAACGCCCGAATCGAGCGGATATACGCCGGCGATCATGTTGAGCAGCGTGGACTTGCCGGCGCCGTTGCCGCCAATCACGGTTACAAAGTCGCTGTCATTCAGGGTGAGGTCGACGCCGGTGAGCGCGCGCTTCTCGGTGACGGTGCCCTTGTTAAAGGTCTTTTTGACGTGCGAGAGCTTAAGCATCTGCCTCATCCCCCTTCGTGTAGGAGCTGCGGAGCTTATAGCGCTCCCAAACCACGGGCACGCACAGGGCCACGGCGACGATCACGGCGGAGAGCAGCTTCATGTCGTTGGCGTCCATGCCCAACTGCAGCACGATGGCGCGGATAAGGAAGTACACCACGGAGCCAAAGACGGCGGAGGCAAGACGGACGCTAAACTGCGTGAGGCCGCCGGGCAGCAGACGGCCGAGCACCTCGCCGATAACAATGGCGGCAAGACCGATAACGATGGCGCCGGTGCCCATGCCAATGTCGGCATACTTCTGGCTCTGGCAGATGAGTGCGCCCGAAAGGCCGATGAGGGCGTTGGAGAGCACGAGGGCGATCATCTTGGTGGAGTTGGTGTTGACGCCCAGAGCGCGGATCATGTACTCGTTGTTGCCGGTGGCTCGCAGCGCCGAGCCGATCTCGGTGCCAAAGAACCAATACAGGATGGCAACGATAGCCACGGCGAGCAGGATGCCCAAGATGATGGCAACGGGGGACTGCGGCAGACCGGTCATATTGCTGACGGCCGAGAACACGGTGCCCTTGGCAAGAATGGGCGTATTGGACTTGCCCATGATGCGCAGGTTGATGGACCACAGGCTGATCTGGGTGAGGATTCCGGCGAGGATCGCAGGAATCTCAAAGACGGTGGTCAAAATGCCCGTGACGGCGCCCGCGATGGCGCCGGCGCACATGCCGGCCAGCACGGCGAGCAGCGGGTCGACGTTGTTATTGACGATGAGCACAGCGCAGACGCAGCCGCCGAGGGCAAAGCTGCCGTCGCAGGTCATATCGGGAATGTCGAGCAGGCGGAACGTGATAAACACGCCAAGCACCATAATGCCCCAGAGGACGCCCTGCGAAACGGCGCCCTGCAATGCAATGAGCATGCTTCATACCTCCTAGAATAGGGTGGACACGTGATTTTCCATAATAGCGGTAACAATGCATAGAAGAGTTACGGACAGACGTTTTGTTTTACCTGAAACAAGCAGGGCGGACGCCGGTCTACAGCGCCCGCCCCTGTGGCTCAGATATTGAATAACGCGGCTAAAGCGCGAGCACGGGCTCTAGACGCATGCCGCGTATGGCATTACGCGTCCAGGGCGGAAAGGTCGATGCCCAGGGCCTCGGCCATTTCGTCGTTCTTGACGACGACCAGGTCCTTGCTCGAGAGGTGCTTGATCGGCATATCCTCGGGCTTGGCCTCGCCCTTCAGAATCTTGACGGCCATCTCGCCCGCGGCGTAGCCCAGGTCCTCGTAGTTGATGG
Organism: uncultured Collinsella sp.; assembly: GCA_902493125.1. Classification (GTDB taxonomy): domain Bacteria; phylum Actinomycetota; class Coriobacteriia; order Coriobacteriales; family Coriobacteriaceae; genus Collinsella. The sequence goes on along the minus strand of CABUOF010000001.1, from coordinate 5,572 downwards.
AGAGGGTGAACAGGCCACCGGCCTTGCACATGCCCTCCTCGCCGGTCACGAAGGGAAGCTTGTTCTCCTTGCAGATCTGGCCCACCTGCGAGGCGCCCGCGGCGATGGTGTTATCGGTGGGGGAGTACAGCGCGTCGACCTTGCCCACGGCGGACTCGACGACGGACTGGATCTCATTGGAGCTCGAGACGGTGAAGTCAGTGTACTCCAGGCCCAGCTTGTCGAGTTCCTTCTTGGCGGCCTTGATCTGGACGTCGGAGTTGGACTCGGCGGTGCAGTAGAGCAAGCCGACCTTCTTAACGTCGGGCAGGACCTTCTGCATCATCTCGAGCTGCTCGGCGACCGGGGTGAGGTCGGAGGCGCCCGTGACGTTGGTGCCGGGCTTGTCGTTGTCCTGGACCAGGCCCGAGGCGGCGTAGTCGGTGATGGCGCAGCCCACGATGGGGATGTCGGCCGTGGCGCCGGCGGCAGCCTGCGCGGCGGGCGTGGCGATGGCATAGATCAGGTCGACGCCATCGCCCACGAACTTGTCGGCGATGGACTTACACGTGGACTGGTCGTTCTGGGCGTTCTTCTGGTCGATCTTGACCTTAAGGCCGCTCTTCTTGATGGCCTTGACAAAGCCGTCGTTGGCGGCGTCGAGTGCGGAGTGCTCGGTGAGCTGCAGAACGCCGATGGTGTAGTCGGAACCGGCGGCAGCAGAGCCGGAACCAGAGTTGCCGCCGCATCCGGCGAGCGGAGCGAGCGCGAGCAGGCCGGCAGAGACCAGAAGGCTCCTGCGGCTGATGGTGATGTCCTTCATATCGTTACCCCCAGTATAGAAATGGCTGGAAACACTGCACTCAAACAAAGTGCAAGTGGAACTATAGTAGCGCGGATGTCCATTTTTACAATAACCTGGCGGGTTTTTTAATACAGAACCGGATGGGCGGTACGGGTAGTCGAATGGACGGCGGAGGTTCTTATGCGGCAGAGGCGTCGTCCTCCTCGTCGAGGGCGGCGAAGAGCTTCTTGCCATCGAGGAGACGCGTGGTGACGTTTCTCATGCGCCCGATCTCTACGGTACGCAGCGTGTCATCGGCGCCTCGGACGTCATAGACCGTTCCCAGCAAATACGAGATGCCGTCTCGCTGCTTGATGGCAAAGGGGCGGAGTGTCATCCGTGCTACCTCGGTTTCGCCACGTGCCGTGACGCTCGAAATATCAAAACTCACCGTGGTTCCGTGGTCGATGGCCTGCTCGATGAGCTCGCAGGTGTCGATGCGCTTGACGGGCGTGCGCCTGGCCTTGGTGGATTTGCTGCCGGCACTTGGAGCGGGCTCGGGTGCATCGAGGTAGCCGCGAACGTCGGCGCTCGCCATGGCGACCAAGTGCTGCGCCATGCTTTTTCGAATGGCGATGGGCGTAGAGCGGTTGCGCATGACCATACCGTGGAGCCGGATGATCTCTTCGTCGGTGAGCGGACGGGTCAAGAGCCGATACCCCACGCCGCGCTTGTACTCAATTTCGTATCCGGCATGGCGAAGTGCGGAGATGGCGGTGTAGATGCTGCGCCGCGCCGCCGAGATGGGCATGCGGGCGGGGTCGTCGGGATGGGTGAGGCGCCGGATCAACTCATCGGAAAGCATGGCCTTGTCCTCGCCGGTGTTCTCGCTTAATAGTTGCAGGATACGAACGGCGCGATAAGCTGCCATAGAGGCGGCGCCTCTAGTCGTGGTGTCATAAGTTTCAACAGCGGTTTCGGTCATGGTGCCCACGTCCTTTCCGTTTTGGGTGGCAACGGTATGGAGCCTAGGACGCGGGGTTTTCCCAGGGGCGCAGGGCGCTCTGGGCGGTCGGTAGTCGTCGGCAAACGGCGGTTCGAGTTTTCAACAGCCCTGCTCAACTGACCAAAACCTTGCCAAAGGCTTGACGGATGCTGTTGAAAAAAAGCGTCTCTCGACCGATGTCGAGAGACGCTTGTGCGATGAGCGTTTGCGTGTGGCGACGCGAGCTGGCGTCCGACGATTAGAAGTCGGCGTTGCCCACGGTGCGCGGGTGCGGCAGGACGTCGCGGATGTTGCCCACGCCGGTGAGGTACATCACCAAGCGCTCGAAGCCCAGACCGTAGCCGGCGTGCTTGCAGGAACCGTAGCGGCGCAGGTCAAGGTAGTACTTGTACTGCTCGGGATTCATACCCAGGTTCTTGATGCGGGCCTCGAGCAGATCCAGGCGCTCCTCGCGCTGGGAGCCACCGATGATCTCGCCGATGCCCGGCACCAGGCAGTCGGCGGCGGCGACGGTCTTACCGTCGTCGTTCATGCGCATGTAGAAGGCCTTGATCTCTGCCGGGTAGTCGGTCACGAAGGTCGGGCGCTTAAAGTGCTCCTCGGTCAGGAAACGCTCGTGCTCGGTTTGCAGGTCGATGCCCCAGCTCACGGGATAGTCAAACTTGTGGCCGGCGGCGACGGCCTGCTCCAGGATTTCGACGGCCTCGGTATAGGTGACGCGGGCAAAGTCGGAGTTGGCGACGTGGTCCAGGCGCTCGATCAGGCCCTTGTCCACAAACTTGTTGAGCATGTTGAGCTCGTCGGGACAGGTGGCCATAACGTCCTTAAGGACGTACTTGAGCATGGCCTCGGCGTTATCCATGTAGTCGTTAAGGTCGGCAAAGGCCATCTCGGGCTCAATCATCCAAAACTCGGCGGCGTGGCGCGTGGTGTTGGAGTTTTCGGCGCGGAAGGTGGGGCCAAAGGTGTACACGTCGCCAAAGGCCATGGCAAAGTTCTCGGCATTGAGCTGGCCGGACACGGTGAGGCTCGCGTGCTTGCCAAAGAAGTCCTGGCTCCAGTCGACCTCGCCGGACTCGGTGAGGGGCGGATTTTTGGGATCGAGCGTGGTCACGCGGAACATCTCGCCGGCGCCCTCGCAGTCACTCGTGGTGATGATGGGGGTGTTGACGTAGACAAAGCCCTGCTCCTGGAAGAAGCGGTGGATGGCGGCAGCCGCGACAGAGCGGATGCGGAACACGGCGCGGAACAGGTTAGTACGCGGGCGCAGGTGCTGCTGGGTACGCAGGAACTCGACGGTTGCGCGCTTCTTCTGCAGCGGGTAGTCCGGGGCGCTCGTGCCCTCGACCTCGATGGAAGTGGCAGAAAGCTCGAAAGGCTGGGGCGCATCGGGGGTCAGCTTGACGGTGCCGGTGCAGATGAGTGCGGCCGAGACGTTTTGGTGGGCGATCTCGTCGTAGTTGTCGAGTGCCTCGCGGTTCATGACGACCTGCAGGTCGCGGAAGCAGCTGCCGTCGTTGAGCGTAACAAAGCCAAAGTTCTTCATGTCGCGGACGGACTTGACCCAGCCGGCGATGGTGACGGTCTGGCCGCCGAGCGACTCGGCATCGGCATAGAGCTGCGCGATTTTGGTGCGGTTCACGTATCCTCCCATAACGGTTGAATGATAGTTATCCATACAGTTCGATATTCTAGCAGCTCGGTTCATTTGGGCTATACAGATAAGGCATTGGCGGGATGGTTTTTCAAACGAAAAGCGCCCGCGGCAAATGGTCGCGGGCGCTTGGCGTGGTGCCTTTTGGCTGTGTGGCGCGGGACTTGGCTACTTGGTCTTGGCCACCAGCAGCGGGTCGCCCAGCTTGACGAGAGGGTTGCCGCCGATAAGCGTTCCGGACTCGCCGACATGGTCGATGCTCTTAAGACGGTCGAGCTCGGAGACGATGACGGTCACGATGTCCTCGTGGCCGGCGGCCTTAATGGCCTCGCGGTCGAAGCTGATGAGCGGCTGGCCTGCCTTGACCACATCGCCCATCTCGACAAAGCGGGCAAAACCCTTGCCGTTCATTTCCACGGTGCCCAGGCCGACATGGATGAACACGCGAAGACCGTCCTCGGTGATCATGCCAATGGAGTGGTTGGTGACAGTGGTGGCGCCGATGCGGCCGTTGGCAGGCGCATAGATGGTGTCGGTGATGGGCTCGATGCCATAGCCCTGGCCAAGCATGCCCGAGGCGATCGTCTCGTCGGGAACCTCGTCCAGGTTGACGAGCACGCCGTTGACGGGGGCGTAGATGACGCCTTCGCGGGTAGCGAAGCTTGCTGCGGGCGGAACGGACGCCTCGCCGGTCGAGGTGAAGGTGGACTTAAGCGAATCGAGCAGACCCATAGTTGCCTCCAACTTAAATAGGCGCATATCGCGCGTTTGGTTTGCCGGAAACATTTCACATGTGTTTCGCGGCTTGGTCAACACCCCTATTCTACGCTGCTCAATGATACCTCTGAACTGGGATTATGTGATATATCAGTTGAAGGGAAACTTATTGCCGGAGTGTTTCTGCGCCACGGGTTCAAGTGGGGTACGCTTGAAGGCGAAAAACAAGGGCGCATAATTTGCGCGAAGGGAGCACATATGATTGTCGAGAACCATGCGCTGTGGGGCGAGGAGCCGACCGAGGATTATCCGGCGACGTTTACGTATTTGGGTGCCGAGCCGTTGCCCGATAAACCGAATGGCCGCCGCCCCGCGGTGATTATCTGTGGCGGAGGTGCGTTTACGCATATCGCTCCGCATGAGCAGGATCCTGTGGCGTTTGCGTTTTTGGATCACGGTTACCAGGCCTTTGTGCTCAACTATGTCACGAGTTCTACAGGTGACGTGAGCTTTCCGCACCCCCAGGCAGATCTTGCCAAGATGGTCGCCACGGTGCGCGTCAACGCCGACGAGTGGCATGTCGATCCTAAGCGCGTGTGCGTCGTGGGCTTTTCTGCTGGCGGCATGATTTGCGCCTCGCTGGCAACACAGTGGAAGACCGGCCCCTTTGCGGCACTTGCCGGGGCGCGTCCGGACGACATCCGTCCCGATGCCGTGGTGCTGGGCTATCCATTGCTCGACTTTGCCTATGTGCGCGACATGCAGACGCGCGATCCGCGCATTGACTTGCGTGTGCCCAAGACGGGCGGCAAGACGGGGCGCGATTTGCTCAACGACTACCTGTCGATGGTGACGGGTGGCGAGGCAACTGACGAGCATTTGGCCGACATCTGCCCCACCACGCATGTTTCGCGTCAGATGCCGCCGACCTTTGTGTGGGGCGTGTCCGACGACAAAACGGCGCCGATCGCGCAGGTCTATCCGTTTGCCCAACGCATGGCAGAGGAGGGCGTCCCTTGCGAGATGCACGTCTTTGACCAAGGTGGTCACGGCCTTTCGCTCGGCAACGCCAACACCGCGGTCGACAACGAGGACAAGCAGGTTTCCGTCCGTCCCTGGATCCGCCTGGCCTTCCGCTTCCTCGAGCGCCACGGGTTTTAGTTACGGCGTTTTACCAAACGCCGTAACCACTTGACGCTGCGCCTTTGGTTCCGCCGTTCTAACGAACGGCGGACCGGTCGACGCTGCAAGCCCGCCAGAGCGGCAATCTGACGTTCAGCTTCGGCGGCATGACCAGAAGGTCAATGCCGCCTCGCTTCGCGTCACCTTGCTCGCTCTGGCGGGCTTTCGCTCATATGACCCAATCCGCTGTCAAGAGCCACAATGGCCCCGCCGACCGCTTGCAATCGGTCGGCGGGGCCTGCCGTTGAAC